>DASYQV010000153.1:0-14682 GCA_036005125.1 Vicinamibacterales bacterium
GGGACCCCGGCTCTGCCCGGATATCAAGGGCAGAGCCCTTGACTGGTTAGATGCGGCCCCGGCCGGGTCTACAGAACCGGCCTGCGTACGTGGAGTGCCGGGCGCGTCAGAACCGATAGCCGAAGGTGAGGGCAAACGTCCGGTCGGTGTTCCGGTGGCCGGGCGCAGGGGAGGCGTCGTAATCGAGGTCGAGCTGGGCGGTCGCGACCAGGCCGCCGACGAGACCGAAGCGCACGCCGTTCTGCATCCTCACAAAGCGATTGTCCCCCCCGCCGGTGACGCCGAAGTACCCATCTTCCCGATGGAAGAGCACGGCGCGCGTTCCGACAACGAAGACATCAAGTTTCACGGCTTCGCGGACGGCCCCATAGCTCTGGTCGGGCGCGCTGTCGAAGTTCGCGTTCACGTAGCCGAGCCCGCCGTCCGCGCTGAGCTTCACGACAGGAGTGTCCGCAATCTGGTACCCGAGGCCGCCGCCGACGGCCGTCCGCAGGTCGAGGGAGCGGAAGCGATCGTTGGTAAGGATGCCATCGGCGTCCACGAACAGCCGTGTCGTGAGGAACCGATCGTAGCGAGCGGCGAACGTCCAGTTGCGCGCGGTTTCAAGATCACGATTCTTCGCGTGGTTCACCGCGCCTGCGAACGTATAGCGGTTGGCCGAGGCGCGAGCGGTCACGTCGCCATCCACCCGCAGGCTGTCGATCTGGGTATTGCCCCCGGTGGTCAGGAAGCCGGTATTGGCGCCACCGGTCACCACCAGGGGCCGTGTGGGACGGCTGAGCGCGATGACCCCCGTCGTCTGGATCGGCCCCGTCATGGATGTCGGCGCGACCGACGGGTCGACCCGGACGAGAACGGGCGCATCAACCGTGAGGCTCATGACATCGGTCCAGGGAATCTCGAGGTTGCCGTGAGTGGTTTTGAACCTCAACTTACCGGCGTCGAGCGAGATCACCTCGCCGGTATAGCGATCGCCGTTGGCAAGGCGAAGTTCGTCGGCGTTGACCCGGGTGGTTGTCAGGAGAAGACCAAGAATAAGCAGAACGCGTCGCATAGCTGTGCTCCGACCCGCGTGTGTGCAAAATAGCCACCAGCGATGTGCAGTGCCGTCGCCCGGTTGGCCGGATCTAGACTGGAGCTCATTTCAATCCAGAATCTACAGGGAGTTCGGGGAGATCAGGGAGCTAGATTTTCTCCTTGATCTCCCTGATCTCCGTGTGAGTTCCAATGGTGGACTCAAGCGAGATGCGGGGATAAATGAGCACGCCGCGCTTCGACGCGCACGCCCGGCGAAAGACCGAGGCGGCGCTCGCGGCTCATCTCGACGGGTTCGAAACCGTCCGCGAGGATGCCGGGACAAAAAGACTGATTCCGGTCGGCAACGTCTTCACGCGCCGGCTCTTCGATGGATGGTTCTTCCATTCGGCGGTGGCGCCCATGTCCGAGGTACCGATCGTCAGCGTTGTCTTCGTGCAATCGCTCGAAGGCCACACGGGTGCCGACGATCCCGGGACGCTCGGAGGCGGCGACACCGACAAACACGTGATCTATGAAGGGCTCTCGCGTGTCGATGCCAACGGCGTGCTGGCGGGCGCGACGACGGCGCGCGAGGACGACCTGGTGTTCTCCGTGTGGCATCCCGAGCTCGTGGCGCTCCGAGGCGCGCTCGGCCGCCCCCGACATCCTGCTCAAATCGTCGTCACCGGGCGCGGCGAGTTGAACATGGATCGCGCCTTGATGTTCAACGAGCCGTCCCTGCGCACGATCGTGCTTGCCGCGACGGCTTCCGCGCCGCGCCTCCGCGACCGGTTGCGCGACAAACCCTGGGTGGAGGTCGTCGACGCCGGTGAGCCGCTCGATGCTGTCCGCGGGATGCGCGAGCTCCATGCGCGAGGTATCGGGGTGCTGTCAGTCGTCGGCGGCCGCCGTACCGCGACCTGGCTCCTCCGGGCGGGTGTCGTGTCCGATCTCTATGTGACGACGTCCTCACTGTCGGGCGGCGAACCAGGCACGCCGCTCTACGATGGCCCGCCGCTGATGAAGCGCCTCGTGCTGGAGAAGCGGGGGCGACGAAGGGAGGCCGGCGTGAGGTTCGAGCACCTGCTCGTGGGAGGCTAGGCGCAGATCTCCTCATCCGTCGGATACCCGTGCTGCTCCCTCCCGACCGGCCCCTCGTGCTGCGCGGTCGTCTTGTACAGCTCGAACCGCCCATCGTCGGCCGCGTCGCGCACGCGGCGGCGCAGCGCCTCCATCTCGCGCGGCGACATGCGCGTGAAACGGGTCGCGATGTGGATATTCTGGCGCAGCACGCGCATCGAGTCGATCCCGCTGACGGTCGTCACCACGGGAAGGCTCATCGCGTAGCGCGGGGCGTCCGCGGCGGTGACGGCTCTCTTCTTCACCATGCGGCCGTCGCCCCCGAGACTCTTCATCCCGATAGGCGCGATGCCGCGCCGCAGCAGTTCGGGCAGAACCTCCCGCTCGAAGGAACGGAACGAGGCGTCGAAGCAGTTCAACGGGAGCTGGCACGTATCGAACGGGAAGTCGTGCGAGAGCATCTCGAGGTGGATCGCGGGATCCTTGTGGCCCGTGAAGCCGATGAGCCGCGCCTTGCCGTCGTGTCTGGCCTGCACGAGCGCGTCAACGGCGCCGTTCGGCATGAAGTGATGCTTCGGATCGTCGTAGTACACGCACTCGTGAATCTGCCAGAGATCCAGAAAATCCGTCTTGAGCCGCCTCAGCGACTGTTCGAGCTGCCGCATCGCCTCACGCTTGCCGCGTCCATGCGTGCAGAGCTTTGTCATCAGGAACACACGTTCGCGCCGATCGGCGATGGCCTTGCCCATCAGCATCTCGCTGCGGCCGTCGTGATACTCCCACGCATTGTCCATGAACGTGATGCCGGCGTCGATCGCGGCGTGGACGATGCGGACGGCCTCGCGCTCGCTCTTGACGGTGCCGAGGTGATATCCGCCGAGGCCGAGCGCGGAAACCTGATCGCCGACTGTCCCGAGGGGCCGGCGGGGAATCTCTCCGTTGTGCCCGGATGTCCGCGAACGGGGGGGTTGTGTCGAGGAACGTCGCGCCATAAGTCCTCCAGACGTGCGGCCCGCCGATGCAGATGAATTGATTTCCGAGTCGCTTCCTGATGTTACGATGGCAAGGCGGCTGCGACGAACGTAGCACCGCGAAGGAGGCGGCGGAATGCGCGGCAACGACAAAGTCATCGCTCAGCTCAATGAAGCGCTTCGGGAGGAGCTGTCGGCCATCAACCAGTACTTCCTGCACGCGGAGATGTGTCACAACTGGGGGTACCACCGGCTCGGCGCGTACATCAAGAAGCAGGCGATTGACGAGATGAAGCACGCCGAGGTACTCATCGAGCGGCTGTTGTTCCTCGACGCGACGCCGAAGATGGAATATCTCCCCCTTACTGTGGGCCAGGCGGTGAAGGACCAGCTCGGCGCCGATCTCAAGCTCGAGCTCAATGCGGTGGCGATGTACAACAAGGCCATCCAGATCGCCCGCGAGAATGCCGACGATACGTCCGCCGATCTCTTCCGTAAACTGCTGAAGGACGAGGAGGATCACGTGGACTGGCTGGAGGCCCAGCACCACCAGATCAGGGAAATGGGGTATGAGCGATACCTCTCCGCGCAGGTCGAAGGTGAAAAGGACTAACACGAGTGTTCATGCCCAGACTGCTGATGCTGAGTGTCGCGGCCGCACTGACCGCCGCGTGTTCGGAGCGTGTCTCGGCGGCCAGCGCGACGACGCGGGCCGCGGACGGGTTGAAGATCGTCGCGCTCGGCGACAGCCTGACGTCTGGACATGGCATTGCCCGCGGCCAGGCGTACCCCGCGTTGCTCGAACAGTCGCTTCGTGAATCCGGCCTTCCCTTTGCGGTTGTCAACCATGGCGTGTCGGGCGATACCACGGCCGGCGGGGTGCGGCGGCTCCGGGCCGCGCTCGACGAGCGGCCTCAAATTCTGATCGTCGCGCTCGGTGCCAATGACGGCCTTCGCGGCACACCCGTAGCGGCGGTGCGGCGCAATCTGGAAGAGATCATCGAGACGGCGCAGGCGCGCCGCGTGTCGGTGTTGCTCTGCGGGATGGACGCGCTGCCACTGTACGGGTGGCAGTACACGCTGGACTTTCACCGGATCTTTCCGTCGCTCGCGGAAAGGTATGGTGTGCCGCTCGTGCCGTTCCTCCTGAGAGGCGTCTTTGGCAACGAGGAGCTGCTGCAGCGCGACATGATTCATCCGAATGCTGCCGGCGCCAGAGTCATCGCGGCCAACATCTGGCCGTACCTGCAGCGGCTCGCGGCGGGCCTGGTTGTGGCGGGAGATAGGAGTTAGGAGATAGGAGCTCGTTGAAGGCGGACGACGTCCTCAGCGGATCCAGCCACGGATCCCGGGCAAAAGCGGGGTAACAGCAGAACCCCTCGGTGACCACTTTCCTGAGCGTTGCCAGCGCCCACTCGGTTCGTGTGCGGCAACGGAGGCGTCCAGCAGGCCGCAATAGCGGCAGGCATGCACGAGCCGTCTCGTACCGCGCCGACGGACGCCTCGCGAGCGCCCGATGAATCACCCGGTCGAGCGAGGTGACGAGCGCCGAACCAACGAGCGCCGGCGGTCGTTCGTTGAGCACTTTCTGCAGGACGGCCATCGGCTGATCGCCGCCAAACGCCAACTGGGCGGTCAAACATTCGAACAGAATCGCGCCCACGGCGAAGAGGTCCGCACGCCGGTCGATCGGCTCGCCGGTGATCTGCTCGGAGCCATGTAATGGCTCGTGCCGACGATGAGCCGGGGAGCGGTCAGTCGCGTGGCCGTCGCGGCCGGGACGGCGCGTCGACGCCGTGCGCGACGCCGAAGTCGAGCAACTTGACGCCGTGCGTGGCCAGGAACACATTCGACGGCTTGAGGTCGCGATGCACGAGGCCGCGTTCGTGCAGCGCCTGCAGCGCACTCAGGAGACCGAGCGCAATCTGTGCCGTGTCTCGCGCGGGCAGCGGCCCGCGAAGGAGCCGCTCGCCCAATGTCTCGCCGGTCAGGCGTTCCATCACGATGAACGGGCGGCCGGCCTCCTCGCCGAGCTCGTGAATCTGACAGATGTGCGGGTGGTTGAGCGCGGCTGCGGCCCGTGCTTCCCGCCAGAACCGCTCGACACCGACGGGGCCGCCAATCACCTCGCGCATCAGTTTCAATGCGACAGTGCGATCGAGGCGATCGTCGAAGGCCTCGTACACGACTCCCATTCCTCCTTCTCCGAGCCGACGGAGGATGCGATAGCGGCCAACGGTCTGCGTGTCTGCCATGATTCCGCTCACATAATACAGGCTCGACGAAAGCCCTTCGATGGACGTCAACCTGTCCCTGGCGGGACTGCTGTTCGACCTGGCGCATCTGGCGGGTAAGACGCCGCGCGCGTTCGGCTACACACGCGCCGCGAGGGCGGTGCTGCGTCTGGACCGGCAGATCACCCCGCTCGTCGAGGCCAATACGTTCAAGGCCATTCCCGGTATCGGTCCGACCACCGACCGGATTGCACGGGAACTGATTCATGAGGGCGGCTCGCCGTTTGTCGAACGTGCGGTCCTCGAGGCCGGACAGGAGCAGGAGGTCGCCCGCCTGCGCGGCCTGCGGCAACACTTCCTGAGCCACGCCGCCGTCGGCGAAATCCTGTCACGGCGTGGCAGTCCGTCGCGGGCCAGGTACCGTGGTGACTTTCAGATGCACTCGCTGTGGAGCGACGGTGCGGAGCCGCTCGAGTCGATTGTCGAGGCGTGCCTGGTTCGCGGGCACTCGTGCGCCGGCATCACGGATCACTCCTACGGCCTTGCCGTTGCCCGCGGCATGACGATGGAAGCAGTGTCGCGGCAGCATGCCGAGATTGATGCGCTCAATACGAAGTACGGCCGGCGCTTCAGGCTGTTCAAGGGGATCGAAGCCAACATCCGGCTCGATGGGACAGTGGACATGACGGCCGACGAGCTCCGGCGGTTCGAGTTCGTGGTCGCCTCGCCTCACTCGCTCCTGAGGAAGAACGACGACCAGACCAGGCGTATGGTGGGCGCGGTGTCGCAGCCTGGCGTGTGCATGCTCGGGCATCCGCAGGGCCGCCGATACAACGTGCGCCGGGGCATCTCCGCGAATTGGGATCTCGTGTTCCAGGCAGCCGCGCGCCGGCAGGTCGCACTCGAGATTGATGGCTTGTGGGACCGGCAGGATGTGCACTACGAGCTCGCGGCCCGCGCGCTCGCTCAGGGGTGCATCTTCGCGCTCGACAGCGATGCTCACTCCAATCCCGAGCTCGACTCGATCGACATTGCGCTGGCGCACGCGAAGCTGGCGGGCATCCCGCAGGACCGGATCATCAACTACTGGCCCAACAAACGGATTCTGCAGTGGGCGCGGGAGAGTTGGGATCGATAGGGCTCGGGGCTCGAGGCTTGGGGCTCGGCACCTCCACCCCACCGCGCAAGCGTGCGCGGTGGGGACCCCGGTCCTGAATCTCCCGCGCGGTTACGAAGGGTGCCGGAGAGCAGGAGAATCAGGCCCCGAGCCCTAAGGTTTCTTCTGATGCTCCGCGTTTCGAAACGCCAGCGAGCGCGCCGGCATCTTCCATGCGGCGCGGAGTGCTTTGGCGAGCTCGGGGTCCGACGTCTCCAGCCGGTCGGCGAGCGCGGTGAGCTTCTGCTCCATCCGCGCGAGGCGCGCCGCATATCGTTCGAGCTCTCCTTTGTGCTGCATGTCACGGCGGAGGAGAGCGGTCTTCTCCACGAACTCGATCAGGAGCGCGCCCGTGTCGGGGTCGAGGGCCATGCGCTTCCATTCTGCCCGAATGCCGTATAATCCGAGCCATGTGGACCAAGATGATGTCCGGGCCGCGGAAGAAGCCGCCACGGACGATTGCCGTGATCGACCCGGATCGTTGTTTTGGCGCGTTTGCCTGCTCGATTTGTCAGGCCGCCTGCCCGGTGGCCGGCTGCATTGTCGAAGTTCCCGACCGGGATGAGCGGATGGTGTGTGCGGTTCGCGCCGATCTGTGCATTGGCTGCGGCCTGTGCGTCACGCTCGGCAATCCGACGGCGCCCCAGCAGCGGGAATTCGGGTGCCCACCGGATTACGACGCCATCAACATGCACCCGTTCGAGGAGGTCGTGATGGCGCTCCAGGCGGCGGAGAGGGGCGAGATCGAGTCGCCAACCCCGCTGACGGGCGTGGCGAACGAAATGGCTGGGACAAGCCATCCTTCCGCGGCTCCGGCCGCGACCGGCGATCAGTAGCCACGTCACCACGGCGTTCTCAACCACGAAGATCACGAAGCTCACGAAGAAAGCCGAAAGACCAACAGGTTTACTTCGCGTCCTTCGTGTGCTTGTTGGTTAGTTTTTCGTGACTTTTTGTGGCTTGGACAATCCTCGAAGGAAGCGGGTGGCCGAGGTGCGGCTCGATCGCGCGTGACGCTTCCATGACGCGCATCATCTCGACGCCGGTTTCAATGCCGAGCCCGTCGAGCATGTAGAGCAGATCCTCCGTCGCGAGGTTGCCGGCGGCGCCCGGAGCGTAGGGGCATCCTCCCAGACCCCCCGCGGAGGAATCGAACGTCGTCACCCCAGCCTCGAGCCCGGCGAACACGTTCACGAGCGCGGTGCCCCGCGTGTCGTGGAAATGCAGCGCAAGGTTCGCCACAGGAACCCGCAGTGCGACCTCGCCGACGACCGCCGGCACCTGGCCCGGATGCGCGACGCCAATCGTGTCGCTGATGGCCACCTCGTACACGCCGAGATGGAAGAGGCGTCCGGCGATCTCCGCCACCCTCGAAGGCGCGACGGCCCCCTCGAACGGACAACCGAAGCACGTCGAGAGATACCCTCGCACCCGGAGACCTGCCGCGCTCGACTCCTGACAGACCTGCCGATATGTGGCGAGGGATTCCTCGATCGTCTGATTGATGTTGTGTCGGCTGAACGTTTCGGATGCGGCCGCGAATATGGCGATTTCATCGACACCCGCCTCGCGAGCGCGCGCGAGTCCGGCGAGATTGGGCACGAGGGCCGTATAGCGGACGCCCGGCCGCCGGCGGATGCCGGCGAACACGTCGGCGGCGTCGGCCATCTGCGGAACCCATTTCGGGCTGACGAACGCCGACACTTCGATCACGGTGTGTCCGGCGGCCGAGAGCCGATCGACGAAAGCGATTTTCTCGGCGGTCGGAAGGCGCGCGGTCTCGTTCTGGAGCCCGTCGCGCGGGCCGACCTCGACAATCTGGATTCGCGGCGGGAACCCGGTCATTCCAGCTCCAGGAGTGGGAACCCTGGCTGCACGAGCTCGCCCTCGCGGCACGCGATTGCCTTTACGGTGGCGTCGCGCGGCGCCTTCACGGGGAGCTCCATCTTCATCGCCTCGAGCATGATGAGGACGTCGCCCCTGGCAACGCGTTGACCCGGCTCCACGTTCACCGTGACGACCGTTGCCGGCATGGGTGCCGCCAGCGCACCGTGATCGTCGGTGCCCTTCTTCCGCCGCGGCATGCCGCGGGACGCCGCGTCGATGACATACACGCGACCATCGATGAACACCCAGCGCGCGTCGGCCGGACCCGCCGCGTACGCGATCCAGTTCCGGGCGCCGTCGCTGACGCGATAGACCCCATCGCTCACCGGGGTCACCGTCATGCTGCTCATCCGCGCCAGTCCCTCAGCGCGGACCACGGATCGTTGCCGTGCACCGCCGGCCGTGCATTCGAACGAATGGCCTCGTCTGCGGCCCGCGCGACCGCCAGCGCTTCCGGCGGCGCATCCCCATCGAGGGACGCGCGAAGCGATTCTCCCTCGCTGTCAAGAAAACGGGTATCGAGCTCGCCGGACACGAATCGCGGATGTTCGAGCAGCGCGAGGAGAAAGGACACATTCGTCCGGATGCCGAGAATGGGATAGCGCCGGAGTGCCAGGATGGCACGGCGTCGCGCCGCCTCGCGCGTGTCGGCCGAGGCGATCAATTTTGCGACCAGCGGATCGTAGTGCACCGAGATCTCAGCGCCCTCGACCACGCCAGAGTCGACGCGAATCCCCGGCATCATCGGCTCGCGATAGAGCAGGAGCGGCCCGGCCTGCGGCAGATCGTCCCGGGCGGGGTCCTCCGCATACACCCGCACCTCGATCGCGTGGCCGCGCTGCGAGAGCTGCGCCTGCGTCCACGGGAGGCGCTCGCCAGCGGCCACAGCGATTTGCGCGCGCACGAGATCGATGCCGGTCACCTGCTCCGTCACGGGATGCTCCACCTGGAGTCTCGTGTTCATTTCGAGAAAGTAGAAACGGGCGGCATCGCCCGTGCCGTCGAGCAGGAACTCGACGGTGCCCGCGTTCCGGTACCCGGCGGCGCGTGCCACCGCGACGGCGGCCTCGCCCATTCGCCGCCGGAGCGCAGGCGTCAGCGCGACCGAGGGCGTCTCTTCCACGACCTTCTGATGGCGCCGCTGAATGGAGCACTCGCGCTCGAAGAGGTGCACGATCTGATCGTGGTGGTCGGCGAGCACCTGAATCTCGACGTGTCGGGGGCGCTCCACGAGCCGCTCGACGTAGAGCGTGCCGTCGCCGAACGCGGCTCGCGCCTCGCGCCGCGCCTGCGCGATTGCCGGCAACAGTGAGGCCTCCTCGCGCACCACCTTCATCCCGATGCCGCCGCCGCCCTCCGATGGTTTCAACAGCACCGGGAATCCAATGGCGCGCGCGGCGTCGGCGATTGCCGCGTCGGATTGATCGGACGGCGTCGCGCCAGGCACGATCGGGACCCCGGCGCGTTGCGCGATCTGGCGGGCGGCAATCTTGGAGCCCATCCGCTCGATGACGTCGGCGGGCGGGCCGATGAAGGTGATGCCGGCCTCGACGCACGCGGCGGCAAACCGCGGGTTCTCCGAAAGGAATCCGTAGCCGGGATGGACGGCGTCGCATTCGGTCCGCTGGGCTGCGCCGATGATCGCTTCAATTGCCAGATAACTCTCGGATGGGGGCGCCGGTCCGATGCGGATCGCGCGATCGGCGCTGGCGACGTGGAGGGCCCGCGCGTCGGCATCCGAGTAGACGGCTACCGATTCGATCCCGAGCTCGCCGCATGCCCGACTCACACGCACGGCGATCTCGCCGCGATTGGCGATGAGGATGCGACGAAACATGAGAAGCCTGCGGGCGTAAAGATCTGCCGCGGTCGGCGTCGAACGACCGGTGGTGGGCCGCTCAGCTCGTAGGGGTCGCGAGCAATTCCTGCGTACCTTGAGTCGACTCGTCACCAGGGTCAGACCCCGTTCTGACCCCGTTCTGACCCCGGTCTGACCCCGGTCTGACCCTCGGCGCTAGCTCAGATTCCAGCTCGCTTTTGCCTTTTTCATGAACGCTTTCATCCCTTCCTGGCCCTCGGTCGAGACTCGCCGCGCCGCAATCGCCTCGGCCGTGAGGGTCATGGTGTCCTGCGCCGGTTTGTTCCAGACCTTCGGGATGAGCGCTTTGGCGGCTGCAATACCTTCCGGTCCCGCGCTGAGCACTTCGGTCACGTATTCCTTCACCGTCGGGACGAGCCGGGTTGATGGAATGACCCGATGGACCAGGCCGATCTCCTTCGCGTGTGCCGCACTGAACCGCATGCCGGTCAGGAACAGCTCGCGCGCGGCCGATTGTCCGATTTTCGCGATGGCGTAAGGCGCGATGACGGCCGGCAGGATCCCGAGCTTCACTTCGGTGAACCCGAAAAGCGTGTCTTCGTCGGCCACGACAACATCGCAGACCGCTACCAGGCCGGCTCCGCCGCCGAGCGCAGCTCCATGGATGCGGCCGATGACCGGCACCGGCAAGGTGTCGAGCACCGAGAACATTCGCGCCATCGCCTGCGCGTCACGCACGTTCTCCTCGTGCGTGTAGGCAACCATCTTCGACATCCAGCTCAGATCGGCGCCCGCACAAAACGTCTGGCCCGCACCGGCGAGCACGACGCAACGGACATGCGGATCCTCGGCGATGGCCGTTCCCCATCGCGTGAGCTCGTCGATGACCTGTTCGTTGAATGCGTTACGGACCTCAGGACGGTGCAGGGTGAGGTACTCGACGGCTCCGTCCCGTTGGACGTGCAGGCATTGGAACGACATCTGGCCGACAATCTTACATCCGAAACACCCCGAACTTCGGCAGCGGAATCGGGGCGTTGAATGCCGCCGAGATCGCCAGCGCCAGAGCCTGGCGGGTTTCGGCCGGGTCGAGAATTCCGTCGTCCCAGATCCGCGCCGTGGAGTAGTAGGGCGAGCCCTCGTGTTCGTATTTCGCGAGGATCGGGTCGCGGATGCTGCGTTCTTCCTCGATGCCGAGCGTCTTGCCTTCGCGGGCGAGTTGATCGCGTTTGACCGTGGTCAGCACGCCTGCAGCCTGCTCGCCGCCCATGACGGAAATGCGAGCGTTCGGCCACATCCAGAGCATCCGCGGTTCATAGGCCCGCCCGCACATGCCGTAGTTCCCCGCACCAAACGACCCGCCGATCACGACCGTGAATTTCGGGACGACCGAGTTGGCCACGGCGTGGACCATCTTCGCCCCGTCCTTGGCAATGCCCCCGCGCTCGTACTGCCGGCCCACCATGAATCCGGTGATGTTTTGCAGAAAGATCAGCGGAATGCCTCGCAGGTTGCACAGCTCGATGAAGTGCGTGGCCTTGAGCGCCGACTCGGAAAACAGCACGCCGTTGTTGGCGAGGATGCCGACGAGGAAGCCGTGGAGGCGTGCAAACCCTGTGACGACCGTCGGCGCGTAGCGCTCCTTGAACTCGTCGAACTGCGAGGCATCCACCAGCCGCGCGATGACCTCCCGCACGTCGTACGGCTTCCGGACGTCCGCGTTCACGATGCCGTAAATCTCGGACGGATCGTAGGCCGGGTCCTCGGGGGCCGCCACGTCGGCCGGTAGCGTCTTCACGGTATTGAGCGTCGAAACCAGCGTGCGCGCCAGATTGAGTGCGTGCTCGTCATCCTCGGCAAAGTAATCCGCGACACCGGACAGGCGCGTGTGAACATCGGCGCCGCCAAGCTCCTCCGCGCTGACCTCCTCGCCGGTTGCCGCTTTGACCAGCGGCGGTCCCCCCAGGAAGATCGTCCCGGTGCCCTTGACGATGATCGTCTCGTCGGACATGGCCGGAACGTACGCGCCGCCGGCCGTGCAGGAGCCCATCACGATCGCAATCTGCGGAATGCCCTCGGCCGACATGCGTGCCTGGTTGAAGAAAATGCGGCCGAAGTGGTCCTTGTCCGGAAAGACCTCGGCCTGCAGCGGCAGGAACGCGCCGCCGGAGTCGACCAGATAGACGCACGGCAGCCGATTCTCCTGAGCAATCTGCTGCGCGCGCACGTGCTTCTTGACCGTCACGGGGTAGTACGTCCCGCCCTTGACCGTGGCGTCATTGGCCACGATCAGCACCTCGCGCCCGGAGACGCGGCCGATACCGGTGACGAGGCCCGCGGCAGGGGCCTCGTTGTCGTACATGTCCCAGGCGGCGAGGCCGGACAACTCGAGAAATGGGGATCCCGAGTCGAGCAGCTTGTCGATCCGCTCGCGTACCGGAAGCTTTCCCTGTTCGCGGTGGCGCTGCAGATAGCGGGGGCCGCCGCCCTGGCGGACGCTTGAAAGGCGTTGCCGGAGCTCTGCGAGGAGCCCGGTCATGCGCGCGTAATTTTCGGCGAATTCCGGACTGTCGGTCCGAATGTGGCTCTCGATGATGTCCATTGGGGTCAGAACAGGGTCAGAACGGGGTCAGAACGGGGTCAGAACGGGGTCTGACCCTGGTGACGAGTCGTATCAAGGTTTGCAGGTTTTACCACCCACAGCAGTCGGTTTTGTACCCGCAAGCAGGGCAGCGCCAGACCGCATGCATCCGGTACATCCCCGCAGCCCCGCACCGTTCGCACACGACGTCCTCTTCGCTTGACGGCGTCGCCTGCGTCGGGTGCACCCGGGGCCTCGGCTCCTCCGGGACCGATTCCGGTGACCTGGACATGCTCGGCATTATAGCCACTGCAACCTCCAGCGGTTTTTCAACCACGTCCCTCCAAGTGTTGGCGAAAACTTCACACCCGACTGTATTGTGGAATTACATTATGTCAAAATATAGTCCGTACCGTACATCGATGTATTGATCGAAAACGGATGTATGGTACATTACCGACTCTGCCCACCACAGGAATACCGAATGCCGACCGCAGCCGCCACGCCCAATAAACGTCGCAAACGCGTCCTGGCCATTGACGACGAGCCGGCGATGACCGAGTGGCTCAAGATGGTCATCGAAGCCGAAGGCTACGAGGTCCGTACCGCCCTGATTGGAACCCGTGGCGAGGAAATCTTCAAGCAGTGGCGCCCGGATGTGGTCGTCACCGACCTGATGCTTCCCGACGTGGACGGGATACAGCTGCTGCGCCGCCTCAAAGAAGTCGATCCCTGGCCGGAAGTCATCGTCATCAGCGGGCAGGGCACGATCTCGCGCGCCGTCGAGGCCGGTCAAGCCGGGGCGTTCTATTTCCTCGAAAAGCCGGTCAGCCAGGACGGGCTGATGGACATGCTCCGGAAGGCGATCGACCGGACGCAGGAGCGCGCCGAACACCAGCAGTTGAAAGAGCAGATTCGCGGGCAGTACAGCTTCGCGAACATCGTCGGGCAGAGCAAGAAGATGAAGGATCTCTTCGAGCTCATCGAGAGTGTGGCCGCCAGCGACGCGAACATCCTGATCCAGGGCGAGAACGGCACCGGCAAAGAGCTCATCGCCAACGCGATTCACTACAACTCGAACCGGGTCAAGGGACCGTTCATCAAGATCAACTGCGCCGCCATCCCGAAGGACCTGATCGAGAGCGAGCTCTTCGGCTACAAGAAGGGCGCATTCACGGGCGCGACGACGGACAAGGTCGGCCTCTTCGAGCTTGCCGAAGGCGGGTCGCTCCTGCTCGATGAAATAGGTGAAATGCCACCGTACCTGCAGACGAAGCTCCTGCGGGTCCTTCAGGAGCGGGAGTATCGGCCGATTGGCAGCGACCGCCTCGTCCACGTGGACTTCCGTCTCATCTGCGCGACGAACATCGATCTCGACGTCGGCCTGCGTGAGGGAAAGATTCGCGAGGACCTCTACTTCCGGATCAACACGATCACGCTGCGTGTCCCGCCGCTTCGCGAGCGCAGCGAGGACATTCCGCTCCTGTGCAACCACTTTCTCTCGAAGTTCAACCAGCGGTACCAGAAGAACGTCCGGTCGATCTCGCCCGCCGCCTATCACCTGCTCATCCGGAACCGATGGCCCGGCAACGTTCGCGAGCTGGAAAACGCCATCGAGCGTGCGGTCCTCGTGTGCAAGACCGGCGAGATCATGTCCAACGATCTACCGGAGACGATCCGCGAAGAAGGCAATCCGGCCACCGAATTCACAATCCCGCCTCATCGCACGCTGGCGGAAATCGAGAAGATGGCCATCGTGCAGACGCTGCAGCGGACGAACTGGAACAAGCAGGAAGCCGCGCAAATTCTGGGACTCTACCGGCCGACGCTGTACAGCAAGATGAAGAAGCACGACATCAAGGATCTGCGCGCGCAGCAACGCAGCGCCGCCGCCACGCCATCTGCCCCGGCAACCTAACCAGTCACGGGCTCCGCCC
>DASYQV010000154.1:0-4214 GCA_036005125.1 Vicinamibacterales bacterium
TTCGCGCAGCCGCAGCGGATTGCCAATCCGCCGCCGCGCGGCCGCCCGCGCCTCGTCGCCGCTCATGCCATCCGCGTCGGCGAGGGCGTGCGCCTTCATCTCCTCGTGAAAGCGCAGCTCGTCTTCCAGATCCCGATCGAACTGATTCCGCTGGAAGAAGAACAGCAGACGTCGGAGCACAGAACCCACGGCACCCTCCTGAGAGTCAGGACACTACGTCGTGTTCATCACGCGCATGATCGCGCCGAACATCTGGGAGAATCGCGATTCCTCGACGCCCAGCTGCTTCTTCCCGGCAGTCGTGAGCGTGTAGAAGCGCGCTCGCCGGTTGTTCGCCGAAATCTTCCACTCGGCCAACACCCATCCCTTGACGCGCATCCGCTGCAGCGCCGGATACAGCGATCCCTCTTCGATCGTCAGCACGTCCGCCGACAGCATCTGGATGTGCTGCGCGATGCCGTAGCCGTGCATCGACTCGATCGACAGCGTCTTCAGAATCAAGATCTCGAGCGTGCCCGGGAGCAGCTCGTTCTTGCTCTTCGTCTTGGCTTCTTTCATCAGCGTCTCTATGCATAGACGAACTATGGAAGTGGGAAGTTTCCTCCCTTTGGTGAGAGGCTGTCAACTGTTGGCGTTTGGCGTTAGCCGAAAGATGACCTGGCCGTCGGCCGTGGCGACGACGACCTTGCCCCTGGCGACGGCCGGGGAGGACGTCATCCGCGAGGCGGCTTCGTTCCCAGACTTTGTTGCCGCTGGCGAGATCGAGCCCGTAGACGCGGCCGTCGTTGGAGCCGACGAATACGCGGCCAGTCCCACGTCGTGGTGAACCAGAAATGAACCAACGGCGGTCCTGTGATCGCTCAGGTGATGACTGAGTCTCTGTTCCGCTGGAGGATGGGGAGAAGGTGTCGCCTTGATTGCGAACCAGGCGCTCTCCCAGCTGAGCTAGCGGCCCGAAGGCGAAGAATCGTTATCGTAACAGACCGCGCGACGGCTGATCAAACCGCGCGCGGGGGAACCGACCGCGCCCCTGCCGTGGCTGCCATGCGTCCTCAGAAATCCATGCGCACGCCGATTTGAAGCCGACGCGGCGGGAACGCGTCGCTCACCAGGCCGAACTGGGCGGAGGAAACGTTGGCGACGTACGCACTGAAATTCCTGTGGTTGAGGACGTTGAAGGCTTCGAGGAAGACTCTGGCGGAGAGACGCTTGATCCGAGTCTCCCGACCCAGACGAACGTCCCAGGAGGAGAAGCCGCTGCCACGCCGCCGATTGCGAGGCTCGTAGCGGGTGAGAAGCGGCAGGGACGCGCTCGTCGTGGCCGAATAAGGCGGCGCGCTCCGCGCGGTGAAGATGCTCGAAGCCTCGAGGCCCAGCGGAAGGCGCGCCCCGCCGCGGATCACCAGGGTGTGACGGACATCGGTGTCGCACGGGCCCGCGTCCACGCTGAGATCGAACGGGTTCGTGGCGGTGTCTCCGCCGAGCGTACCCGACGTGTTGTCGTCGCATCTCGCCCACGTATAGGAAAGGCCTGCATGGCCTGCGGCCTGGCGCACGTCGAACCGCAGGGCCAGCGCTCGATACGTGCCCTCGGCCAGGCTCCCGGCGAACGTCTTCGAACCGAAACTGGGATCGATTGCCGTGCCCTGCGGCGAGATGTTCACGTTGCGCCATACGAGCAGCGATTTCGGCGTCGAGTAGATGAAATCGGCCGAGACCGCCATGCTGCGCGTCAACTCATGGGCGATCCCAAGCGTAAGCTGGCGATTCACCGGGACCGTGAAGTCGCTGTCGATGCCATTGACGCTCCGGGCGAGACTCCGAGCCGGAATGCGAGTGAGGTCCGGAGTCCTTCCCTGAGCGTAGGCGTCGGCGAGGTACTGGCGCAGCCGTGCCGCGGAGCCGGCCGGATCCACCGGGTCGTAGAGGGGATTGAAAAGGCCGCCGAAGGCGGGGTTCCAGTTCAGGATCACCGCCCGGTCGAGGAGCCGATTGTTCAGGATGAAGACGTCGGCGAGGTTGGTGTGCTCGCTGTCGCGGAACATCCCGCCGCTGGCACGCACGACCGTCTTTGCCTGCTGATCCAAGGACCAGGCGAATCCAAGGCGGGGCGACAAGGTGTGCACACGCTTGGCCCCCGAGATGGCAAGGCTGTCGTCCGTGTCATAGCGGATCCCGTAGTTCAGGACCAGTCGGGGCGAGATACGCCAACTGTCTTGCCCAAACACGCCCAGCAGGTTTGCGCGCGCGTCCCACGTCGTGCCCCCCTCGACGATGATGAACTGCAAGGGATGCGTGCTCGGATCGGAGACGCTGAACGGCTTGTCCGTAGGAAAGGCGTACTGCCCGTCGCGGAAGTTCCGGAAGTTGCCGAAATAGCGGATGTTGCTGAACGTGAGGCCGAACTTCGCCGTGTGCGCTCCACGCACGAAGGAAACGTTGTCGACGAGCTGGATCCATTCCTCGGCGATCAGCCCGTAGTTGACGGGCGCGCCGAGCAGACCGCTCGGTCTTTGAATCTCGAAGGTCTGGCCGGCGTTCGTTCTTCCCAGCGGGTGCGCGCGGTTGAAAGCGGCTCGGAGCTCGTTCGTCGCGCTGGCGCCGAAAATGCGGGTCCACGCTCCCGACAATCCCCAGTAGTCGTTCTGGCTCGAGCGCCCGTGCTCCACCGTCGACAGGCCTCCGACGCCAGAGTTGAAGTCGCTCGAGTCCTGCCGGTTGTAGCGCCCGTCGACGATGCTTGTCGGGCTGAGGTGCCAATTCGCCTTGACGAGGTACAGCTTGCGGTCATCGCCGGCGGGTGCCAGGCAATTCCCCGTGCCCCGATCGCGCCTCGCCGGCGGACGGCAAGCCTCCAGGGGAGACGTGACGATCGCCTCGCGATCGGAATTCAGGTACTCGAAGCCGGCAAAGAAGAACGCCTTCTCCTTCGCGATTGGACCACTCAGGTATCCCCCCGGCCGCTGCTCCAAAAGCTTCGTCTTGGACGTCGTCAGGGCCGGCGTAGCGTCGAGCCCCTCGTCGCGGAAATAAGCGAACACCCGACCGTGGAAATCGTTGGCCCCCGAGCGGGTGACCACGTTGATGATGCCCCCGGAGGCGTTGCCGAACTCCGCGTCGTAGCCGGCGGTGGAAACCCTGAACTCGTCGATCCAGTCCTGCGAGAACGCGATGAGCTGGCCGCCGAGCTGAGAGCTGCGGTTCGTGACGCCGTCGACCAGGAAGTTGCTGTTGAAGCCGCGCTGGCCGGCGATCGACAGGCCCGAGGCCTTGACGTCTTCCTGGACGGTCGGCGTCAGGAGCGCCAGGGAGCTGAATGTCCGCGCGACGACGGGAAGGCCGTCGATCTCCGCGCGCTGAATCACCTGGCCCATCTCGTTTTTCGTGGCCTCCACGAGCGGTGTCGCCGTCGCGCTGACCTCGACGACTTCCTCGCGGCCGGGGAGACCGAGGCTGAGGTTCACGGTCGTGGTCGTGCCGACGAACAGCTCCTGACCCGCCACCGTGCCCGGCACCAATCCCGCGTGGGCGGCGGTCAGGTCGTAGGTCCCTGGCGGCAGGTTTTGAAGCACGTACTGGCCATTGCGATCGCTTGTCGTCGAGCGCTGTAGGCCAGTCGCCGGGTGCCGCACGGTGACGTCGGCGCCGGCAACGGCGGCACCTGCAGGGTCCGTCACCTCTCCGACGACGGCGGCGAATCGAGTCTGTGCGGCAACCTGACCAACGGACGCGATGAGGCAGATCGCTGGCAACCAGGACGGGAGGACGCGCGTCAGAAGCGCATCCAACGTGCCCCTTGAGGCTCTTTCCAGGTTGCTCGACTTGTCTTCATGGCCCTCAACGACCGTGCCGACAACACGCGACGCGTCGCCGTTGGCGGGCCATGATACCACCGCTTCGCGGCACTAATTGTGTAGCGTTCATCCATGTCGCCGCCATGCGAACCCCACATCTCTGCGGTACCATGGGGCACTGAGATGAGGCGTCAGCGTCATGACAGCCTTCAGTCATCTCGTTCTTCCGTTCCTTGGCTCCGGTGACCTGAATGCCTGCTCATTCCAGTGCGAAGGCGTGGTCGCGGCTGCCCTCTTCCGTGGCCAGTGGCCTTCGCTCGCCGTTGCTCCCCCTCATCATCGCGATGGCTGGAATCGCGGCATCTCTCCTGTTCTGGCAGGCGGAAATGCGGAACGACCAGCGCAAGGTCGCTGTCTTTG
>DASYQV010000155.1:0-12861 GCA_036005125.1 Vicinamibacterales bacterium
TTCTCCCGCGGCAGGAAGTGCCCCGCGCCCGCGATGATGCGGCGGGCGACGAGCGAGGTGAACGGCGCACGCTCGGCTGCCGAGTCCGCAGGCGGACGAGCGACGCCGTCGTCGGCGCCGTACAGAACGATCGTCGGCGCCTCCACCGTCGGACGCTCGGCGAGCTGACGCTCGAGGGCGGCAAAGCGCGGCTCGCCCGGCGCGTTCATGTTGCGGTGGCGGTACGAGTGAATCACGACGTCCACGAAATCGGGATTGTCGAACGACGCCGCCGTCCGGTTATAGGTGTCGTCCGTGAAGTGCCACGTCGGCGACCACAGTTGCCACAGGAGCCGGCAGAAGCTGTGGCGATTGACATCGAGCCCGGCGCGTCCGCGCTCGGTGTTGAAGTACCACTGATACCAGAGCGCTCGTTCGGTCTCGGGTGCGGCCGGACGTGGCGGCGCAATCGTGTTCTGGATCGTATAGCCGCCGATCAGGACGGCCGCACGCACGCGATTCCGATGGAGCGCCGCCGCGATGCACGCCGCACGTCCACCCCAGTCGTAGCCGGCGACGGCAAACTGCGGCAGTCGAAGCGCGTCGGCGAAGTCGATGAGGTCCTGGCCGATGGCCGCCTGTTCCGCCATCCGCGGTGCCGCCGGATCGAGAAAGCGCGTGGGGCCGTATCCGCGCAGGTACGGCACGAGCACCCGGTACCCCGCCTGAACGAGCGGCGGGGCCACCTCGTCCCACGCGTGTGCGTCGTCGGGAAAGCCGTGGAGCAGGATGATCGGAAACCCTCGTGCATTTCCGCTCTCTTCGTACCCCACACGAAGAACGGATGTGTCAATCGTACGCGCTGCGGGAACGCCGCGAGGTTGGGCCCAGAGATCGTCCAGACCGACGAAGCCGCCGGCCAACGCACCGGCCGCGATCCCCGACGTCTTCAGAACACGTCTGCGAGTGTGCGTCATGCCGAACTCCTCGTCGCCTTCGATTCGTGATTCGTGATTCTTGATTGAATCACAAATCGCGAATCACAAATCACGAATCGATCAGGCTCCCAAGCCCCGAGGCGGTGCTATCATGCCCGCTCAGGAGATGTGACATGAGCCGGATAGCGTCTCGCCGTTTCATCGTGCTGGCACTGCTTACCACGGTGCTCGTTGGCGTCATGCTTTCCGCGGAGCGCTCATCGACGGCGATGACGAACGCGGCAACTAGGTTCCTCGCCGGGCTGTCGCCCGAACAGCGGCAGAAAGCCTCGTTTCCGTTCGACACGGACGAGCGGTTCAAGTGGCACTACATCCCGAACGAGATGTTTCCACGCGAAGGGCTCGCCATCAAGGCGATGACCGAGCCGCAGCGGAAGCTCGCGCACGATCTGCTCAAGGCGGGCCTCAGCCAGCGCGGATATCAGACGATGAACGCCATCATGGAGCTGGAGGCCATCCTGAAAGAGATCGACAAGGGGCCGATGGTCCGCGATCGCGAGGATTACCGCTTCGCCGTGTTCGGGACGCCATCTCAGCAGGGCGTCTGGGGATGGCGGGTCGGCGGGCACCACGTGGCCGTCATGTTCACGATGATCAAGGGCGGAATCGTCGCGAGCTCGCCCACGTTTGCCGGAACGAATCCGGCCGAAGTGCGCGTCGGACCGCAGAAGGGTCTCCGGATCCTGGCAGCGCAAGAGGATTCAGCACGCGCGCTCCTCATGGCGCTCGACGCGTCCCAGCGCTCGTCGGCGATCTTCGCCAAGGCGGCGCTGAGCGACATCGTGACCACGAACCAGCCGAAGGTCGATCCGCTGCCGGCGGCCGGGCTCGTCGCCTCGTCGATGGCGCCTGCCCAGCGCGACATGCTGATGAAAGTGATTGAGTCATACACGTCGATCATGGCGGACGATATCGCCGCCGAGCGGGTCGCGAAGGTGCGCAAGGCGGGCATCGAGCGCATCGCGTTTGCCTGGGCGGGAGAGGTCGAGCGCGGCAGGAAGCACTACTATCGCGTTCAGGGGCCGACATTCCTGATCGAGTTCGACAACACGCAGGATGACGCCAATCACATCCACTCTGTCTGGCGCGATTTCGACGGAGACTACGGCCGCGACATCCTGCGCGAGCATCTTCGAAGCTCGGTGCACTGACGCTCGCTGTAGGCCTCAGGCATCAGGCCCCAGGCCCCAGGCTGTCTAAGGCATCAGGCCTGACGCCGCTGAGGCCTGAGACAGCCCTGATCCCTGAGGCCTGAGGCCTGGGGCCTTCGTTTCACGCGCCGGTCCATCGTGGCGCGCGCTTCGAGAGGAAGGCGTCGACCCCTTCTCTGAAGTCCGCGCTCGCATAGCACCGCCCGATGAGATCGTGGACCTCCTCGGCCGGCGGCCGTCGGGCGGCCTGGATCCGGCGCACCATCTCCTTGGTGGCCGCAATCGTCAAAGGCGCATGGCTGGCAATCGTCGTCGCCAGATCGCGGACCGCGGCGTCGACCTCGTCGGGCGGAACGACGCGCGCGGCCAGTCCGAGCGACGCCAGCTCGGTGACGTCCAGCAGACGCGCCGTGAAGATCAGGTCCTTGAATCGGGCCGGTCCCATCAGATCGATCAGACGCGCACAGTTGGCGACCGACAGGCAGTTGCCGAGCGTTCTCGCAATTGGCACTCCCGCGCGCACGTCGGTACCGCAGACGCGGAGATCGCACGCGAACGCAATCGCACAGCCTCCGCCCGTCACGACGCCCTGGAGCTGCGCGATTGTCGTGCACGTGACGCGCTCGAGCCGATCGACGGTCGCGTCGATGCGCGTCTCGTACTCGACGCCGTCGTGTCCCGTACGAAAACCGGCGAACTGCGCGATGTCCGTTCCCGCCGCGAACGCCTTGCCCCCGGCGCCGCGCAGCACCAGCACCCGGATCGCGGGGTTGGCATCGACCGCCTCGCACGCGTCGAGGAGCCCCTGGTACATCTCCCATGTGAGTGCGTTGTGCGCCTCGGGACGATTGAACGTGAGGAACGCAAGCGGAGGCTCGACCGAGAACAGCACGGATGACATAGATGCGTAGAATTATCTACGATTCATGTACATGGGCGCTCTCGAGGGACTCGTGGTGCTGGACGCGACGCAGGTCATGGCCGGACCATTCTGCGCGATGCAGCTTGCGGATCTCGGGGCGGACGTCATCAAGATCGAGGCGCCGGGCGGCGATCCGACACGGTACTGGACCGGCGCCCTGGGCACCGACAGCCCGACGTTCAATGCCGTCAACCGCGGCAAGCGCGGCATCGTGCTCAATCTGAAACAGCCGGCCGCACAGAGTGTGTTCCGTCGCCTCGCGCGCCTGGCCGACATCGTCGTCGAGAACTACCGGCCCGGGGTCATGGCAGCGTTCGGTCTCGACTACGCGGGGCTCGTCGCCGGGAACGAACGCCTGATTTACGCGTCCATTTCCGGGTACGGTCAGACGGGTCCGGATGCGAGCAAGGGCGGCTTCGATCTGGTCGCGCAGGGCGTCTCGGGGATCATGTCAATCACGGGCGAGCCCGGCGGCCCTCCGATGAAGTGCGGCGTGCCGCTCACGGACCTGGGCGCTGGCCTCTTCGCGCTCGCCGCCATCCTGGCTGCCTTGCACCATCGCACGCGCACCGGCCGCGGGCAGTACATCGACACGTCGCTCGTCGAGGCCGGCGTGGCGCTTTCGGTGTGGGAAGCGACGGAGCACCTGTCCGGCGGGGCAATCCCACAGCCGACCGGCTCCGCGCATCGCTTCAGCGCGCCGTACCAGGCCATCCGGTGCGCCGACGGCTACATCACGCTCGGCGCCGCCAACGATCGGCTCTTCACGCGGCTGTGCGGTCTGCTCGGGCATCCCGAGTGGGTTGAGCGCGCCGAATTCGCCGACGACAGCGCTCGCGTGCGCCACCGCGTCGAGCTCGCCGCCTTGATCGAGGCGATTACGGTGGCGCACCCGCGGGCGTACTGGCTGGAGCGGCTCGGCGCGCACGACATTCCGTGCGGACCGATCAACACCTATGACGAGGTGACGCGGGACCCGCAGATCGTCGCACGCAACATGGTGGTCACCACGAATCATCCGGTGCTCGGACGGCTGCGCACGCTCGGCTCGCCGTTGAAGATGTCGGACACTCCGACGATTGCCGACCGGCCGGCGCCGCTGCTCGGCGAGCACACGGAGGAGGTTCTGCTCGGCGCGGGATACACGGAACCCGAACTGGCGGCGCTACGCGATGCGGGGGCGATTGGCTGATGTCGGCGAGATCAGACAACAGCGCGCCCCTGCCCGCCAATGCCCGCGAGCTCTGTTTCATGAGCGCTCGGGATCTGGCCGGCTTGATCCGGTCGCGCGCGCTCTCGGCGCGCGAGGTCATGCAGGCGCATCTCGAGCAGATCAACCGCCTCAATCCCACGCTCAATGCGATCGTTGCCAGACTGCCCGACGATCGATGTCTGGCCCTGGCCGACGCCGCCGATCGGCTCGCGGCGCAGGCCGAGACGCTTGGCCCGTTGCACGGGCTGCCGATTGCGTTCAAGGACCTCGAGCAGGCGGTCGGCTTTCCGTTCACGCAAGGCAGCCCGATCTACAAGGACAGGATGCCCCTCGAGGACACGATCGTTGTCGAGCGGTTGCGGGCTGCCGGCGCCCTGCCGATCGGCAAGACCAACGTGCCCGAGTTCGGGATGGGTTCGCACACCTACAACAAGGTCTACGGGACGACGGTCAATCCCTACGACGTGACCAAGAGCGCAGGGGGCTCGAGCGGCGGCGCGGCAGCCGCGCTCGCCGCCGGTCTCGTCCCCCTGGCAGATGGCAGCGACCTTGGCGGATCGCTCCGGAACCCGGCGAATTTCAACAACGTTGTCGCGCTGCGGCCGACCGTCGGCCTCGTCCCGACCGCACCGACAGCGCTTCCACTGCTCGGGTTTCTCGCCAAGGGTCCGATGGCGCGAACGGTTCGGGACGCGGCATTTCTCTTGAGCGTGATGGCGGGGGCCGACCCGCGCGATCCGGGTTGTTATCCCTCGGATCCCTCCGTCTTCGCCGGACCGCTCGACCGCACGTTTCGCAGTGTGCGCGTGGCCTGGTGTCCTGACCTCGGCGGGCTCCCTCTCGATCGTCGGGTCCGCGCGATTCTCGAGAAGGCGCGCGGGATCTTCGAGGATCTCGGTTGCAGTGTCGACGACGCATGCCCGGATCTGTCGGGCGCCGATGAAGTGTTTCTCACGGTTCGTGCGTGGAGAACCGCCTCCCTTCATGGACCGCTGCTCGAGACCCACCGGGATCAGCTCAAGCCCGAGGCGATTACCGAAATCGAAGCCGGCCTGGCCGTAACCGGCTCCAGGCTCGCGCGCGCGATGGTCATGCACGGCGAGCTCATGGAACGAATGCGGCGGTTCGAGGAGCGGTACGAATTCCTGCTGTGCGCGGTCAACCAGCTGCCCCCGTTCGATGCGACGCTCGATTGGCCGCATGAGATAGACGGGGTACGGATGGAACACTATGTGGCGTGGATGAAATCGGCGTACTGGATCACCGCAACGTTTCGTCCGGCGATTTCGGTGCCCGCCGGTTTCAGCGTCGACGGCCTGCCGGTCGGGCTTCAGATTGTCGGCCGCTATCGCGACGACTTCGGCGTGCTGCGGTTGGCTCATGCGTTCGAGCACCGGAGCGGCGCGGGACGCCGCAGACCCTCGATTGTGGTGGAATGAGGGACGGAGACATGGATGTGCAGAATTTCGTACTGAACGCACGGGGGTATTCGCCCTTGTCGCCGGGCGTCCGGGACCTCCCGGTCAGAATCTGTATGCTGGCTCAAGGCTTGTCGGGTAACGAGACTCCGTCCGCCGTGCTGCTCGTGGGCGAGAACAGACAACGTTACGAGGTGGCGTCCGAGTACGGGGTTTGGTTGACGCCTGCGGACGCTGCCTCTCTCCAGGCCTGGCTGATGGAGTTCCTCACGGCGGCGAAGGCGAGAGAGAGCGCCACGTAGTCGAAAGTTGAAAGTCGAAAAGTGAAAAGTGGAAAGTAGGTTCAAAAGTGGACCCGTGCACTTTCCACTTCTCCACTTTCCACTTTCCACTTTCAATGCGTCATCGCGTAGAGCAGCACATCGATGCCCAGAGAGTAACCGGCGACCGCGAAGTGGTAGAAATACTGCGGGTCGTCGCCTTCCCGCTCCCACGAGTCGCCGAGATCCGTGTTGTGCGTGATGAACACAATCATCCGCCCCTGGTGGTCCATGATGGCCCGCGCGTGCGGTTCGGCGCTGTCGGCTCCGCGCTCGGAGGTGCGGCCGCCGCTGCCCATCCAGAAATCGATGGAGGAAATCTGCGGCACGCGCTGGACGTCGAACTGCGTATGAAAGATCGGGTGATCCAGAGGAAGGTCCACGATCGGGTATTCGCCCCTGGGGAGCACCTTGCCGATCTCGTTCGCCCACACCTGCCACGCATAGCTGCCCCAGAAGTCGTCGGCCCACAGAAACCCGCCTTTGAGGAGGTATTCGCGTAGCCGCTTTGCTTCGTTCTCGTCGAAGTAGACCGCGCCGACCTCGGTCATCATCACGAAGGGACATTGAAAGAGCTCGTCGTCGGTGAGGCGCACGACGACATGATTGGGCTCGCCTTCCCCGTCCAGGGAGATGGCGGTTTTCGTGAGCTCCGACAGCCGGACCGACATGTGGATGTCGGCCCTGGGGTAGTCGACGGCCCATCCGCCGCCGTCGCCGCGAGGGTTGTGGCGGAAGGCCACGCGGCAGAAATTGAAGCGGCCGTCGAAGCTTTGCGGCGTCGCCAGCCGGACGAACGGGCCGCCGCGCCGGAACTGCCCCGTGCCCGCAGCGGCGGCCGCCGTCAGCGCCGTCCCGAGGATGAGGGCCGCGACGACACTGGAGCCGCGCGCCATGGGACCCACAGTATAATTCGGGCTGCCTTTGGCCGAGCTACGAGATAGAATCAACGTTTCGGCCCCGCGGAGCCCGGGCGGCCGTGCTGATTCCGTTCGGCCGAACCCCTGGGAACACATTCTGGAAGCAATAGCGGAGACCGTGCTTCCAGGGGGCCATTTCTGTTAATATCCCGGCCGTACCCGACCGTATCCCGACAGCAAGGGAGTCGTTCAATGTCAGACAAAGATATGGCGGACGCCAACATGATGCCTGAACGAGGTGTGTCGCGCCGCGCGTTCATCAAAGGCGTTATCGCCGCCGGCGCGGCTGTGTCATCGACCGCATATCTGTTCCGCGCACCCATCTTCGGGCAGCCCGGGGCGCCCGGCGCTGTCGAACGGCTGATCACGTTGAATGTCAACGGGCAGATGCGGCGTGTCGACGTCATGAAGCAGGAAACGCTTGCCATGACGCTGCGCTACAAGCTCGGGCTCACGGGCACCAAGCTTGGCTGCGATCGCTCCGAGTGCGGCGCGTGCACCGTCCTCATCGACGATGTGCCTCACTATTCGTGCTCGATCCTGACGCATTCGGTGCGAGGCCGGAAGGTCGTCACGATCGAAGGCCTGGCCGGCGCCGACGGGACGCTCCATCCCGTGCAGCAGGGCGTGGTCGAGGAACAGGGTTTTCAGTGCGCGTTCTGCATGCCGGGCTTCGTGATGGCCGCCGTCGGCTTCCTGAAGGTCAATCCAAATCCAACGCGCGCCGAGCTCGCCCACGGCGTCTCGGGCAATCTGTGTCGCTGTCAGGACTACGACAAGATCCTCACAGCCTTCATGCGCGGCGCCGAAATCCTGCGGAGGGCCTGACGTGGCTGAGTACAAGTTGATCGGCAAGAACTACACGACGCCGGACCTGGTCGCGAAGGTGACCGGGAAAGCGAAGTACGCCGAAGACTACCGCGCCGAAGGCATGCTCTTCTGCAAATTGCTCCTCAGCCCGATGCCGCACGCCCGCGTGCGGAACATCGACGCGAGGGAAGCGCTCGCCATGCCCGGCGTCAAGGCGATCCTCACGGCCGATGAGCTCCCGCCTCCGCCGCCACCGCCCGCGCCCCCGCCCGGCCAGCCCGCGGTGACGCAGCCGCCCAATGAGAATGCGCTCACCAATGAGCCTGTCTATCAGGGCGAGCCGATTCTTGCCGTTGCCGCCGTCGATGAAACCACGGCCGCCGACGCGATCGAGCGAATCGTCCTCGATCTGGAGCCGCTGCCGTTTGCGGTCGATCCGCTCGACAGCTTGAGACCGAACGGGCCCAACGCGCGGCTGGAGGGGAACACCTACATCAACCGTGAGCTGAAATCGCTCAAGTGGACGGAAAAGGACTTCTCGGACGCGACGGACGGCCGGCTGCCGATGGGCGAGGCGCCCGACACCTTCAGCATTGGCGATCTCGAGGCCGGGTTCAAGCAGGCCGACCTCGTGCTCGACGAGACGTTCCTCACCCAGTCGACCACCCATCATCCGCTCGAGACGCGCACGGCGATGGCCACCTGGCAGAACGGCAAGCTGCACCTGTACTGCTCGACGCAGAGCACGGTGCAGACCGTGGGCAACGTCGCCCGGTGGGTCGGGATCAAGCCGGAAGACGTCGTGCTGATCAGCGAGTTCACCGGCGGCGGCTTCGGCAGCAAGATTCCGGGCTCGCAGACGATGGCGATCCCGGCACTGCTCTCGAAGAAGACCGGCCAGCCGGTGATGATGCGCATCTCCCGCGAGGAAGAGCATTACATCGGGCGCGCGCGTGCGGGTGTGCAGGCGCGAGCGCGGGTCGGCTTCCGCAAGGACGGACGCATCACCGCGATCGACGTCTTTACCATCCAGGACAGCGGGCCCTACGGTGCGCAGGGCGACTACCGGAACGTCGGGATCATGGCCTCGCTGGCGTTTCAGCCGATGGCGATGCGCTGGCGCGGCGTCACCGTGCTCACGAACACGCCGCCGCGGGCGCCCCAGCGTGCGCCCGGCGGTCAGCAGATGAACGGGATCTTCGATCCGATCGTCAGCAAGGCCGCGCGGAAGCTCGGAATCGACCAGGTGGAGATACGGCGCGTCAACGCTCCGTCGGGGAAGGCGACGTTCGGACCTCCCGACCCGAAGACCGGTAAACAGGGATATGTGACCAGCGCATTCGTCCGCGAAGCGCTCGACAAGGGAGCCGAGCTCTTCGGCTGGGAGGCGAAGAAGCAATATTCCGGTAAGCGGCGCGGGTCGAAGGCCAGGGGTATTGGCGTCTCCGTGAGTCCATTCAACGCCGGCTCGACCGGCTTCGACGGCCTGCTGATCATCCGGCCGGATGGCATGCTGCAGGTGCAGTCGGGGGTGGGCAATCTCGGCACGCACTCCGTGATCGACGTCACGCGCGTGGCCGCGGAAATGCTCGACATGCCGTGGGACCGATGCGAGGTCCAGTTCGGGAACACATCGAAGCATCTGCCGTGGACGTGCGTTTCGGCCGGCAGCCAGACAACGCACGCGATGACCCGCGCCAACTACGCGGCCGCTATGGACGCGAAGAAGAAGCTGCAGGAGATCGCCGCAAAGGATCTTGGCGGGCGGGCCGAGGACTACGACATCGGCAACCAGCGCGTCTTCCGGAAGGGCAGTCCGGGCAGCGGTCTCACCTTCGCACAGGCCGCGAGGCGCGCGATCCAGCTCGGCGGCGTGTACGACGGTCACGAGCTGCCAAAGGACATCAACGCGTTCACGACACGATCGGCAACGGCGCTCGCCGGTACCGGACTGATGGGTGTGGCCAGGGACAACTATCCGCACGACGGCAACACGCTGTCCCACGTGGTCGCCTTCGCCGAGGTCGAGGTCGATGTCGAGACGGGAGCGCTCCGGATCGTCGAGTACGCCACTGTCGCCGACGTCGGCACCGTCCTCCACCCGCACAGCCTGTCCGGTCAGGTATTCGGCGGCTCGATGCTCGGCATCGGGCACGCGATCTCGCAGAGGTGGCTCTACGACCGCCAGTACGGCATGCCGCTGGCCAAGCGCTTCCATTACAACGGACCGCCCACGATCCTCGACGCGCCGGCCAACGTGAAGTTCGCTGCGCTGAACATCGCCGATCCCGAGACGCCTGTCGGCGCCCGCGGCGTCGGGGAATCGCCCGTCGGTGCCGGATACGCAGCGATCCTGACCGCTCTGGCCGACGCGCTCGGAGACGACGTCTTCAGACGTACGCCGGTGACGCCCGACCTCATCCTGGCGTCGCTGGAGCTGGGCCACGGAAGTCACGACGCGTTGACCACCAACGTCTAGTAGGCAATCGAGTAGGAGCATCACCATGGCCGTGATTCACGACATGATGCCCGCCTTCGAGCTGTTTCAGCCGACGAGCATCGCCGACACGTTAACGCTGCTGGGTCGTTATCGGGGCGACGCGTGGGTGATGGCGGGAGGCCTCGACAGCTTCGACTGGCTCAAGGACCGCATCAAGCGGCCCCGCTACGTCGTCGATATCGGAGGCGTCGCCGAGCTGAAGGGTATCCGTGCCAGCGGAGCCGGTCTCGAGATCGGCGCCGGAACGACGCTCACCGAGGTGGTTCGCCATCCCGTCGTCAAGGAGAAGTTCGGGATCCTCCTGGAGGCGGCCGAGGCAGCCGCCTCGCCGCAGATCCGGAATCAGGGGACGATCGGCGGCAACGTGTCGCAGGACACGCGCTGCTGGTATTACCGGGCCGGTTGGAGCTGTTACCGCGCGGGCGGCAACATCTGTTATGCAGACACGCCAACGGCGATCAACCGCGAGCACGCGATCTTCGACGCGGACCGCTGCGTTGCCGTCAGCCCGTCGGACACGGCGCCGGCGCTCATCGCCCTCGACGCGAAGATGGTGATCCGGAACCTCGAGGGCGAGCGGGTCGTCGACGCGGAGAACTACTTCATCGGACCGGGAATCGACATCACCCGGATGAACATTCTCCAGCCGGGCGATCTCCTGACTGCCATCCGCATCCCGGACACCTGGGCAGGGGCGCAGTTCTACTTCGAGAAGATCGCCGATCGGAAGGTCTGGGACTTCCCGCTGGTGAACGTCGCCTCGGCGATGGTGGCGAATCAGAGCGCGATTCAGCGCATCCGCCTCGCGCTCAACGGGGTTGCCGCGCATCCGAAGCGGCTGGTAGAGGTCGAGGCTGCGGTGACGGGCAAGCCGCGAAATGAGCAGACGGCGGAAATGGCGGGACGGTTGGCAATCGCCGGAGCGCAGCCGCTGCAGCACAACGGCTACAAGCTGCCGCTCGTCAAGAACCTGGTGAAGCGAGCGATCAGGGGAGTGGAGGGGTCATGGACTTCCTGACGTGGGGGCGCAGCCCGTGGGGTGAGTGGATCCTGACGCACGTCTCGTGGGATCTGCTCTGGGCGTCGATCTTTGCGGGCGTGGTGTTCCTGGTCGCCCACGCGAGCTACATGGTGCTCTCCGCGCACCGGAAGCGGGAGGCGCACGAGGCGGACGCGCTCGAGCGGTCGCTGCCAGGCCTCCCGGAACGGATCCCCAAGCACTCGCTGGCAGCACGCCTCTTTCACTGGATCATGGCGGTGGCGATGTTCGTGCTGCTCTTGACGGCGTTTCTGCCGATCGTCGGGATCCGCTTCCCGTGGGTCCAGTGGCATTGGATGGCCGGTCTCCTGCTCACCGCCTCGATCCTGTTCCACATCGTGCACGCGACGTTCTGGCTGGACTTCTGGTCGATCTGGGTGGGACCGAAGGACATACCCGAGTTCAAGGCGGAGGTTCTGCGTGAGTTCGGTCACGACGTCCCGGGTCCGAAGCCAGGGAAGTACCCGCTCGGCAATCGCCTGTACCACACGGTCATCGTCGTGGCGGGCCTGCTCGTCGTCGCGACCGGGTTGGTGATGATGAAACGGGTGCACACCCCGTTCTTCACGCGCAACCCGTACCTGTTCGGCGACGCGACCTGGGGCGTCACCTACGTGCTGCACGGCACGGCCGGCGTGGCACTGGTCGGTCTGGTGATTGCGCACGTCTACTTCGCGGTGCGGCCGGAGAAGTGGTGGATCACGAAGGGAATGATCGTCGGCTGGATCACGCGGCGCCAGTACCTCGAGCACCACGAGCCGTCGCGCTGGGCCATTGCCCGGTCGTCGGCGTCGCCGAATCGTCCCGGTCCGGCCGTCTGACCACGTAATCGGATGCGGGCCGAGCTCAGCTCGCGATGCAACAGCATCGAAGAAGCATACGAGTTCATGCTGGCCTACGCGGCGCAGGGTCTCGAGAGCGATCGGGCGTCGGGATCGGGCGCGCAGCTCCGCGAGTTCCTGCGGCGATCGGATGACGCGCTGGCAGGGCTCGCGGATCTCTTTCGACGCATCGTTGCAACCGAACACCTGCAGCCGGCGGAGCGCTACCACGCGTTCATCGACGTGCTCGACCGCGACGCGCACGATGCGCAGGCGGCCATTCAACTCGTTCTCGCCCAGCCCGCCATCAGCTCGCAGCTCGTAGACAACCTGAACGCGTCGATTCACCTGCGCGCGCTGCTCACCGACCTGTTCCTGATCGACGAGCTCCTCAAGGCGCGATCCTCGACGGAAAAGACGTGAGCCCGAGCCGGTCGTAGGCCGCGGCCTTTCGTAGGCCGCATCTTTAGATGCGGCCCAGCGAATGTACCCGGGTCTAAAATACCCGGCCTACGTACATCCGATCTGAAGACCCGCGGTCTGTCAGGCGTCTCCCGTGACCCGAGAATCCAGTGCGGCGGCGGTTTGGTTCGCGGTACGCCATCTGCTGGCGATCATCGTCTTGCCGGGGACGTGGCGATCGCGGTGCCATGGTGGATCGCACGCAGGAACGACATCCGATTGGAGCTGGCGAGCGGCGCCGGCGGGCTCGTGCTGCAGCTCCTCGGCGCCGGCATGCTCCTCGTGGGCGTGGCGCTGTTTGTGTGGTC
>DASYQV010000156.1:0-7478 GCA_036005125.1 Vicinamibacterales bacterium
TGCAGCTCGCCAAGGTCATCGGCGACGTCGTGACCACGTGCAAGGACGAGAACCTCGTCGGCTTGAAGCTGTTGGTGCTGCAGCCGATTGGAGCCGATGGTGCGCCGGTCGGGCGAACCCTCGTGGCCGTTGACGCGGTCGGAGCAGGGGTCGGCGAGACCGTGTTCTTCGTACGCGGAAAGGAAGCCAGTTATCCGTTCCACCCCACCGAGGTGCCCACCGATGCCGGCGTCGTGGGCATCGTCGATCACTGGTATCGCGACTAACATGCAAATCGCACGCGTGGTCGGCACGGTCGTCGCAACGCAGAAGCATCGCACGTTCGAGGGTGGCAAACTCCTGCTGGTTCAGCCTCTGACGCTCGATGATCAGCCTCGCGGGGCCACACTGCTCGCCGTCGATTCGGTGGGAGCGGGCGTGCACGAGAAGGTGCTGATCGTGCTCGAGGGCCGGGCCGCTGGCGAAGCGCTCGGACGGAAAGGCGCGCCGGTCGACGCGGCAGTGATCGGCATCATCGATCGCGTGGACACGGAGTCGTCCGGCTCATGACCGAACAGGAGCTCCGGGCGCTCGTCCGCGACGCCGTGGCTCGACACGTGGCCGCCGCACGCTCGACGGACGCACCCGCTGCCGGCTCGTCCCTCGCGATGGTGCGACAGCATGCCAGCCACGCGCTCTTCACGGTGCCGGCCGGCGCCGACATCGACGGCCCATGTTTGATCGAGCCGACGGTCATGTGCACTCACTGCGGCTACTGCAAGTCGATGGGCCACTGAGAATAAGTGGAAAAGTTGAAAAGTGGAAAGTGGAGAAGTAAGTTCAAAGTAACTTTCCACTCTCCAGTTTTTACTTTTGACTTTGATTGTGCGCCCACCCGTTCTTCTGACCCGCAGGATTCCGTCCTCGCCAATGCGCGCCCTCGAAGCGGCGTGCGATGTGGACCGCCATCTCGGCGAGGCCCTGATGTCACATGAGGAGCTCATCGCGCGCGTGCGCGGGAAGAAGGCGCTCATATCGGTCCTCACCGATCATGTGGATCGCGCAGTCCTCGAGGCTGGAACCGACTTGCGCGTCGTGGCGAACATCGCGGTGGGCTTCAACAACATCGACCTTGCCGCCGCCCGCGAGCGCGGCGTTGTCGTCACCAATACACCCGATGTGCTGACGGAGGCGAGCGCCGATTTCACGTGGGCGCTCATCCTCGGAATCACGCGCCGGCTCGGAGAAGGCGAGCGACTGCTGCGGCGCGGCGACTGGAAGGGATGGGCGCTTGACTTCATGCTCGGCACCGAGCTGCGAGGCAAGCAGCTCGGCATCGTTGGCTTCGGGCGCATCGGCCGCGCGGTGGCGCAGCGGGCCGTCGTGTTCGGCATGCGCGTCGCGTACTCCTTGCGAACCCCGCGAGACGACGCTGGCACGCAGCCGATGCCGCTCGATCGCCTGCTGTCAACCTCCGATGTGGTGTCACTGCACGTGCCGCTGACGCCGGAGACCCACCATCTGATCGATCAGGCGGCGCTGGCGCGTATGAAGCGCAGCGCGTATCTGATCAACACGGCGCGCGGCCCGGTGGTCGACGAGGCTGCGCTCGCGTGGGCGCTTCGCGAGCGCCTCATCTCGGGCGCCGCGCTCGACGTCTACGAGCGCGAACCCGACGTGCATCCGGAACTCATGAAGCTCGAGAACGTGCTGCTCGCGCCCCATCTTGCGAGCGCGACGGTTGAGACCCGCACCGCAATGGCCGATTTGGCGGTCCGGAACGTGCTCGCTGTCCTGGCGGACGAACCGGCTGTGACGCCGGTTGCCCTTTCCGATTCGTGATTTGTGATTCATGATTTGATGGACTCCGGATGGTTGCCGATCACGAATCACGAATCATGAATCACCAATCCCCCCGGACCCGCCCGTCGGGTAAGGTCGTCGAAAGGGTCATGCGCGCTCTGGCCCGCGCGATTACAGGACTCGAGCTCCCTGCCGTCGAGAAGATCTCCGAGGAGCAGGCTGAGGACCCGTTTCAGATCCTGATCGCGACCATGCTCTCCGCGCGGACGCAGGACGCGACCACCCATGCGGCCTCGACGCGCTTGTTCCGCGCGGCGCGCACGCCACGGAGGATGAGCAGGCTCTCGGTCGCGCAGATCGAGAAGTTGATCTATCCGGTCAGCTTCTATCGCCACAAGGCGCGGTACGTGAAGGCCGCATGTCAGATGCTCGTGACGCGGTTCCAGGGAAGAGTCCCGAGCACGATGGAGGAGCTCGTCATGCTGCCGGGCGTCGGGCGCAAGACGGCCAACCTGGTGATGATTCTCGGCTTCAAGAGCCTGGAGAATATCTGCGTCGACACGCACGTGCATCGCATTTCGAACCGCCTCGGATGGGTTACCACACGGCTGCCCGAGGAAACGGAGCAGGCGCTCTACGACGCCACCGATCGCCGGTGGTGGCCCTACATCAACCTGTATCTCGTGACGTGGGGCCAGAACGTCTGCCGGCCGATGTACCCCCGATGCGGGGATTGCGTGCTTGCCGCTGATTGCCCAAGAATTGGAGTGACCCGGGTGGGGAGGAGCCAGAAATGATTCGACTCGCGACAACCGTGCTGCTGGCGCTTGGCGCCCTTGCCGCGCCTGCCGCCGCGCAAACCGGGAAGACCTCGTCCGGCGCCGGTCCGGTGATCGTTGTGGAGACGAGCAAGGGGACGATCGAGTTCGAGACGTATCCGAACGAAGCCCCCAAGACGGTGGCGCACATCACCGCGCTGGCCAGGCGCAAGTTCTACGACGGCACCCGCATTCACCGCGTCGTCAAGGGATTCGTGGTGCAGTTCGGAGATCCCCAGTCGCGCGACATGACGAAGAAGGATCTCTGGGGGACCGGCGGCAGTGGGAAGCCGATTGGTGTCGGCGAGATCAGTCCGAAGCGGACGCACACCAGAGGCGCCGTGGCGATGGCCTATGCAGGCGATCCGGCGAAGGCCGACAGCCAGATGTACATCACGCTGGCCCCGCAGCCGGGCCTCGATGGCAAATACACGGTGTTTGGAAACGTGACTTCCGGAATGGACGTCGTCGACAAGCTCGAGATCGGTGACGTCGTCAAGAGAGTAACCGTGAAGGGCGGGGCGTCGTCGGCGAAGTAGTCACAGCGCGGCCAACGCCGCAACCAACAAGATGTCATGTCGTCGCGTTGGCCGCGCTGTGACCCAAAGACGCTGCACTCTCGTGACGCTAACGCGCTCCGCTGTCCAAGAACAATCTCGAGCGCGTTAGTGTCACGAGGCTCTTGATCTCCGGATAACGCTCGACCAGCTCGGGCGGGTACTCACCCTCGAGCGGTTCTCCGAGCTGCGCTTTCAGCATCACCGCGTTCACCACGGACTTGGCGGCGAAGTGATTGTTCGTGTAGAGATAGGCCTTCTTCACGAGCTCCTTCGCTGCCGCCGCCGTTTCCGTGAACTCCTCGAGCTCCTCGGACGAATACAGATAATCGTACCGGTCGTCGCGGTGCTCGTGATGCCACCACTTCGCCACGTTGCGCCCGTGGAGTCGCACGTAGTAGAAGCCGGTGATGTTGGGCAGCCAGTTCTGCCGGATCGACAACTTGAACTTCGGCTCGTCGATTTGTACCCACGCGGCGTGGAATGCATTCAGGAGGTCGAGCGTGTCGCCGAACGCGTCGCTCCAGCTCCGGTGACGGAGCTCGACGGCGATCGGGTAGTCGGCAAAGGCCCGCAGGAGTTGACCCAGGTAGTCGCGCGCGGCTGGCGTGTCCTTGAAGCTCGGCGGAAACTGGGCCAGCAGGGCTCCAAGCCGGCCGGTCGATGCGAGCGGCTCGATGCCGGCGCGATACTCGTCGATGTCCGATTGCGTGACCTGCGCCAGCAGATCGAGAAGCGGGCCTCCGGAGCCGGGAGCTGTCTTGAGCGCGGCCTCCTTGAACATCTTCGGGTGGGTGAACTTCTGATAGAGCTTGAGCGAGAATTCGAACCCTGGTGGTGTCCGCTCCGCCCACGTCCGGGTGACCTCGGCCCGGGGCGAGCCATAGAAGGTCGAGTTCACCTCGACGGTGTTGAAGTGCTCCGCGTAGAACCGCAGCTCGTCGAACGCGGCCGTGCCGGCCTTTTTCGAGCGCGTCTTCGGGTAGAAGAGGCCGTTCCAGGTGCCAGGGCCTGACGGGTAGTTCCATCCGGACGTGCCGATTCGAAGGGAGCTCATCTTTCCATTTCTGATTCGTGATTTGTGATTCGTGATTTGATTCGTAAATTGATTCAAAATCCAATCAGGAATCACAAATCTCAAATCGTAGATGGTTCCGCCGTTCCGAGGCGATAATAAAGGGTTGCTGACGATTAACGAAATCTTCTACTCGATCCAGGGGGAGTCGACGTTCGCCGGTCGGCCCTGCGTGTTCGTCCGTCTGACGGCGTGCGATTTGCGGTGCTCATGGTGCGATACGCCGTACGCGTTTCATGAGGGACGCAAGCGCTCGCTCGACGACGTGTTGGCGGAGGTCGAGTCGTACCGATGCTCTCTGGTCGAGGTGACCGGCGGCGAGCCGCTGCTGCAGGAAGAGGTCTACCCGCTGATGAGGCGGCTCATCGACGGCGGGCGGACGGTGTTGCTCGAAACGGGCGGTCATCACAGCACCGAGCGCGTGCCCGAGGCTGTGGTGACGATTCTCGACGTCAAGTGTCCCGCGAGCGGCGAAGCACACCGGAACGACTGGACGAACCTCGAACGGCTGCGCCGGCACGACGAGGTGAAATTCGTCATCAAAGACCGGACCGACTACGAATTCGCCCGCGACGTCGTGAGGCGACATGATGTGGCGTCCCGCGCTGCGGCGGTGCTGTTCTCTCCGGTGCACGGCGTCCTCGAGCCCAGGACGCTGTCCGAGTGGATTCTCGCTGATTGTCTGCCAGTGCGGCTACAGCTTCAGATACACAAATACGTCTGGGATCCGGAGACGCGGGGAGTCTGACCATTTGTGAATTGTGAATTGTGAATTGTGAATTGTGATTTCTGATGTCTGACGCGGCGGTGGTTCTTCTGAGCGGGGGCCTCGATTCCTACACGGCGGCAGCCATTGTCGGCCGGCAGGGATTCACGCTTCATGCCCTGACGGTCCGCTACGGGCAGCGCCACGCGCGCGAGATCGACGCGGCGCGGCGCGTGGCGGCGGCTCTCCGCGTCGCGCGTCATCTCGAGCTCGACGTCGACCTGCGTGTCTTCGGGGGCTCGTCGCTCACGACCGACGCGCCGGTGCCAAAGGATCGTTCGATCGATCCGGCGGAGATCCCGTCGACGTACGTGCCCGCGCGCAACACGGTGTTTCTCTCGCTGGCGCTCGCGTGGGCGGAAGTGCTGGGGGCGTCCGACGTCGTGGTCGGCGTCAACGCTCTCGATTACTCCGGTTACCCCGACTGCCGACCCGAGTACCTGGCTGCCTTCGAGCGCATGGCGACGCTGGCGACGCGCGCCGGCGTCGAAGGGCGCGGGTTCACGATTCACGCGCCGCTGCTGAGGCTCTCGAAGGCCGACATCATCCGGCGCGGGATCGAGCTCGGGCTGGATTACGGGCTCACGCACAGTTGCTACGATCCCGATCCGTCGGGACGTCCGTGCGGCCGCTGTGACAGCTGCGCGCTGCGCGCGGCCGGCTTTGCACAGGCCGGGATACCCGACCCTGTTGCCGTTCGCTGATGCGGACGAGAATGCTGGTAACATGCGGCCCGTTCCCGGGTCGCTCCGAGTTGTCGGTCGGTTCACACTAGATGCGCCGCCTTTCGACCCAGCCGCTGCGCCGCCAGCTGCTTGTCTGGCTCGCCCTGTTGCTCGGACCCATTCTCGCCGCTGCAATCTGGGCGGGTTGGGTGGCATACCGCGAGGGACTCAGCGACCTCCATACAGAGGCCATCGCCATCGTTGCAATTCTGACGTTCGGTCTGATTGGCCTCGCGCTCGTCGCGATGGTTGTGTCGCGGCAGCTCGTCAGATCCGTGTCGCACCTCGAATCCGCCGCCAGACGCGTTGCGTCGGGCGACCTCCGGCCGCTCGAAAGACAACAGATGCCCACCAGCGAGCTGACGAGTCTGCAGGACGCGTTCGACCTGATGGTGCAGCGGCTCGACGAGGCGCGGCAGGCGATCGACCGGCAGGTCACCGAGGAGCGCCAGGTGCGCGAGGAGCTGCAATCCCTGCAGCGCCAGGTCATCCGACAGGAGCGGCTCGCGGCGGTCGGCCAGCTCGTCTCCGGCGTCGCGCACGAGATCAACAACCCGCTGCAGGCGATCCTCGGCTTTGCCGAGCTGCTCCAGATGACCCACAAGCTCCCTGCGCCGGTGAGGAGCGACCTGCGGCTCATTCAGAAGGAGAGCGCGCGAGCCTGCGGTATCATCCGCAACCTTGCGCTGTTCGCGCGCCAGCAGCCGGGACAGGCGGCGCCGGTGCGGTTCGCCGACGTGATTACCTCGGTCATCGAGCTGCGTCAGCGCCGCCTCGAGTCCGAGGACATCGAGCTCCTCGTTGACGACCGGTCCACCCATCACGTGATGGCCGTGTTCACCGAGCTCCAGCAGGTCGTCCTGAATTTCGTCGTGAACGCCGAGCAGGCGATCGTGATGTCGGGCCGACTTCCCGGGCGCATCACCGTCCGGGCGCGAGACGACGGGGAACGCGTGCTGCTCGAGGTGGAGGACACGGGTCCCGGTGTCCCTCCCGAAGACGAGGCGAAGCTGTTCCAGCCGTTCTTCACGACCAAGCCGGTGGGGCAGGGCACCGGCCTGGGCCTGTCGGTCAGCTACGGCATCATCGACTCGATGGGGGGACACATCGGCTACCGCCGCGCGAACGCCGGGGGTTCGGTCTTCTTTTTCGAGCTGCCTGCGATGGTGGCGCAGACCTAGCGCCGCGACGTTGCGCGGGAGGCCGAGTGTAACTGGATGACTCATCGCATCTATTACGACGATCCCACCTGCTCCTCGTTCGATGCGGTGGTGACCCGCGCGTTCCTTCATGACGGCCGACCGGCTGCGCTGCTCGATCGCACCGCGTTCTACCCGACGTCGGGCGGACAGCCGCACGACACCGGACGTCTTGGCGCCGCGGACGTCCTCGAGACGGTCGATTTAGAGAGCGGCGAGATCGCGCACGTCCTGTCGGCGCCGCTCGGTGAGGGCGAGCGCGTGCACGGCGAGATCGCATGGGGGCGCCGGTTCGACCACATGCAGCAGCACACCGGCCAGCACCTGCTCTCGGCCGCCTTCGACCGGCTGTTCGAGAACCGGACCATGAGCTTTCACATGGGCAGCGACTCGTCGACGATCGATCTCGGCGACGAGGCATCTCCCGACGCGATCGTCCGTGCGGAGCTCGAAGCCAATCGCATCGTCTGGGAGGACCGTCCGGTCTCGATCCGGTTCGTGTCCGCAGAGGAGGTTGCGACGCTTCCGCTTCGCAAGGACCCCGCTCGCGAGGGGA
>DASYQV010000157.1:0-7162 GCA_036005125.1 Vicinamibacterales bacterium
TCCTTGAGGAGATCGATCGCGTACTTGGAGCCGCCGGCGCTGAGGAACGCGAGGTAGCGTTTCTTCGCCGCCTCGTCGCCGGCCAGCACCCGTTCCGCCAGCGCGGTCGAGGCGGTGAACGACGTCGCGTACTGAAAGACGTAGAAGTCGCGATAGAAGTGCGGGATGAAGCTCCATTCGTTGGCCACGTAGTCGTCGACGATGCAGACGCGCTGGCCGTGGCCGTAGTACTTCTTCGTGATCTCGTCGTACAGCTTGCCCAGCGCCGCGCCGGTCAGCGGCTGCCCTTTCTGAGCCATCTCGTGCATCCGCAGCTCGAACTCCGCGAACTGCGTCTGCCGGAACACGGTGCCCTTGATGTTCTCGAGGTAGTTGCCGAGCAGCGACAGGCGCGTGTCGCGATCCTTGATCTGCTTGAGCATGTGCTCGATCAGAAGCTCCTCGTTGAACGTCGACGCCACTTCCGCCACGAAGATCGGATAGTTCGCGAGCGGGTACGGCTGCGTCTTGTTCGAGTAGTAGCTCTGCATCGTGTGGCCGAGCTCGTGCGCCAGCGTGCTCACGTCGGCGTACTGCCCGAGGTAGTTGATGAGCATGTACGGATGCACGTCGTAGGCGCCGCCGTTGGAATATGCGCCCGACCGCTTGCCTTGGTTTGGAAAGAGGTCAATCCAGCGTTCGGCGAATGCGCGGCGCAGCACCGCCGCGTAATCGGGACCAAGCGGCGCGACCGCGGCGAGCACGAGCTGCTGCGCTTCCTCGGGCGAGTACTTCAGGTTCACCGACCCCACGAGCGGCGCGTACAGGTCGTAGTAGTGCAGCTCGTCGACGCCCATCATGCGCTTGCGGAGGCGCAGGTAGCGGTGGAACGCCGGAAGGTTCTTGTTCACCCCGTCGACCAGGCGCGTGTACACCGAGGCCGGGATGTTCGGTCCGTCGAGGGCGGCCTCGAGCGTCGACGGGTACTTCCGCGCCTTGGCGAAGAAGATCGCCTTCTGCACGTTGCCGTTCATCGTGGTGCCGTAGGTCCGGCTGAAGCTGCCGAGCGCGTTGAAGAACGTCGACATCACGCGCTTGCGGTCCTCCCGGTTCGGCGCCGTGCGGAACTCGTTGTAGCCAGCCTGGTCGATCTTCACACTGCGGCCGTTGGTGAGCGTGACGGATGGATAGGGGAAATCGGCGTTGGCGAGGATTCCGTAGATGTTCTGCGGCGCGGCCGCGAGCGGTGTCGCGTCGGCGAGGATTTTTTCCTCGCTGTCCGTCAGGGTGTGCGCCGCGCGGCGGATGATGTCCCGCAGGTAGAACGCGTAGACCTTCAGGCGCGGCTCCGACGCGATGAGCTTCTCCAGCTTCTGCCGGTCGATCTTCAGAATCTCCGGCTCGATGAACGATGCGGCGGCGGCGAACTCCGCCGTCAGCCGCACCATCTCCTGCTGCATGCCCTCGTGCGCCGGCACCCGCGTGTCCTGGTCGGCGAGCAGGCCGGCATAGACGGAGAGCCGCGACAGTTCCTTGTCGAGGCGTGAGCTCATCTCGAGCGCATCGGCGAGCGTCTGCGCGGATGTGCCGAGCTTGCCCTGAAAACGGCGGATGCCCGGGATCTCCGCGGCGATCTTTTCCTTGGCCGCGCGCCAGGCGTCGACACTCGGATAGATATCCGTGAGGTTCCACTTGTACTTGTCGGCAATCTTGTCGCGGTCACGTTCCTGCGCGACGGCGGTAAGGGTCACGACCGCAAGCACGGCTGCGACGAGCGCGCGGGATCGCTTCAGCATTCATCCATTCTAGAGCGAGGGATCAGGGATCAGGCATCAGGCATCAGGGCTGTCTCAGGCATCAGTAGTGACACCTGAGCCCTGATGCCTGGTGCCTCATCCCTGATGCCTAGAGCGACTGCGAATGCTGCAGCCTCGCAACGGCTGCAGCCTCGTCATGCTCGACTTGCAGCACACGCGTCAGCTTGGTGACTCTCAACGCCTCCATCACGCGATCGTTGACCGCCGCCAGCACCAGCGTCGCGCCGGTCCGGCTCACCGTGACGTGCGCGCTCGCGAGCTCGCCGAGCCCGGAGCTGTCTATGTAGGGCACTCCTGCGAGGTTGAGGACGAACCGCGTGCGCCCCTCCTCGACGAGCGTGTTCACCGCGTTCTTCACGGCGCCGTTGCTGTCGCCGAGCGTCAGACGCCCCGACACCCGCACCACCGTGACGTCGCCGACTTCCTGGTCCTCGATGGACAGAGACATGGCCACATTCTAGGTCAAAGGTCAAAGGTCAAAGGTCAAAAGTCAGGTCAAGGTGTAGGTCACAGGTGTAGGTCACAGGTGTCGGTCACAGTCTAGGTCTCAGGTCTAGGTCTCAGGTCTAGGTCTCAGGTCTAGGTCTCAGGTGTAGCTGACAGGTGGAGGTCACGGGTGGACGTCTCAGGGATAAGTCGAGCGGAATCCCCGAGTACCTGAACCCGCCTTTTAACCTTTGCCCTTTGACCTTTGACCTTGAGCGGTAAAGATCCAGCCGCTCATGCCGATTACACGGAGACTCGAGGGAAGAACTGGGCATGGCCATGATCGAACGCGCGCCCGACGAGCGGCAGTCCGGCGCGCCGGCGGCACGCAAAACACCGCTCGACGCCGCCGTCGCTCGCGTGGAGAGCGCTGAGGATTTCCCGGCCCTTGCGGCCCAGATTCAGCAGCTGATGGACATCCTCGGCGACGAGGACGCGTCCGCGCAGAAGCTGGCGAACACCGTCCTGCTCGATTACAGCCTCACGCTGAAGCTGCTGCAGCGCGCCAACTCGTACCATTTCAACCGATCGGGGATCCCGATCGTCAGCATCACCCAGGCCATCCTCATGCTCGGCGTGCAGACCGTCCGCGATCTGGCGACCAGCATCGTGGTCTTCGAGCACTATCAACGGCGCTCGCCATGCCTGCGGCAGGTCCTGATGCTGTCGCTGCTCACCGCCAGCCACGCCCGTGAGATTGCCGATCGACGCTCGACGGTGGTCAAGCCGGAGGAAGCGTACGTCTACGGCCTGTTTCGAAATCTGGGCGAGGTGCTCGTGGCGGCGTACTTCGACAAGGAGTACGAAGCCATCCTGCGCCTGATCCGCGAGCATCACCTGACGCCCAACCAGGCCTGCCGGAAGGTGATGCAGTTCGACTTCGATGCGCTGGCGTGCGCGGTCGTGCGGGTGTGGAGGATGCCGCAGGAGCTCGAACAGGTGCTTGAGCCCGAGGGCACCCGACCCGGCGCGCGGAGCCAGACCCGCACGATGATTGCCTTTGCCCACGGGCTCACCTCCGCCGTCTACCGGCAGGAGCCCGACGGCACCGGCGCGACGTTGCAGATGCTGTGTCAGAAGTACGTGACGCTCGGCTTCACTGCCGACGAGGTGCGTCTGATCCTGCAGGCCGGTATCACCGCAACGCGTGAGACGTTTGCGCAGGCGCGCATCCACCTCGACGACCTGCGGCTTCACCGTCAGATGGACCGGGCGCTCGAGCAGCCGCAGGCCGCGCAGAACCGCGACCGGGGCAAGCCCGAGCGGTTCGAGACCAACAAGGTCGCGCTCATAATGCTCGAGGCGCTGCTCCGCGGCGGGCGTTTCGACCGTGTGATGCTGGCGCTCGACTCACACGATCTGCGCGAGGTCTCCGGCCATCTCGGGCTCGGTGAGGACGTCGACACGTTGATCGCGCGGTTCCGCTTCAAGACCGGCGTCGGGGGAGGCCCCGTTGGCGTGGCGCTCGCCCGGCGACAGGAGCTCGTCCTCTCGCGTGCCTGGGAGCTGCTGCCCGAAGAAGAGCGTGTCCTGCAACAGTTCGACGCCGCCACGTGCGTGATTCTCCCGCTCTCGCTCGGCGCGACCCGGGTGGGTTGTCTCTACGTCGACCATCGCCGGACTGCGGTGGAACCTTCGGATCAGGCGCTGGCCCTTGCGCGACGCATGCGTGACGCGCTGGCCGAGACCGTCTCGCGGCACCTTCAACCCCAACGTACGGAGGCCGGGTCTTCAGACCCGGCTCGGCGCCGCATCTAAAGATGCGGCCTACGTACGTTTCGATCGAAAGACCGGCGCCTGCATCTTGTTCGTAGGCCGCATCTTTAGATCCGGCCCAGCGCTGCCGGCTGCCGACTGCCGACTGCCGACTGCCGACTGCCGACTGCCTACTGCCTACTGAGTAACGGTCCGATACCATGGACATCCGGACATGGCCACCACGCGCGTTCCGGCCGACTGGCCGGCGCTCCCGGACGACCACCTGCTCGACCTGCGAATGGCAGACCTGCCCCTCACCATCGAGGGGAGCAAGCTCGCGGAACGGATCGCCCGACTGCGCGCCGAGCTGAGCGCGCGCGACCTCTACTCCGACCTTCATTTCTACTTGTCGGATGAGTGGTTCACGCCCGACGGCACCTCGTCCATCGCCATTCCTTTCTATCTCGCGCATCCCAGACTGGAAGAGCTGGAAGAGGCGCAGATGCTCGAGGTCGAGGGAGGCGAGTACGAATGGTGCATGCGCATCCTCCGGCATGAATCCGGCCATGCCATCGACAATGCATACCGGCTGAGACTGCGGCGCCAGCGGCGCGCGGTGTTCGGCTCGCCGTCGCGTCCCTATCCTGAGTTCTATACACCCAAGCCGTACAGCAAGAGCTTCGTCCTGCACCTCGACGCGTGGTACGCGCAGAGCCATCCCGACGAGGACTTTGCCGAAACCTTTGCGGTCTGGCTCACGCCGAACAGCGAATGGCGGCAGCGCTATGCCGGCTGGAGGGCGCGCCGGAAGCTGGAATACATGGATACGCTCATGCGATCGCTGAGCGGGCAGCGGCCGCGCGTGGTGAACAGGGAAGAAGTGGATCCGCTGCGGCGGCTTCGGCTGACGCTGCGGCAGCACTATCGACGCAAGCGCCGCCACTACGGTGTGGACTATCCGGATTTCTACGATCGCGATCTGCGGCGCCTCTTCTCCGACTCACCCGAGGTGGCCGGCAATGTCACTGCCGCGCAGTTCATCGCCCGAATCCGTCGTCCCGTGCGTCGGCTGGTTGCGAGCTGGACCGGCATCTACCAGTACACGATCGATCAGGTTCTCGAAGACATGGTCGCGCGCTGCCAGGAGCTGAAGCTGCGGCTGGCCGTGCCCGACGAGCAGGCGCGCCAGGAGTTCACCGTGCTGCTCACCGTCCAGACGATGAACTACCTGCACAGCGGCGGCCACCGGTTGATGCTGTGAAGAAAGTCCGGATTCTCGCGCTCGTCCACGAGCACCTCGTGCCACCGGAAGACACCACCGGGATCGACGTGCGCGAGGCCGAGTGGAAGATGGAGTTCGACGTCATCGAGACGCTGCGGGAGCGCGGGCACGACGTCGAGGTGCTCGGCGTCCACGACGACCTGACGGGCATCCGGCAGACGATTGCCAGCTTCCAACCGCAGATCGTCTTCAATCTCATGGAGGCGTTCGCCGGCGTCACGACCTACGATCAGAACGTCGTCAGCTACCTCGAGCTGCTGCGGATGCCGTACACGGGGTGCAATCCGCGCGGGCTGATACTCGCGCGCGACAAGGCTCTGTCGAAAAAGCTCCTGGCCTACCATCGCATCCCGGTCCCGGAGTTCACCGTGGTACGTCGCGGTCTGAAGCCGGTGCTCCCGAAGCGTTTTCAGTATCCGCTGATCGTGAAGTCCCTCTTCTTCGAGGCGTCGATCGGCATTTCGCAGGCATCGGTCGTGGAGAACGAAGGGCAGCTCGCCCGCCGGGTGCAGTTCATCCACGAGAACGTCGGCACGGCCGCCATCCTCGAACAGTTCATCGATGGACGTGAGCTTTACGTGGGTGTGCTCGGCAACGGACGGCAGCAGGTCTTCCCGGTATGGGAGATGTCGTTCGCGCACATGCCGGAGAACCGATGGCACATCGCGACCGAACGGGTGAAGTGGAGCACGAAGTATCAGCAGAAGCACGGTATCATGACGGATGCGGCGAAGCTGCCGTCGGCGCTGAGCGACCACATCCGGCACATCGCGCGGCGCGTCTACCGGGCGCTCGATCTCAACGGCTACGCGCGCATCGACCTGCGCCTCGACGAGAACGATCGGACGTTCGTGCTCGAGGCCAACCCGAACCCGAACCTGGCGTACGGCGAAGACTTCGCTGAGTCGGCCGAGAAGGCCAACGTGTCATACGAGCGCCTGCTCGAGCGCATCGTCACGCTCGGCCTGCAGTGGGAGCCCGAGCGGATCGGATAGAGGATCATTCTTGATTCTTGATTCTTGATTCAAGTCAACCACAATCATGAATCATGAATCATGAATCATGAATCATGAATGAAAGCCCTGCCACGATGACGCGCCAGACCATTCCCCTCGCTGCCGTGACCGAGCACCTTCGTGCGCTCGGCGTCGAGCGCGGTGGCGTCCTGCTCGTCCACACGTCGTTTTCGAACGTCGCACCCATCGAAGAGGGGCCGCTGGGCTTGATTGCCGCGCTCCGCGACGCCCTGGGACCTGCGGGCACTCTGGTGATGCCCAGCATGAGTGACGATGACGATCAGCCGTTCGATCCTCGGAGGACGTCCTGCATCGGGATGGGAGTGGTAGCCGAGAGCTTCTGGAAACTGCCGGGCGTTCTGCGCAGCGACAGTCCCCATGCGTTTGCAGCCATTGGTCCGGGGGCGGCGCACATCACCGCGGATCATCCGCTCGAGGTACCGCATGGCCCGGACAGTCCCGTGGGCCGCGTCCACGACCTCGATGGGCAGGTCCTGCTGCTCGGAGTAGGACACGACGCGGACACCACGGTCCATCTGGCGGAGACGATCGCCGGGGTGCGTTACCGGCTGCCCAAGTATGCGACGGTCTTCAGGGCAGGAGTCCCCACGCGATGCGAGTACCGCGAGATCGATCACTGCTGCCAGAGCTTCAATCTCGTGGACGGGTGGCTCGAGGCAGAAGGCCGCCAGCGCCGCGGCATCGTCGGACACGCCGAGGCGCGTCTGACGCGCTCGAGGGACATCGTCGAGGTGGCGGTGCGTCGCCTCCGGGAAAACGAAACCGTGTTCCTGCATCCCCCCGGAGTGGACGCCGAGTGCGACGAGGCCAGATCTTCCATTTGTGATTTGTGATTTGTGATTTGCGATTTGAATCACGAATCA
>DASYQV010000158.1:0-32772 GCA_036005125.1 Vicinamibacterales bacterium
TCACGTGAAACATATGATCCGGCCGTCCTGGGAGCCGATCACGATCCGGCCGCCAGCGACCGCGGGCGACGCGGTGACGGGGCCGCCCATGTCGAATTCCCAGAGCTTCTCGCCCTTGTGACGGTCGAGCACATAAAAGCGTCCGTCGCTCGAGCCGACGTAGACGCGATCGCCGACGATCACAGGAGACGAATCGACGCGCGCGCGCGTCGCGAACGTCCAACGGGCCTTTCCGGTGGCGGCGTCGAGCCCGTGCACCATCTTGTCGCGGCCGCCGAGCACCACCGTCCCGTCCGCAATCGCCGCCGATGAATAGAACGGGAACTGACGATCCGTTGGAGCATAGCGCCACACCTGTTTCCGCGCCTTGAGATCGACCGCGAGCACTTCGTTGTTGAACGTGCCGAAGTACGCGCGCCCGTTGGCCAGCGCGACCGAGGCGCCGGTGTAAGCGCCAATCGGGACCCGGAACGCTTCTTTCCCGTCCGAGATCCGGATGGCGCGGAAGACCTCGTCACATCCGGCGAGGTACACGAGCCCGTCGGCGACGGCCGGCGTGCCGTGCACGTAGTTCTCGGTTTCGGCGGTCCAGATCAGCTTGCCGTCTTTGGCGGACAGGCCGTACAGGTGGGCATCGTACGATCCGATGATCACGCGATCGCCGGCGACAACCGGCGACGACTTGATCTCCCCCTTCGTCTTGAACGTCCACAGGCCCTTCCCGTCCGTGGCGTTGACCGCATGGACCATGCCGCTGAGATCGCCGACGTAGACGATGCCGTTGCTCACGGCGGGCGAGGACTCGCCGACGCCCTGCTCGACGGCGTATTTCCACAGTACCTTGCCGTCGGCGAGGCTCAGGGCGAGCAGATGCCCCGATCCCACGCCCACGAACACACGTCCGTCGGCAATCGCCGCTGAGGACTCGACAGCGTCGCCCGCCTCGTGCGACCAGGCGACTTTCAGCGTCGGCGAGAGAGGACCGGCCGCGACGCCGGCAAGAGTGGGTCCGCCACGGAACTGCGGCCACGTGTCGGGAGCGGGCGCCTGGGCTGCCGCTGCCGCCACGCACGCCACGAAGACAGAGATCCACCCCACGGCGGTCCGCCGTTGGCGGACCGCGAAACCAGTGCTGGCCAGGTCGCGGTCGCTAGCGACCGCGACAGGAAAAACGCGCGTTGGGGACCCCGGTCCGGTGAGAAGCTGTCTTACCATGCCATCTCGTAGATTTCTCGCGCCCCGTGTTCATCGAACGGGCGCGGATTGAACGTGCCAGTCCGCTGCGCCGCCGCTTCGTGCGCAAGCATGTCCAGATCGTCCTCCGAGACGCCGGCCGCCGCAAGCCCCGCGGGAAACTGCCCGATATGTGCCAGAGCTTCGAGGCGGGCCGGCAGGTCCGGCGCCAGCGCCACATACCGTGCGCGCGTCTCCTCCGAGCTCGAGTTCCACTGCACCACGTGCCGCAGCAGCAGCGCGATGGCGACACCGTGCGTGGTCCCGTAGCGCGCGGTCAGCGGGTTGGCACACGCGTGCGTCGCGCCGAGCATTGACTGCTCGATCGCGGCGCCGGCCAGGTGCGAACCCACCAGCATCGCCCCGCGTGCGTCGAGGTCTCGCGGCGCCCGCAGCACCCGCTCGAAGCTCCCCTCCAGGAGCCGCCATGCCTCGCGCGCGAACAGATCGGACATCGGGTTGCGCGTCCGGGTCACCCACGTCTCGACCGCGTGCGCGATGGCATCATAGCCCGCCGCTGAGGTGACGTGTGCGGGCTGGCTCGTGGTCAGCTCGGGATCGAGGATGACGGTGGAGAATGCCGCCTTCGCGTCGCCGCACGCCATCTTCACGTGCGTGCGCGCGTCGGAGATGAGCGCGTAGGACTGCGCGTCGCTGCCGGTGCCGGCCGTGGTGGGCACGCCAATCATCGGCAACATCGGACGCGATGCTTTTCCGTAGCCGCGGTAGTCGGCCATCGCGCCCCCGTTCGTCAGCAGGAAGTTGATTCCTTTGGCGCAGTCCATCGAGCTGCCGCCGCCGAGGCCGACGATTCCATTCACGCCAAGCGCCGCCGCGTGGGCGCGGCCTGCCTCCACCATGTCCGTGTCGGGATTCTCGGTGAACTCGTGGAATGTCTCGACCGCGATCCCGGCACCTTCGAGCGCGCGGCGCGCGGCGTCGACGTACCCGACGGCGGCGATCCCCCGATCGGCGACGATGAGAACGCGGGTGATGCCGAGCGCGTGCGCGCGCTCACCAATCCGGGAGAGCGTGCCGGCGCCGAAGATCACGCGGGAACGGGGATGGAAGTCGAACGGGCGCATCACGCTCGTCCAGCAGTCACTGATTCTACTGACTCTACCCTCACGAGCCACGGAGACACGGAGACACAGAGAAACCTAAGCTTCTCTGTGCCTCTTGTGCCTCTGTGGCCCGTGATCCTTGAATCGTGAGAGTCAGTGTAATGCGTGGGCCGGAGTCCCGCCGATGACTGCTGGAGTCCCTCAGTTCGTCTTCTTCCTCGACGCGCCCTCGGCGATCGCCCAGAGCTCGTTGCGGTTCATGATGAACAGCGTCCCGTTGGCGGGCGTGACGGTCGCGTAGACGGAACTGCCCATGTTCATCTCGGAGATGACCTTCTTCTCCTTGCCGAGCGCCAGGATCGTGATGTCGCCGTCCTCGTCTCCGATGTACAGCTTGTTATCGATGATGATGGGCGAGGCCCACACGGCCGCAAGCAGGTCGTGCGTCCAGTAGGGCTTCCCGGTCTTGGCGTCGAGCGCGTGCACGAAGCCGCTGAAGTCCGCGATGTAGACCATTCCGTCGCGCACGGCCGCGGTCGAGATCGAGCGGCGAATCTTGTCGTAGTGCCAGATCATGCCGCTCTTGGTGATATCGCCCCGCTTGGTGCCGTCGATCGCGTACATGTGACCGACGCCTTCGCCGTGCTCCGGGTCCTGGCCGTTGGCGATGTAGATGACGTTGTCGACGATCACCGGCGTGCTGATGATCTCGTTGCGCGTCTTCGGCCAGACCGACTCCTTCGGGTTGCTGTCGAACTCCCACAGCTTCTTGCCGGTCTGTGCGTCGTATCCGCGGATCCAGCCGTCCCCCTGGCCGTGCACGACCTGGAGAACGCCGCCGATCGTCCCGACGGAGGGAGCGGACCACTGGCCGTGAAGAATCCGATCCTCGACGGAGTTGTCCTCCCACACCAGCTTTCCGGTGTGCCGGTTGAGCGCGATGATCGCCGGGGCCTTCGGCGAGGGAATGTTCACGTGGCTCTCGTCCTGCCCGTTGGACGTGCTCACGTAGATCAGGTCGCCGTTGACGTTGGGCGAGCTGTTCGAGAGGTTGTGCGGGAACGACCCGACCTCCTCCATCATGTCGAACATCCAGATGATGTCGACGTCATTCTTCCCGGTCAGCTTCTCGCTCTTGTACGGGCCGTCGTTCTTGCCGTCCTGAAAGCCGTGGATGTCGACGGCCATGACCTGGCCGCGGTTCGACACGAAGTACGCGATGTCGCCGATGACCAGCGGAGACGAGGCAATGCCCTGGTAAGGCCAGTCGTTGGCGCGCCCGGAGGAGAGCTTCTCGAACGTCGCCTGCCACAGGAACTCGCCGTCCGACTCGCGGAACGCCATCAAAACCCCGCGATCGCCACCCTGCTTCGGATCGCGGAGCGCCTCGTTGTTCGTGCCGACCAGCACGACACCGTTGGCGACCACGGGGTTGCCATAGGACTGGGACCCGAGCTTCGCCATCCATTTCACGTTCTTGCCCGTCTTCACGTCCCACTGCGTGGGCACGCCGGTCATCGACGAAACCATGTTGCGGTTGGGCGCGCCGCCCCACATCGGCCAGTCGGCGGCGGAGATGACCGCGGAGGCGGCCAGGACCCCGAGCGTAATGATCAGACGTTTCATAATTCGTGATTCTTCGATTCGTGATTGGCGATTTCCGATTACTTGTTTGCGTACACACGCATGTTGTCGAAATAGATCTCGGAGATGCCGTCGCCGTAGAGACCGGGGCTGCCGTTCCTGTGCGGGATGCGGTCGATCTTCTCGATCGTCCACGCCTGCGGCTCGGATTCGCCGGTCGGCCAGACCTTGCCGCGCACCTGCGTCGTGCCGTCCTGCCGGTTGTCGACGCGGAGCTTCATGCGATACCACGTGTCCGCGTTCCACGCAAACGGAACCTTCACCGTCATCTCGTTGGCCGCCTGCCACGGGTGCAGCTCGAGTTTCTGACCGTTGCCGAACAGCACGAGACCGTATCGCTGATTGATGAGGCCCACGTCGCCGCGCTGGCGCCGCTGCTCCCGGCCGCGCACGTCGGCTTCCACGGTGTAGTCGTGCCAGGTGGGATCGCCCATGATCACCTTGGCGCGGCGGCCGACGGTGTCATCGCGCGGCCGCACGAGCACAGCTCCCGCGCCTTCAACCGTCCGCTGGAAGACCTTGCCCGGTGCCCCGACCCACCACGACGGCGCCGCATCGGCGGGCTTGTCGCCCTTCGACTCCGCGCGCGGCGAGCCTGAGCTCGTCGAAGGCTCGAAATCGAACGACCACGGCAGCGGCGGGACCACACGTACGCGCGCCTGTCCCGTGACGCCGCTGACCGTCGCCTTCACGAATCCGCCCTGGGCGTCCTTTCCCGCCGTGAGCGTGCCATCCGGATTGATGGTACCGCCCAGCTGATCGAGCGCCCATGTCGCCTTCTGAGGCGCCTCTTCGCGAATCAGATTGCCCTTGCTGTCGTACAGCCGCAGCCGGAACTTCTGCTGCGCCCCTGGCGCAAGCTCCGCTTCGTACGGAAAGACCTGGACGTGCGTGACCACACCGTCGCTCGCGGCGCCGCCCTCGCCGTTGGTGCCGTTGGTGCCGGCTGTCGCGCTGCGCGAGGATCTCCCGGTCGACGGACGCTGACGCTTTCCGATCGCGTACACGTTTTCTATCGATGTCAGGTAGACGCGGCCATCGGCGACGATGGGCGAGGCGATGATCTGGTCGGGATTTGCGGGATTCCCCAGCACGTCCTCGTCGAGGATGTCCACGCCGGTTGCCGACGGGCGCAGGATGTAGAACTTGCCGTTCTCCGTCCCGACGTACAGCTTGCCGTCCGCGAGCACGGGCGAGCCCTTCTGCAATGTTCCCAGACTCTTGTGCCAGAGCTCCTTGCCCGTCTTCAGGTCGAACGCGCCGACGATCGCGCTGTTGTCGACCGTGTACAGGCGCTCGCCATCGGTGACCGGCGACGCATACGTGGGCAGGAAGCCCAGTGTCTTCCACTTGTAGGCATCCGCCCCGAGCTTGCCCGTTCTCGCCGGGTCGATCGCGGCGACCATGCCCATCTCGGTTGTGTCGATGTTCTCCTCGCCGTGTGTGATGTATGTCACGCCGTTCAGATAGAGCGGGCTGTTCAGGATCGCGCGTTTGCTGACCTCGACCTGCCACACCGGCTCGCCGGTGTTCGCCTTGAGCGCGTGATATACACCGTCGGTGCCGCCGACCATCATGAGCTTCATTCCGTTGACGGTGGCGACGATCGGCGTCGAGTAGTTCGTGTCGTAGTGGCGCGCCTGCGGCGAGCTGATCCAGATGGTCTGCCCCGTCTTCTTGTCGAACGCGAAGTAGCGGTTGCCGGGACGATTGAGATCGCCCCACGCCAGGATCAGCGTGTTCAGGATGACCTTGTCACCTTCGACGATCGGCGAGACGGTCCGGCCGCCATGCGTGGTGACCGCCCCGTGCTCTTCGGTCAGCGGGCGATCCCACAGGACCTTCCCCTCGGGCGACACGCAGATGAGCTCCGCCGCGACCGTGAACACGTAGATGTTGCCCGTCTCGGGGTCGACGGCCGGCGACGCCCACGCCGCGCGACGCTGCGGCACGTCGCTCAGGTAAAGGCTGAAGCGACGATCCCACAGTATCTTGCCCGACTCGGCGTCGATGGCGACCAGCCGTTCCTGCGTGGTCGCCAGGTCGCCGACTATCGTCTGTAGATACAGGCGACCGCGAAACGCGACGGGAGCGGAGCGGCCGCCGAACGGCAGCTTCCACGCCACATTTTCCCCCCCGGGCGACCATTTCGTCGGGAGGTTGGTCTCATGCGAGACGCCATCGCGACCGGGGCCGCGCCATTCGGGCCAGTCAATGGCCCCGAGCCCGACCGCGGACGCGAGGAGCAGGAACGAGAGCAGCGCAGGGTGTGACGGACGGATTCTGGCTTTCATAGCTCAGGCTGTATATTCAGACACGGATGACCCGTGACGATATAGCCTCGGGGCGGAGCGGTCAAGCCATGTGACCCGCAATCGGCGCCCCCTTTTCAGGGGGGGCACGGCCGGGCCCTTTGCGCACCGGTTGGGCTTTACGGTATTAATCGCGATTGGCGGGAGGCTGGGCTATGCTGGGCGCCTCCCGGTTCGGCGACGCGGACTGGGAGAAGGCAGTTTGGCTGAAATTTACTACCGGCGGTCCCGGTTTTCCACGCGGCTGCCTTCGGATCGCTTGTATACGCCGTCGCATTTCTGGGTGCAGGAGCATACGCCAGGCATCTGGCGCGTCGGGTTGACGAAGTTCGCCGCGCGGATGCTGGGCGACGTCGTCGACGTCGGATTCGAGGTCAAGCCCGGCGACGCGGTCGCGCTGGGCGATGAGGTCGGCTGGTTCGAGGGGTTCAAGGCGCGCAGCGACTTGTACTGTGTGGTCAGCGGCCGGTTCCTCGAGGCGAATCCGATGCTCGATCAGGACGTGGACGTGATCGATCGCGACCGGTACGGCGACGGATGGCTGTATCGGGTCGAAGGCTCCCCGGATCCGGACACGCGCGACGCGGCCGGATATGCGCGGGTGCTGGACGAGATCATCGACCGGATGCGAGGGAGAACCAAGTAGGCATCAGGGGTCAGGCATCGGGCATCAGGGCCGTCTCAGGGATCAGGCACCAGTTATCGGGGATCAGGGCTGATGGCGAGAGCGCAATACGTGATGATCGGCGGTTTCCTGGGCGCCGGAAAGACGACGGCGATGCTGAAGCTCGGGCAGCACGTCGTGGCCGGCGAGAGGCGCGTCGGTCTCATTACCAACGACCAGAGCTCCGGTCTGGCGGACACACGGGTTCTCGGTGCGGCAGGCTTCCGGGTGGAAGAGATCACGGGCGGCTGCTTCTGTTGCCGATTCGGATCCCTCACGGAGGCGGCGGCACGGCTGACGGAGGATGCCGCACCCGAGGTATTCCTGGCCGAGCCAGTCGGGAGCTGCACGGATCTGAAGGCGACCGTGTCCTATCCACTCCGCCGGATGTACGGCGACGACTACCGCGTGGCGCCGTTCAGCGTGATGGTGGATCCCGCCAGGGCACTGCGCGTGCTCGGCGTGGAGGACGGTCGCCGCTTCTCGGCCAAGGTGCACTACGTCTACGAGAAGCAGCTCGAGGAAGCCGACTTCATCGTCATCAACAAGATTGATACGGTGTCCGCCGAGCGCGTCGCCACGCTGCGCGCGGCGCTCGAGGCCCGGTATCCGCGGGCGCGCATCTTCGAAGTGTCGGCGCGCACGGGTCGGGGCCTTTCCGCGTGGTTCGACACCGTGCTCGCCATGAGCGATGAAGGCCGCTCGGACCTGGATATCGACTACGACGACTACGCGGAAGGCGAGGCGCTCCTCGGGTGGTTGAACTGCACGGCGCGGCTCGAAGGCGAACCGTTCGACGGCAACGCCTGGCTGAAGAACCTCGCCTCGTCGATTCAGACACGGCTGGCTGAATCCGCCATCGAGATCGCGCACCTCAAGATGACATTGACGTCTCCTGAGGCTCCCGACGAGCTTGCCGCCCTCAACCTGGCGCGAACCGACGCGCTGCCCGACGCGTCCTATCGCCTGCAGGCTCCGATCGGCGAGGGTGAGCTCATCGTAAACCTGCGGGCGGAAGCCGACCCGGCGCTGCTGCGCGACGTCGTAACCGCCAGCATCAATCAGCGCCCGACGGACACCGCGCCTCGAGCGACGATCGAACACCTGGAACACTTCAGGCCCGGTCGGCCGGTTCCCACGCACCGGCTGGTATTGGGCTGATATGGACTGCTGATATGGACTCGCCGCCACGCCTGGTCTACTGCCACTGCGCCTACGCGCAGGTCGTGCCGCCGGAGGTCAAACAGCACGTCCTGCGCGTGCTGACCGAATCCGAGACGTCCTTCGAGGCGGTGGCGGACCTCTGCGAAATGGCGGCACGCCGCGATCCGTGCCTGCAGTCGATTGCTGCGGGTGGCCCGGTGCGGATCGCCGCCTGCTACCCGCGCGCGGTCCGCTGGCTGTTCTCGTCGGCCGGCGCGCCGCTGCCCGAGAACGGGTCCGAAATCATCAACATGCGTGTGGCGACGGCCGAAGAGGCCGCCGCGGCGCTCTTCCGTGCCGACGCGCGCGACGTGGAGACGACATGAGCCCGGCTGCTCCCGGACGCTCGCTCCGCATCGTCCTCTTCGAAGGCTCGGGGAGTCGGCCCGTGGCGCCGAGCGACCGGTTCGTCATCATGTCCACGCTCCTCCAGCGCGGATATGCGGTGACGAGCGTGCGCCAGGGTGACCCGGTCACGCCGGCAGGGCTGCGTGGTCCCTTCGCGGTTCTCGGTCACTTCACCGCCGCGCCTCCCAGCGAGGCACAGGATGAGGCGACGGGAGAGCGCGTCTTCTTCCGGGATCTCGATGGCACGGCGCCCGACGCCGTCGCGGCGCTCGTCGAGGAGCTCCAGCCGGAGGCCGGCACGTCGAAGCCGGGCGGTTGGAAGCCGTGGTTCCCTGTCATCGACTACGGGCGCTGCACCAACTGCATGCAGTGTCTGACGTTCTGCCTGTTCGACGTATACGGCGTCTCGGCCGAGAAGCAGATCCGCGTGCAGAACCCGTCGAACTGCAAGACCGACTGTCCGGCGTGCTCGCGTGTATGTCCCGAGGTTGCGATCCTCTTTCCGAAGTATAAAATGGGGCCGATCAACGGCGACGAGGTTCGCGTCGAGGACATTCATCGCGAGAAGATGAAGGTGGACATCTCGGCGCTGCTCGGCGGCGACATCTACCTCGCGCTGCGGCAGCGCAGCGTGGACGCGAAGCAGCGGTTCCTGCGGGAGCGCGACGACAAGCGCGCGCTCGAAGAACGCCGCAAGTGCCTTGCGAAGCTGCAGCAACAGCTCGACATCCCGCCCGAGGTTCTCCTGGCGCTGCCGACCCAGGATCAGATTCGCGCGAAGGCGGAGCGGGCCATCGCCCGTGCCGAGGGCCTGCTGGGCGGCCCGCCGGGCGCGTCGGAGGAAGCATGATTCCCGCCCTGGCCTTCCGCATGCTCCGCGAAACCGACGCTCGGCTGCTGTGGAAGATCTCGTACAACTTCGGCTACAAGGGCATGCGCTCGGTCCAACGCTTCAAGAAGCGGCTGAAGCGAGGCGAGCACTTCCCGCCTTTCCTCTATCTATCAATCATCAACAGCTGCAACCTGCGGTGCCAGGGATGCTGGGTGAAGGTGGACGGTCCGCGCCACATGATCGACGCGGCCACGCTGCGGCGGGTCATCACCGACGCCAAGCGCCAGGGCAACAGCTTCTTCGGCATCCTTGGCGGCGAGCCATTCATGCACCCGGAGCTGCTCCAGATCCTTGGCGAGCATCCGGACTGCTACTTCCAGATCTTCACCAACGGCCAGCTGATCACCGACGAGATTGCGCGGGAGCTGCGGCGGATCGGCAACGCGACGCCCCTCATCAGCATCGAGGGCACCGAGGTGGTGAGCGATGAGCGTCGCGGCCGGCTGCAGGTGCTCGGCCGAACGCTGGTCGGACTCGACAACTGTGTCCGCAACCGGCTGATCGTCGGCGTCGCCACCAGCGTCTGCCAGACGAATATCGACGACCTCGTCACCGAGAAATGGCTGCGCGCGCTCATCGGGCGGGGCGTCCATTACGCCTGGTACCACACGTACCGGCCGGTTGGCGAGCACGCGCACCCGGAGCTGGCGCTCACACCGGAACAGGTCCTGCGCGTGCGGAGCTTCGTCGTCCGGATGCGGTCGAAGCTGCCGCTCGCGCTCGTGGATGCCTACTGGGATCACGACGGCAACGCGCTCTGCCCGATGGCAACCGGCATCAGCCATCACGTCAACCCGTGGGGCGATATCGAGCCGTGTCCGATCATCCAGTTCGCCACCGACAGCATTCACGATCGACGGAGCCTCTTCGACGTGCTGAACGACTCGGCGTTCATCCGCGATTTCCGCGAGACCGCAGCGGCGGCCACGCGCGGCTGCATCGTGCTGGAGCGGCCGGATCTGGTCCGATCGCTCGTGGCCAAGCATGGCGCGCGCGACACGACGCACCGCCAGGAAGGCTCCGGCATGGCGGAGCTCGAGGCGATGCGCAGCCGACACAGCCAGCACAATCCCGGTCACGAGGTCCCCGAGGAGCACTGGGCGTACCGGTTTGCGAAACGGCATTGGTTTTTCGGGTTTGGAGCATATAGTTAGCGGGCCCGGGGCTCGGCGCTCGAGGCTCTCGTCCTGAATCTCGAGATTCCGGTCCCGAGCCCCGAGTCCCGAGCTTCGAGCCTGGAGTCCTATTCACATGGATCTCACCAACCTCGTCGTTCTCCCACGTGCGTTGCCGACGCAGCCGCTGCGGCCGACGCAGGACAACGTGCCCGGGACACGGCTGGAGCGGGACCGCATCAAGGCCGTCATTCAGGCGTACGTATCGGATGTCCGGCCGGTGCCGCCGATGCCGATCGACGAGCTGCGCGAACATGCCGATCGCGTTGTGGAGGGCGCGGGACTCCTGGCGAAATACCGCGACTACGTGGCGGTGCTGCTCAACAACGAGGCGTGGCGGGAGACGCTGGCCGGGATTCCGTACGAGCGACGGCTGCTGCTGCTGCCGAAGTGCCTGCGCGTCGAGGCGAAATGTCCCGCGCCGTTCGACGAGTACGGGTTGCTCTGCAAACGCTGCGGGTTGTGCTCGATTCAGGATCTGCAGGAAGAGGCCGAGCGGCTCGGGTACGCGGTGCTGGTGGCCGAAGGCTCGGCGATCGTGATGTCGATCATTCAGACGGGGAAGATCGACGCCATTGTCGGCGTGAGCTGTCTGTCGGTGCTCGAGCGCGCGTTCCCGTTCATGGAGGCCGCGGCGGTCCCCGGCATTGCCATTCCGCTCCTGCAGGACGACTGCATCGACACCACCGTCGACATCGATTGGGTGTGGGACGTCATTCACCTGACGAGCGACGACCGCACGTACCGCATGGACCTCACGAGCATCCGCCGCGAGGTCGACGAGTGGTTCACACCAGGCGGACTCGACTCGATGCTCGGACCGGCTGGGACCGAAACCGAGCGTCTCGCGCGCGAATGGCTGACGCGGGCCGGCAAACGGTGGCGCCCGTTCCTCACCGTGTGCGCGTACCGCGCGCTGCGGCAGGATCCGGACGCGGTCTTCCCCGACTCGCTGAAGCGGGTCGCCATCGCGGTTGAGTGCTTCCACAAGGCGTCGTTGATTCACGACGATATCGAGGATCAGGACGTCGAACGGTACGGCGCCGACACACTGCATGCCCAGCACGGCGTGCCGATCGCGCTCAACGTCGGCGACTTCCTCATTGGCGAAGGCTACCGGCTCATTGCCGCCTCGGGCGCGCCGCCGGAGGTATGCGCGGCCATGCTGCGCGTGGCGGCGGAGGGCCATCGCATGCTGACGCTCGGGCAAGGCGCCGAGTTGTCGTGGACGCGCACGCCGCGGCCGCTGTCGCCGCTCGAGGTGGTGGACATCTTCCGGAAGAAGACCGCGCCGGCGTTTTACGTCGCGCTGCAGCTGGGCGCGTTGTCGGCTGGCGGTGAGGACGAGTTCGAGGACGTGTTCGCGCAGTACAGCGAATCACTTGGAATCGCCTATCAGATTCGCGACGACCTGGACGATCTGGCCGATGACGGCGGCGCCTCCACCGGCGGCGTGCGGCCGTCGCTGCCGCTCGCGATGGCCTACGAGCGGTCGAACGCGAACGAGCATCTGCGCGCGGTGCTGCGCGCGGCCTGGAGCGGTGCCTCGGGCACGGCTCAACATGCGGTCCTGTTGGAGGCGATCACGGAGCTCAAAGCCGACGAACGGTGTCGGAACCTGCTCGAGGCGTACAAGGAACAAGCCATTCGAACGCTGGCCGACGTGGACAATCCCAGCCTCAAAGGCCTCCTGCGGCGGATCGTAGGGAAAATCTTCAACGACATCGAGATCAAGGGCTGGTGCAGTGAGCGTTCGGCTGGAGATGCTGCAGGTCGCGCGGCTGGCGCCGAAGCTGCTCGGTGAATCGACCGCCCTCGTGGCGGACTTCGTCAGACGGCATCTCAATTCCGACGGCGGCTTCACGGACCGTTCGGGAACAAGCGATCTCTACTACACGGTGTTCGGTCTGCAGGCGCTCGTCGCGCTCCGCGAGGAACTGCCTGCCGAAGCCGTCGTGCCGTATCTGGAGCGTTTCGGCGACGGGGAGACGCTCGACTTCGTGCACGTCGCCTGTCTTGCCCGCTGCTGGGCGATGATGCCGCCGGGCACGTTGAAGGAGTCGGTTCGCACGGCGCTCGTCGCGCGGCTCGCCGCGCACCGCACGAGCGACAACGGCTTCCACGCCAGCTCCGGTGCCGCGCGCGCCAATGTCTATCATGGCTTCCTCGCGCTGGCCGCGTATCAGGATCTCCATGAACCGCTCCCCGCGCCTGAGGCGTTTGCCGCCTCTCTGCAGGCTCTGCAGTCGGCCGACGGCGCGTATGCCAACGAGCCCGATCGGCCACGCGGATCTACACCGGCCACGGCGGCGGCCGTGGTGTTGATGCGATATCTCGACGTGCCGCCCGATCCACGCCTTGCCGGCTGGCTGTTCGATCGATGTCGCGACGGCGGCTTCTTCGCGACGCCGGACGCGCCGATCCCCGATCTTCTGTCGACCGCCACGGCGCTCCACGCGTTGTCGAGCCTGCACGCGCCGCTCGATCGCGTCCGCGACGCCTGCCTCGACTTCATCGATTCGTTGTGGACCAGCGAGGGCGCGTTCTACGGCACCTGGGCGGACGACGTCCTCGACTGCGAGTACACGTATTACGGTCTGCTGGCCCTGGGTCACTTGGCGGTATGATGAGGTCCTCTCCAATCATCGTGGGACACCTATATTGCGGAATCAGATTCAATCAGATACTCTGACCGTGTGAAGACCCTGTCTGTGACGGATGTCGCGAGGAACTTCAGCGCTGTACTCGACGCACTCGAGCGCGACCAGGAAGAAGTGGTGCTCGTGCGGAATCGGCGACACGTAGCGCGGCTCGTTCCCGAGGCACCGCATCAGGACGCCTTGAGCGTGTTCGGCGATCTGTATCGCACGCTCGACGACGAAACGGCCGATGCGTTGTCGGCGGCTGTCGTTTCCGAGCGGAAGCGTCGGCGGGGCCGCGTGGCCGAGTTGCGAGATCCGTGGGCTGGCTGATCGACACCAGCCTTTGGATCGCCGTCGAGCGCGGAGCTCTCGCGGCGGCTGATATTCACGCCATCACTCGGCAGGAGCCTGTTTACCTCTCGCCGGTCAATCTCGCCGAGATTCGATTCGGCCTGGAGTTACTGCGATCGGGTCCGCAGAAGCAACGCGCCACCGCGATGTTGCACCGGCTTCGCCGGAAGCCTCAATTGAGAATCACACTCGAGACAGCCGAGACGTTCGGCAGCCTCGCGGCACAGCTCAAGAAGACGGGAAGAGACCCACACGTCCGCGTCAATGATCTGTGGCTTGCCGCGCAAGCCGTCCAGCGCGACTTCCGGCTGCTCACATCCAACGCCAAGGACTTCGCGGACATCCCTGGATTGCGGATGGTTGTGCTGAAGCCGCTGAAGTAAGGGCGGCGCTGCCGAACAGGTTCCTGCCCGATGCCTTCCTCAGACGGGGGTCAGACCAGGGTCAGAACGGGGTCAGACCAGGGTCTGACCCTGGTGATGGGGCGACTCAAGGCATTGAGTTGAGGCGTGGCAGAGTTGGCATAAGCTGCCACTCATGACCTCAGTGGTGGCCATCGAACCCACCCGCCGCGCGACCATCGACCGCCTGTTGGCCGAGCGGACGCCGGAGGGCGGCTGGGAGGGGACGCTCTCGAGCAGCGCTCTCTCGACCGCGACGGCGGTTACGGCTCTGGCGCTTGCGGCGCGGTCCACCGGCGACGACCGCGACGGGCGACTCGTGCGCGCCGGGCTGCGATGGCTGATCGAGCACCGGAACCCTGACGGCGGCTGGGGCGACACCGACCGCAGCGTCAGCAACATCAGCACGACGGCCCTCGGATGGGCCGCGCTCGCCTTCGATGACCAGGACAGCGCGCAGACGCGGCGCGCCGTTTCGGATGCGTCGGAGTGGCTGACCCACGCCGCAGGCAGTGCGGATCGCGCCGCGCTCGTGCGGGCGATTGCCGATCGCTACGGAAAGGACCGCACCTTCAGCGTACCGATCCTGACGATGTGCGCGCTGGCCGGCCGCCTCGGACCGGACCGCGACGCGTGGCGGCAGATTCCTCAGCTGCCCTTCGAGCTTGCCGTGCTGCCGCGCCGCCTCTTCACGGTCGTGAGGCTGCCCGTGGTCAGCTACGCGCTCCCTGCCTTGATTGCAATGGGCGTCGTGCGCCACCGCCGGCGCCCATCGCGGAACCCGGCTCTGCGCGCCGTGCGCAGCGCCGCAATCGGTCCCGCCCTCAACGTGCTCCGATCGATTCAACCGAGGAACGGCGGATTTCTCGAAGCCGCACCGCTCACCAGCTTCGTCGCGATGAGCCTCATCGGCGCCGGCCACGCCGCGGATTCGGTCGCCATGCGCGCGCTCGATTTCCTGCGCCGGTCGGTGCGCGACGATGGCAGCTGGCCGATCGACACGAACCTCGCGACCTGGGTGACCACGCTGACCGTGCAGGCGCTCGATGCCGGTCATCGGCTGACGGCCCACCTTGCATCCGAGGAGCGGCAACGTCTCCAGGGCTCGCTCCTGCAGCAGCAGTCGACGACCGAGCATCCCTACACCGCGGCGGCGGCTGGCGCGTGGGCCTGGACGGATCTGCCCGGCGGAGTGCCCGACGCAGACGATACGGCAGGCGCGCTGCTGGCGCTGCGGTCCCTCGGTTCGGGCGACGAGGCGCGCGCGGCCGCCGCGCGCGGCATCACGTGGCTGCTCGACCTGCAGAATCGTGACGGCGGCATTCCAACGTTCTGTCGGGGATGGGGCGCCCTGCCCTTCGATCGAAGCGGCGCCGACCTGACCGCGCACGCGGTGAGGGCATGGATGAGGTGGCGTGCCGAGCTCGGTCCGGATTTGCAGCAACGGATCGATCGGGCGCTCGCCAAGGCGCTCGACTACCTCCGCCATGCGCAGCGCGCCGACGGTGCCTTCGTGCCGCTCTGGTTCGGCAACCAGCACGCGCCGGGCGAAGAGAACCTGACCTACGGCACGAGCCGCGTGCTCCTTGCGATGCACGACGTGCTGAAGCAGACCACCCTGGACGTGTCCGGGCCACGCGCCGCCGCACTCGCGTGGCTGCTGCGCGCTCAGAATCCAGACGGCGGATGGGGTGGCGCGCGCGACGTCCCCTCGGCGATCGAGGAAACGGCGCTGGCCGTCAACGCCCTCGCCGCCTGCGGCGAATCGCCGCCATCACCGGACGGAGCCCTCGCCGCCGCGTGGCGCGGGGCCGAGTGGCTGAGCGCCCGTACGGAGGCGGGCCGGAGCTTCGCGGCGTCGCCCATCGGCTTCTACTTCGCGAAGCTGTGGTACTACGAACGTCTCTACCCGCTCATCTTTATCAGCGAGGCGCTCGAACGGCTCACATCTATTCCTGATTCGTGATTTGTGATTCGTGATTTTCGTGATTTACGATCTGAATCAGTGATCGGCGTCACGTCCCGAATCACGAATCATGAATGACGAATCACGAATCATGAATCCCAAGCCGCCCGCCCGACGGATGTTGAGCGCGTGGGTGCCGTACGTCGTCTTCGCGGTCGCGGTCGCGCTGACGCTGCTCGGCACGTCCTACATCATGCGCACGAGTCATACGCAGGACATGCTCGAGTTCCGCACGGCTGCCGAAGAAACGCGGCATCTGATCGAGGCCCGCATCCAGACGTATATCGAGCTGCTTCGCGCGGGCGCTGCATTCTTCGAGGCCAGCGATTCGGTGAGCGCCGACGAATTCCGCGCGTACATAACCCGTCTACGTCTGCCCGAGCGGTCTCCGGGCATCCAGGGAATGGGGTACGCCGCACGCGTGCTGCCCGGGCAGCTGCGGCAAATCGAGCGTCAGCTCGCGGCGCTGGGGCAGTTCGCCGTGTGGCCGCCGGGCCGCCGCGCCGAGTACACGGTCACTCTGTATCTCGAGCCGCTCGACGAGCGCAACCGCGCGGCGATCGGCTACGACATGTCCAGCGAGCGCGGCCGCCGCGAGGCAATGGAGCGCGCTCGCGACACCGGCGAGCCATCCGCGTCGAACAAGCTGACCCTGGTGCAGGAAATCGACGAGCAGAAGCAGCCAGGCTTCCTCATCTACGTGCCCGTCTACCTCAAGAGCGCGCCGACCCGGACGGTGGAAGAGCGACGCGCTGCGCTCGTCGGCTACGTGTACAGCCCGTTTCGAGCAGACGATCTGCTGCAAGGCATTCTCGCGCCGGAGACCAAGAGCGAGCGCGCGCTGGACTTCCAGGTATTCGACGGCGCGAAACCGACAATCGCGGACCTCCTCCACAGTACCTACGATCCCGCCCGCGCCGGCCCTGACCTGTCGCGGCTCACGTACCGAATCGACATGGCCGGCCGGCCCTGGACCCTCGAGTTCGTCCACTTCCAATCGTTTGCGGCGATCAAGCCATGGCTGATCCCGCTCACGTTCCTCGGCGGGCTGATCCTGTCGGTGGCGCTCTTCGCCGTAACGCTCGCCCAGTTTCGCGCGTGGGAGACCGCGGCGCGCCATGCGGCGGAACTGCGCGCCTCCGAGGAAGCGCTGCGCGAGGGCGAGGCCCGCCTGCGCCGGCTCATCGTCCTCGAGCGCGACGCGCGCGCCGCGGCGCAAGCCGCGGATCGGGCCAAGGACGAGTTTCTCGCGACGATCTCGCACGAGCTGCGCACGCCGCTCAACGCCATGCTCGGCTGGTTGACCATGTTGCGAACGGGGAAAGTGCGGGAGGACCGCCGGGCCGGCGCCCTCGACGTGATCGAGCGGAATGCGCGGACGCAGGCTCGCCTGATCGAGGACCTGCTCGACGTGTCCCGCATCATCACGGGCAAGGTCCGGATCGACTTACAGCCTATCGAGGTCGGCCCGATCGTGCAGACGGTGATCGAGGCGCTGCGACCCGGCGCCGACGCGAAGGGCGTGCAGCTCCACCCCTCGTTGACCACCGCGTCCACGGCGGTGATGGGCGATTCGGCCCGCGTGCAGCAAATCGTCTGGAACCTGCTCTCGAACGCGATCAAGTTCACGCCGCCCGGGGGCCACGTGTACATCGACGTAGCCGTTGCGTCCGGACACGTTCACCTGCAGCTGCGCGACACGGGCATCGGCATTACGCCCGAGTTCCTCCCGCACGTCTTCGAGCGCTTCCGCCAGGCCGACGCGTCGACGACGCGCGCGCATAGCGGCGTAGGCCTCGGTCTGGCTATCGTGCGCCACCTCGCCGAGCTGCACGGCGGTCACATCGAGGCGCAGAGCGAGGGGACCGATCGCGGCGCAACGTTTACCGTCCGATTTCCGCTGGCTGCCCGAGCGCAGACGCCCGCCGAGCTGGCCCCTGCATCGACGTCGCGCGGCGTTCCGCTCGACGGCATCCGGGTCCTCGTGGTCGACGACGACGGGGACACCCGCGATATGTTGATGATGTCCCTCACCGCTTCCGGCGCGGAGGTAAGAACGGCGGGATCAGCAGAGGAAGCCCTCCATCTGCTGGCGGACGACAAACCTGACGTCCTCGTGAGCGACATCGGCATGCCCGAGGTGGATGGCTATGAGCTCATCGGCCGGATCCGGACGCTGCCCGACGAACGAGGCCGCGTCCCGGCCATCGCGCTCACCTCGTACGTCCGGCCGGAAGACCGCGCCCGCGCGTTCGAGTCCGGCTTTCAGATGCACGTGGCAAAGCCCGTGGAGCTCGACGCGCTGCAACGAGCCGTGTCAACGCTCGCCAGACGATTTGCGATTCGTGATTTGTGATTCGTGATTGTTTTGTGATTGGTGATCGCGGATTTGTGATTTGATGGCTTCAAATCACAAATCCAAAATCACAAGATTCAAATCGCCAATCACCAATCACCAATCACCAATCGCAAAACAATCACAGTTCACCAATCACCAATCGCAAAATGACTGAGTTGCTCCCCACGCTGAGGCTCGCCGGCCCCGTGGTCCTGGCGGAGATCGGCTGGATGAGCATGGGAATCGTCGACACCGTGATGGTCGGCCCTCTGGGGCCGGCGGCGATTGGCGCCGTCGGGATGAGCAGCTCGCTCTTCATCGCGGTCGCGATCTTCGGAATGGGCATCATGCTCGGCCTCGATACGCTCGTGGCCCAGTCGTACGGCGCGAACCGGCTCGATGATTGCGCCCGGTGGCTTCAGCACGGCACGTGTCTCGGGCTCGGCGTCGGGCCGCCGATCATGCTGCTGTGCTACGCGGGCCTGTCGACGATTGACTCATGGGGTCTGCACGCGGCGGTCCGCGACCTGGCGGCACCCTACCTCCGGGTGATCGTGCTGAGCACGCTGCCACTGCTGCTGTACGCGACATTCCGCAGGTACCTGCAAGGGATCCATCTCGTCCGGCCGGTGATGTATGCGCTCGTCACGGCCAATCTCGTCAACGCGCTGGCGAACTGGACGTTGATCTACGGCCGGCTTGGCGCGCCCGCGCTCGGCATCGAGGGTTCCGCGTGGGCGACCGTCCTCGCCCGCGTCTACATGGCGTTGTTTCTCTTCGTCACCATCCTGCGCGAGCACCGGCGACGGCGTGAGGTGCAGCCGCACGTGCCGTTCCGCTTCGATCCAGGCCGCGTTCGACGTCTCGTGACGCTGGGGGTCCCAGCGGCGGCGCAGGTGACGCTCGAAGTGGGTGTCTTTGCCGCAGCCAGCGCGCTCGCTGGACAGCTCGATCCGGTGTCGCTCGGGTCGCATCAGATCGCGCTCAACATCGCGGCGCTGGCCTTCATGGTGCCGCTTGGCGTGTCGTCGGCCGCCGCCGTTCGCGTCGGCCACGCGGTGGGCGCGCGCGACGTACACCGCGCTGTCCGCGGGGGATGGACGGCGCTGGCCGCCGGGGTTGTCATCATGGCGGGCGTCGGCACGTTGCTCCTTGTGTTCCCCGTGCCGATGCTACGGGTATTCACGAACGACCCGCAGGTGATCGACACCGGCGTCCGCCTGCTCGCCATCGCCGGCGCGTTTCAAGTGTTCGACGGCACGCAGGCAGTGGCCACGGGCGTCCTGCGAGGCATCGGCGACACGCGCACACCCATGATCATGAACGTCATCGGACACTGGGTGCTGGGGCTGCCAGCCGGTTATGTGCTTTGCTTCAGGCGTGGGTGGGGCGTTACCGGACTCTGGATTGGACTGTCGATCGGTCTGGTGTTCGTCGCGCTGCTCCTGACATTCGTCTGGCACCGGAAGACAGCCCGATTCCAGTTTCCGGAGCACGCGCCGGCGCTGCCGGATCTCTTGTAAAGTGTAGAAGTGGAAAGTGGAAAGTGGAAAAGTAAGTTGAAAAGTGAGTCTGGCGCGAGCCGCGCGGCGAACACATGCACACTTTCCACTTGCTTCTCCACTTTCCACTTTTCCACTTTCCACTTTTGGCCATGATCTGCGACGCACACTGCCATTTCTTCTCGACACGGTTCTTCGACACGCTTGCGCGTCAGCGCGGCGGCTCCGACACAGGCGAGAGTCTGACGCGTGAGCTTGGATGGGAAGCGCCGGGGACCGACGAATCGCTCGCGGATCGCTGGGCGGGGGAGCTCGACGCGCGTGGGGTTTCACGGGCGGTGCTCATCGCCAGCGTGCCGGGAGACGAGACATCGGTTGCGGCGGCCGTCCGGAAACATCCAACGCGATTGGTCGGCTTCTTCATGCTCGATCCGACCGCGCCCGACGCGCCGGGCCGCGCGCGCCACGCGCTGACCGAGCTGGCATTGAGCGGCATCTGCATGTTCCCGGCGATGCACCACGTCGCGCTCCACGACGAGCGCGTCGCGCGGATCGTCGAAGTGGCCGCGGCACACCCGGGAACGGCGGTGTTCGTGCACTGCGGCGTGCTGTCGGTCGGCGTTCGCCGGAAGCTCGGGCTGCCAAGCCGGTTCGACATGCGGCTTGGTCAGCCGCTCGATCTGCACCGGCTCGCGACGACGTTCCCGAGCGTGCCGTTCGTCATTCCGCACTTCGGAGCCGGCCTGCTGCGCGAGGCGCTGATGGTTGCCGACGTCTGCGCCAACGTGTACCTCGACACATCGAGCTCCAACAACTGGATCCGGTACAGCCCCGGCCTCACGCTCGACGCGGTGTTCCGGCAGGCGGTCCAGGTCCTCGGCGCATCACGACTGCTGTTCGGCACCGATTCCTCGTTCTTCCCACGCGGGTGGCAGACGGGAATCCTCCAGGAGCAGAAGCGGATCGTGGAGGGGCTCGGCGTGAGCGCCGACGACCAGGCGCTCATCTTCGGCGGCAATTTCAAACGGATGTTTCACCGGATGGCGATTCTTGATTCTTGAATCTCGATTCTTGATTTGATTTGTCGAATCAGCCCCGTCAAATCCTGAATCAGGAATCAGGAATCATGAATGGCCAGTACTTGGAGGCTGCGGGATGAAGGCGATCGTCGTACGCGAGTTCGGGGGACCGGACGTGATGAAGCTGGAGGAGCTGCCGGATCCCTCACCCGGACCGCAGCAGGTGCTCGTGCGCGTCCGCGCGGCGGGCGTCAACCCTGTGGAAACGTACATCCGGGCGGGTTCCTACGCACGCCTGCCGTCGCTTCCGTATATTCCGGGCACCGACTTCGCAGGCACGATCGAAGCCGTCGGCAGCGAGGTGAAGAAATTCAAACCGGGCGATCGCGTCTACGGCCACGGTGTGACGCGCGGTCAGGGCGCATATGCCGAGCGGGTCGCGTGGGATGCGGCCCTCGTGCAGCCGCTGCCGGACCGCGTCTCGTTCCAGCAGGGCGCGGCGCTCGGCGTGCCGTACGGCACGGCGTGGCGGGCGTTGTTGCTCCGCGCACACGCCCGAGCCGGCGAGACGGTGCTGGTCCACGGCGCGAGCGGAGGCACCGGTACGGCCACGGTGCAGATCGCACGCGCCCAGGGGCTCACCGTGATCGGGACCGCGGGCACCGATGAGGGACTGGAGCTCGTGCGCCGCCAGGGCGCGCATCACGCGCTCAATCATCGCAGCGCGAATTATGTCGACCAGGTGATGCCGCTCACGGGGGGACGCGGCGTCGATGTGATCATCGAGATGCTCGCGAACGTCAACCTCGATCGCGACCTCGACATGCTCGCGCTCCGCGGGCGCGTGGTCGTCGTCGGCAACCGCGGGCGCATCGAGATCGATCCGCGGAAGGCCATGGGGAAGGATTCAGAGATCCGCGGCATGACGCTGTTCAACGCGTCGCCAGAGGAGCTCGCGGGCATTCACGCAGGAATCGGCGCCGGCCTCGAGCTCGGCACCCTCAATCCGGTCGTCGGCCGGGAGTTTCCGCTCGCCGACGCCACCAAAGCGCACGTTGCGGTGATGGAGCCGGGCGCTTTCGGGAAGATCGTCCTGATCCCGTAGGTCAAAGGTCAAAGGTCAAAGGTCAAAAGTGAGGTCAAAGGTTCAAGTAAAGGTTAAGGTTAAGGTTAAGGTTATAGGTCACAGGTTCAGGTAAAGGCAAAGGTAAAGGTAAAGGTAAAGGTAAAGGTGAAGGTTATGGCAGATGTGTCAGTCGACAGTGCATCTTCTTCGACCGGCCTTGGACCTGCACCTTGGACCTGACTTTGACCTGTGACTTTTGACCTCACTTTTGACCTTTGACCTTTGACCTTTGACCTTTGACCTTTGACCTTTGACCTATCGACGCTCCAACTCCTCGTCGATGATGTCGACGAAGCTCTCGTACGGCACCGCGCCGGCGACGAGACGGCCGTTGATGTAGATGGAGGGCGTTGAGCTGACGCCCAGCTGCTCGCCCTGACCCATGCCCTCGCGAACGCGGTTTCTGTACTTGCCCGACTCGAGGCACGAGTCGAACGCGGCCGCGTTCAGGCCGAGATCCACTGCATGCTTCTTCAGCGAGTCGGGCTGCAGCGCCTGCTGATTGGCGAAGAGTCTGTCGTGGAACTCCCAGTACTTCCCCTGATCCCCCGCGCAGTGCGCCGCCTCGGCCGCCTTGAACGCCTGCGGGTGAATCTGTGTGAGCGGGAAGTCCTTCCAGACGAACTTGACGCGCTGCCCGTACGTCTCGCGGATTTTCTCGAGGGTCGGCGTCACGCGGCCACAGAACGGACACTGATAGTCCGAGAATTCGACGATGGTGACGGGCGCGCCGGCGTTGCCGCGAACCGGGTCGCTCGAGGCAATCTCCACCGCGAAGCGGGGGGGATCGATCATCGTGCGGATCGGCGGTCCGGCCTTGCGCAGGTCCGCGACGAGCGACGCACGCGCGGCGGCCCTCTTCTGCTGGTCGAGAAAGTTGCGAATCGGGCCGCGCATGTCGGCGAGCGGCTTGCCCTGCAGCTGCCCTTTGTTCTGCTCGTAAAACGCCTCAATCTCGGCATCGGTGACGGGTTTGTTCCGTTTCCCGACCTCGTCCCTCGTGTACTCGTCGGCGCTGACGCCGCGCGCCTTGGCCGCCTGCTCGATGAGCATGTCGGCAATGATGCGGTCGAGCGCCTGCTTGCGCCCGTCGTAGAGAGTCTGCCACGCGCGCACGTGCTCGGCCGGCTCGGCCTTTTTCCACGCTTCGTCCACGTCCTTCAGTGTGATGACGCGGTCGCCTACCCGCGCGGCCACGTCCGCCGGCTGCTGCCCGCTGATCATCGCCGACGCGCCCAGCGCGAACGCGACGAGCCAGGACTGGAAGATCTTCGGCATCGGATCATCTCGCTGTTCTGTCTGTCATTCCGCTGCGCATTCCGCGTGCGCACCGACCGGCACTCAAACCAGGTGATAGCGCTGAATCTCGGGAGGGAGCTCCAGGAGATCGGTGACCTGCTCAATGGCTTTCTTCATATGGTCCGTGGCGAGGTGCTGATCCAGCGAACGGTCGTGTTCCCAGCGTTCGACGACACAGAAATCGCAATGATCGGCCGGGTTCTGGAGCAAATCGTACTGATAGCACCCGAGCTCGCGGCGCGTGGGCGCGACCAGACCGACAAGCGCGGCCTTCACCGCCTCCTCCTTGCCTTCCTTGGCGCGGAAGCGCGCGACCACATGAACAGTGGCTGCCACTTGGCCTTACCTCATCGATGAAACACGCGGACCGTCGTACGAGACATGCTTCACCCAAAATACCTCACTTCGGTCTCTCGTGAACCCGAGACAACGGAGACGAAGGAGGAAACGGAAGTACACAGAGAAGCGAAGAAACAGAGACGGGGACCAGAGGTTCGTTCTCCATTTCTCTGAGCGTCTGTGTTGAACCGTCACCTCCGCCTGCTCCGTGCTCTCGCCCGCTCTACGAGTGCCCGGGCTCCTCTGCCCTCACCGTCGCATCCGGCTCCTTGCTTTTTCGTTCCGCCGGAGGTCCAAGCATCTCGAAAATCAGCCAGTAGAGTCCCGCCGCCACCAGGAGCAGCATCAGCACGCGCAGGATGCCCGCCAGGAACACGGTGTCGAACACCGGCCACCGGAACTGGAATTGCGCCAGCCGCGCGGCCCGGTCGGCCATCCAGTGCCAGCCGGTGTGAACGATGAGCGCCGACATGACCACCGTCCCCAGTCGTTCGGCCACGACGTATCGGAACAGGAGCTCCAGCGCCGGAATGAACAGCACGAGAACGAGCACCTGTCCAAGCTCGATACCGACGTTGAATGCGAGCAGCGACGTCAGGGCGTGCGACCCGGCGAACTGCAGCGACTCGTTCAGCGCGAAGGAGAAGCCGAATCCGTGTGCCAGCCCGAACCCGAACGTGATCAGCCATCGCCGCTTGAGCCCGGGCGAGATGATGTTCTCGAGCGCGATGTAGACGATCGAGATGGCGATGAGCGTCTCGACAAGCGGCGGGAACCACAAGGCGTCGGGAGCGATGCCCAAGGCAGACCCGATGAGCGTGATCGTGTGCGCTACGGTAAACGAGGTCACCATGGCGACGAGCGGACCAAATCGCCGGAAAGGGATCACCACGCACAACAGGAACAACAGGTGGTCCATTCCGTCGACGATGTGATAGAAACCGAGCCCGACGAACTGCAGCGCAGCCTGATGCCAGCGCGGATCGAGTCTGACGATCCCCGGGTTGCCGGTGAACTCGAACGCGCGCACGGCGCCTCCCGGCGCCATGAACCGCAGGACGGTGACCACCCGTTGCCCGAGCCGCTCGACGCCGGGACGGACGGAAAACTGCGAGCTGTCGGACTCGATCGGGTACTCCAGCAGCACGTCGAGTAGGCCCTGTTCCCAGTACAGCTCCGTATCTACCGGCAACCGCGGGCCTGTGAGGATGTGGGCGAGCGCCTCGTCATATGAGGTAAACGACCGATCGGAGGGCAGGGACACGCGGACGGCCGCGATCTGTGGGGCCGGCAGTCGTCGATCGTTCTCGTACAACTCGATGGCGTCGGTGAGCCACAGGGTCGTCGCGTTGCGAAGCGGGTCTTCGACGCGCGCGAGATCGAGGAATCCAGGACCGCGTCTCGGGAACTCCACGTCCCGCAAGCCCGACATCGGCACGCGAAGAAGCAGGCGAAGCTGCTTTCCCTCGGCGCGGACGAACGCCTGGAGCGTGATGTCGAAGGGCACATCGTGAGCGGCGGCTCCAGGCGGCAGGCCGAGCGCCAACACCGTCGTCAGGACGGCGATCACCTGCGGGACGACGAGCGTTTTCCGGCCCCAGTGCACAACCCCTCGTCTCATCGAGCGAGCGAACGCCGATGCAGCATATACTTGTCGCCCTCGGCGCGGAGCGAGCCGTACAACGGGCTCAAGCATGGAGCATTTGACCCGGAAGCGCAATCTCGCACGCCGACGAGCTTGGCCGCAACATACAAGGGCAGGCGTCAGCAGAATTCGTGTATAAGGGGCAGTGGTACCCAGAGAGCCAGGGCACGGCCCCGGTCTTCGAGCCAGGTCGCTCGAGCCTGGTGCCTTAACGCGGTAGAGCAGGGGAGGACGAGACGACTATGAAGCGGAACCTCCTGATAGGCGTGACGTTTGTCGCGGTGATGGTGATGCTCGGAATCGGTCAGGCTACGCTCGAAAGGGCCGCCGCTCAGTCGAAGAGTGGCCAGGCGCCCCTCTTCGAGGTGGACCCGTTGTGGCCGAAGCCGCTGCCGAATCACTGGCTCCTCGGTTCGACCATCGGCGTGTGGGTCGACGACCAGGAGCACGTCTGGATTATTCATCGGAGCTCGGCCACCCTCAATGAGCGCGAACGAGGGGCGGAAGTCAATCCGCCCACCGGCGAGTGCTGCGCGGGGGCGCCGCCCGTCCTCGAGTTCGATCAGGCCGGCAACCTCCTCAGACATTGGGGTGGGCCGGGACAAGGCTACGAGTGGCCGGACTCGAATCACGGGATCTTCGTCGATCACACGGGCTCCGTATGGGTTGGTGGAAACGGCGGCCCTGACCAGCACGTCCTGAAGTTCACCAAGGACGGCAAGTTCCTCCTGCAGTCGGGCAAGAAGGGCGCGCGACCCGGCCCTCCAGGCAAGAACAACCAGCCCACGTGGCTTCCGGATAGCAACGACCCGTCGAACTTTGGTCGCGTCGCCAAGATCTTCGTCGAGCCGAAGGCCAACGAGGCGTACATTTCCGACGGCTACTTCAACAAGCGCGTCGCCGTGCTCGACGGGAACAGCGGGAAGATCAAGCGGTTCTGGGGCGCGTACGGGAACAAACCCGACGACACGCCGCTTGGACCGTACAATCCGGACGCGCCGCCGGCGCAGCAGTTCCGCGGCCCGGTGCACTGCGCCGATGTCTCGAACGACGGCTTCGTGTACGTGTGCGATCGCGGCGCCGACCGGATCCAGGTCTTCACGAAGGACGGCAAGTTCGTGAAGGAGGGGTTCGTCGCGAAGCGCTCCCTCGGCGAGGGATCGACGTGGGACATCGCGTTCTCGAGGGACAGGGAGCAGCGGTATCTCTTCGTGGCCGATGGGCGCAATCAAAAGGTGCGGATCCTGATGCGCGACACGCTCGAGGAGTTGACGAACTTCGGCGACGGCGGTCGGCAGCCAGGCCAGTTCTTTGGCGTCCACAGCATCGCCACCGACTCGAAGGGCAACATCTATACGACCGAGACCTACGAAGGGAAACGCGTCCAGAGGTTCGTGTACAAGGGCATGGGACCGGTTCGGACCATGAACCAGGGCGTGATCTGGCCGCGCCGTTCGACGTCAAATTGAAGTAATACGTACGTAGGCCGCATCTTTAGATGCGGCCTCGCCCGTTATGCGGTCGCATAACGAGTACAAAATTCGCGTGTGTGGCCGCATAAGCGGCTAAAGACCCGGCCTGCGTACATGAGCGCTGGCCCACCTCCGCTGCATGTGTCACTCGGCAGGGCGACATGCTAAGCTCGGACGTATGCGTCCCATCTGCATGGCCCTGCTTGTCGTCCTCGCCGGCGTCTCACTCATCGCCCAGCAGCCTACCTTTCGTTCCGGCACGCGCATCGTCCCGGTGGTTACCACGGTCACGGATGCGGAGAGGCGACTGGTCCCGAACCTCGAGCAGGTCGAGTTCACCATCCTCGACAACGGCAAGCCGCAGCAGATCTCCTTCTTCCAGAACGAGGTCCAGCCCTTCAGCGTGGTCGTCATGCTGGACACGAGCGCGAGCATGACCTCGAAGCTGGATTTGCTGAAGGCAGCGGCAGAACAGTTCCTGCTGCGGATGCTGCCGGTCGACAAGGGTCAGGTCGGGGCGTTCAACGACAAGATCCAGCTGAGCGGCAAGTTCACATCGGACCGGGACGACCTCATTGGCGCGCTGAGCGACCTGCAGTTTGGCAACCCGACACGCCTCTACGACGCAATCAATGAAAGCATGGCCGCGCTGCGCGGTGTGGAGGGTCGAAAGGTCGTTCTCGTCTTTACCGATGGGGACGACACGGCGAGCCGTCTGGGCCTCGGCGACGTGCTGGACCGCGCCCACAAGGAGGAAGTGATGGTCTATGCCATCGGCCTCGAATCCGAGTACTTCAACGGAGCACGGCAGGTCCGATCGCGGCCGGACCGTGGGCTGAAGAGACTCGCCGACGAGACCGGGGGCGGCTACTTCGAGCTGAAAAGGACCGACGAGCTTGCGCCAACCTTCACGCGCGTCGCACAGGAGCTTCACAGCCAGTACACGCTGGGTTTCACGCCGTCTGTCCTCGACGGCAAGGAACACAAGCTGGAAGTGAAGATGCGGAAGCCCGGTTTGAACGCCCGGGCACGAAAGTCCTACGTCGCGTCGCCCGAACGTCTCACCAACACGCAATAACCGCGGGTTTATTCAGAACCCGCGGTCGGTACGAAGGGGAACGCGCGACGGCAGAAGCGCTTACGCGAATACGGAAGCGATGAGCGCGATGAGCAGCAGCGTGGCGACCACTACCTCGACGGTCGCCGAGAATGAGTAGTCGTAGATACCCAGCCTTTGGAGCACTGGCGTTGTCTCCTTTGCTTACAGGGCGGATATTCACGTTCCGTCCTGAAGACTAAGACGCCAGTTCCGCACGGAAGGTTTACAACTTTCGTGACATCGCGGGCACAATTTCCACGCGGTCTCCATCCCTGACCGGATACTGCGGTACGCCGTACGGCAGCAATTCATCGTTCACCACGAAGTTGAACATCGAATCTTCGAGTTCGGCCACCAGCCGCGGCGCCCGGCGTTCGAGGGCGATCACGAGCTCCGCAATCGTCTGCACCGGCTGCACGATGGTGAGCGCGTCCGCTCCGGCCGCAAACGGCCTCAACTCCGAGGGAAGGTACACTGTGACAGGCATACGGTTCCGAGTATAACGAAGGCCCCCACGATCAGACCGTTGTCATAGAATTGCCCGCATGGCCGATCTGACGGAACAGGAGTTTCGCGTGAAGGCAGACAATGCGCTCGAAGGCGCGCGCAAAGCGCTCCTGCCGATCGCGGACGAGGAGGAGTTCGAGATCGAGCTGCAGAACGGCGTGCTGCAGATTCTGTTCGAGGAGCCGTCCGAGACCAAGTTCGTGGTGAGCCCGAATGCGCCTGTCCGGCAGATCTGGGTATCGGCACTCTCCCGCAGCTACAAGCTCCCGTGGTCCGCCAACACGTCGACGTTCGCCCTCGATGGCGAACCGCTCAATGCGCTGCTCGAACGGCTGGTCCGACAGCATCTTGGAGGATGATATGCGCCGATCGATCGCGCGCGTCGTTGGCTTCGTGCTCATGTTGCTGATCGCATCCGCCATGACGATTCTTTCCGCTCAACAGTCAGGCGACCGTCCCGCGGGGAACGTCCGGGGCACACGTTCCGCCGTGCTCGCACGCAACGGGCTGATCGCCACGAGCCAACCGCTTGCCTCGGCCGCCGGCCTGCAGGTGTTGCAGGAAGGCGGCAATGCAATCGACGCAGCGGTCACGGCCGCCGCGGTCCTCGCTGTCGTCGAGCCGACCATGACCGGCATCGGCGGCGACGTATTTGCCATCGTCTACGACGCCAGGACAAAGAGGCTGAGGGGTCTGAACTCGAGCGGCCGCGCCGGCGCGAAGGCCGACGCCGACATGCTGCTGGCCAGGGGCATCACGCAGATGCCTGACGGCGGTGCGTATCCGGTGACCGTTCCGGGCGCGCTGGCCGGCTGGGCCGAGCTCCTCGCACAGCACGGCACAATCCCGCTCTCACGCGCGCTGGCGCCCGCCATCCGCTACGCGCGGGATGGTTACGCGGTGTCCGAGATCATCGCGGCCCAGTGGAACGCGTCGACCACGAAGCTGTTGGAAGATCCGCCGGCCGCTGCGGTCTTTCTGCCAGGCGGACGCGCGCCCTGGGCAGGGGAGATCTTCCGCAACCCGGACCTGGCGCGAACGCTGGAGCAGGTGGCCGGCGGCGGGCGCGACGTGTTCTACAAAGGTCCGATCGGACGGGCCATCGTCGCCGACATCCAGCAGCGCGGCGGGTTTCTCACCGAAGCCGATTTCGCCAGCCACACCGCTGATTGGGTGGCGCCGATCCGCACGCGCTACCGCGGCTACGACGTCTACGAGATGCCGCCCAACACGCAGGGCTTCGTGGCGCTCGAAATGCTGAATATTCTCGAGGGCTACGACATCGCGTCGCTCGGCCACAACAGCGCCGAGTATCTGCACCGGCTCGTCGAAGCCAAGCGGATTGCGTTCGCCGATCGTGCGGCGTATCTCGCCGATCCCAATCGTGTGCCGCCGCAGCTCCTGGAGACACTCATCTCGAAGGAGTACGCGGCCACTCGCCGAAAGGAGATCGATCCGAACAAGGCCGCCCCTGAATACAAGCCCGGTGTGTTCGCCGGGCACGTCACGGCCGATGCGTTCTTCGACGGCCGCGATCACGGGGACACGATCTATCTGGCCGCCGCCGACGGGCAGGGGAACGCCATCTCGTTCATCAACTCGCTGTTCTCCGATTTCGGCGCCGGGATTGTCACGCCGGGCACCGGCATCGCGCTGCACAACCGCGGCAGCGGCTTCACGCTCCGAAAGGGACACCCGAACCGCCTCGCCCCGGGGCTGCGACCATTCCATACGCTCGTGCCGGCGTTCATCATGAAGGACGGCATGCCCCTCATGACCTTCGGCGTGATGGGCGGTGACAATCAGGCCCAGGCGCACGTGCAGATCGTCGTCAACGTGATCGACTTCGGCATGAACGTGCAGGAAGCCGGCGACGCCGCGCGCGTGCGGCATGGAGGCGACGCGCTTGCCGTCGAGAGCGGCATCACCGCCGACGTGCGCGCCGGGCTGTCCAAGCGAGGTCACACGATCCGCAACGGCCGCGGCGCGATGGGCGGGTATCAGGCCGTGATGATCGACCCGAGGACCGGCGTCCTGATGGGAGGCTCGGATGTGCGAAAGGACGGCCTCGCGATCGGATGGTAATGCGTACATAGGCCGCATCCTTAGATGCGGCGCTGGGCCGGGTCTAAAAGTTCGTAGGCCGCATCTTCAGATGCGGCCCGGTTGAATCACGTCCTTCAGAGCTTGAATCCTTCGCGCAGCGGATCCTCGTCATCGATCACGAACGTGTGCTCGCCGGTGATCCACGCCGACCCCTGAATCTCGGCGACGATTGCCGGCAGCTCGCCCACCTGCGTACGATGCAGCACGCGTCCGCGGAAGAGCGTCCCGATCACGCTCTCGTGAACGAACGGTGACCCCTCCGGCAGCAGACCCATCGCATCCAGCACGGCCATCACCGCGGCGGTACCCGTCCCGCACGGCGAGCGATCGACCTCGGCGTCGGCAAACACCGTCAGGTTGCGGAGGTGCGCCTCGAAGTCGTGTGGAGGCCCGGTGAAGATCACGCCGTACAACCCGCGCAGCGCCGGCTCGAGCGGATGCTGAATCGTCGATGACGAGCCCTGGAGCGCGTTCTTGATATCGGTCGCAATCCGCCGCAGCTCGGGCACGCGCCGCGGCTCGAGCGGAATGCCGATGGCTTCGGAGTCGGCAATCGCGTAGAACGCGCCGCCAAAGGCGATGTCAACGCGCAGCTCCCGCGTGCCGAGCTTGACGGTCCGGCCGGCCGCATAGACGAACGATGGCACGTTCGTGAACGTGACCGCGTCGACATGCCGACGATCGCCCTGCCGCAGCACGCGTGCCCGGGCGTGAATCGTGCCGGCCGGTGAGTCGAACGCGAGCTCCTCCACCCCAACGGGCTGGGAAACGCCCGTTGGGGACCCCGGCTCGTGCTCGCTTCGACCCGTGGGCATCTCCGGCTGGAGCTCGCCATCCGTCCGTTCGCGCGCCGCGAACAGGCCGCGCTCGATCGCAATCGTCGTCACGGCAATGACGCCGTGCCCGCACATCGTGCTGTACCCTTCGTTGTGCATGAACAACACGCCGGCCTGCGAACCTGTCGAAACCGGCTCGGTCAGCATGGCCCCGTACATGTCGGCGTGCCCGCGCGGCTCGAGCATGACCGCCCGGCGCAGGTGATCGGCATGTTGCTGCATCCACTCCCGCTTCTCCAGCATCGTCCTGCCGACCGGGCGCGGCAGGCCGTCGACGATGAGCCGGAGCGGTTCGCCGGCCGCATGCGCATCAATCGTTTTGATCACGTGCACCATGAGCCACTTCACCGTCTTTCGGCACTTTAAGGTAGAAAGGAGATTGTGAAAGCTTACTACTGCGACCATTTCGTCCTTCCGCTGCCCGAAGGACACCGTTTCCCGATGGCAAAGTACCGGCTGGTTCGCGAGCGGGTCATGGCAGACCGGCTCATCGATGCGGACGACCTGCGCGAAGCGCTTCCCGCATCCTGGACGGATCTGGCGCTCGTGCACACAGCCGAGTATCTTGCGAACGTCGAGCACGGCACCTTGCCGCGCGAGGTGCAGCGGCGGATCGGATTCCCGTGGTCGCCTCAGATGGTCGAGCGTGCCCGGCGCTCGGTTGGAGCCACGATTCAGGCGTCGCGCGCGGCGCTCGAGGACGGGGCGGCCGCCAACCTTGCCGGCGGGACGCATCACGGGTTCAGCGATCGCGGCGAGGGGTTCTGCGTGTTCAACGACGTGGCCGTGGCCGCACGCGTGTTGTTGCGCGATCGCGCGATTCACCGGGCGGCCGTTGTCGACTGCGATGTGCACCAGGGAAATGGCACGGCGGCGATCTTCGCCGGTGACGACCGGGTGTTCACGTTCTCGATGCACGGCGCGAACAACTTTCCATTTCGAAAGGAGACCAGCGATCTCGACGTGATGCTCGACGATGGTCTCAGCGACGACGATTACCTCGCGCTTCTCGCGCACCATCTCCCGGGCGTGCTCGATCGTGCACGGCCGGACGTTGTGTTCTACGTGTCGGGCGCCGATCCGTACCACGGCGACCGCCTCGGACGTCTGAGGCTGACGATTGACGGCTTGCGTCGACGGGACGCCTTCGTCTTTGCCGAGTGCCGCGCCCGCGCTCTTCCGATCGTCGTCACGATGGCCGGCGGGTACGCGACGGACGTGGAGGCGATCGTCACCATCCACGCGAACACGATTCGGGAAGCGGTCCTCAGCATCGGTCTCGCGCATCGAGCCGACCCATTTGACCATTTCAGATATATCAAAATGATCAAATGATTCCGTTTTTGCTGCTCACCGAAGCGCACGTCAGGTCCGTGTTGCCCATGTCGGACCTGATTCCCGCGATGGAGTCCGCGCTGGCGCGCTTTTCCGCCGGCGATGTGCAACAGCCGGTGCGCACGGTGCTTCAAGTCGGGAGGCACAACGCGTTCGTCGGTCTGATGCCGGCGTACGACCCGCACCCGCCGGCGATGGGCGCGAAAATCGTGACCGTCTTCGGCGGCAACGCGGACCGGGGCCTGCCGACCCAT
>DASYQV010000159.1:0-3819 GCA_036005125.1 Vicinamibacterales bacterium
GCTGAAGCTCGGTGCCGGTTCGAAACATGTCGACGAGGGGTGGTGGCAGGAGCGAGAAATCGATCGCCAGCTGGCCCCAGTCAGGACGCCGTCCATCGTAATCGGTGAAGCCGTAATCGCGGCTGCACTGCCACGAGCTGAGCAACTGACCCGACCGGGCAAGAATATTCGAATCCTGCGCAAGTGCGGCCACGGCGCGCCCCACGAACAGCGGCGACTCGGATTCGAGGAAGTTCGAGTCTTGTCTGCCGCCATCGCGCCAGTTCGCTTCAGTCAACCCCATGTACTGCAGCATCGATTCAGATCGAAGAAATCCCGGGGTGATGGCTATCGCGGCCACGCCGTGTGGCTTCAGCTCGGTCGCCATGTTGAGGGCCACGCCTTTCAGCCCCAGCTTCACCACCTGCGATACCGGATTCCCCCCGGCGCTGAGCGTATCGCTCTCGGTCACCTCGACGATCAAGCCGCGGCGAGCGCGAATCATCAGCGGCGCCGCGTACTTCGCGGTGATGATGTGGGACACGAGAGCCTGCCTCAAGATGGCGTCGGCGTCCTTCAGGTCGGTCTGCCAGAACGATCCCCACTGGGCCATCATCGGGTCTTCGCCAGCGACGCTATTGACGAGGATGTCGAGCCGGCCATGCTCACGATCGATACGCGCGAACAGTGCTTCGACCTCGGACTCACGCGTGTGGTCGACCCGAATCGAAATCGCCCTGCCGCCCGAGGCAGCGATCATCTCGGCCGTTTCATCGATCGTCTCGGGTCGGCCGTACGCTGAGAGACTGCCGCGTACACTGCGACCGGTGCAGACCACCAGCGCTCCCGCTTCGCCCAAAGCGCGTGCGATGCCACGACCGGCACCGCGCGTCGCGCCAGCCACGACGGCCACCTGCCCGGTGAGCGGCCGAGCCGATCCCGGCGACGTCGTGGCGCGGGGTCTCCTTGAACGCGAATGCGGCAGTTTCATCAATCTGTGCTTCACTGCGCTGATAGCTGGCGGACGCCCGATCGCGGGCGATTCTAGCGCACAAGCGCGCTGATCCCACTGTGTGAAACGATAGCTCTCAGGGGTGTTTCCCTCGCACGCGTGAACCGCGCGCGACTGGCGTGGCGGCAGTCAGGGCTTAGACGGTTCCCTTGTCCGCGCCCAACGATGCAGGGATCTCTTGGCGGTCCGGGGCGGTCTGGATCCGGTAAAGGCCGGCGTACACCCCTTGCTGTGCCAGCAGCGCCTCGTGAGTGCCCGATTCCACGAGCTCGGCGTCCTTGATTGCGAAGATCACGTCTGACTGGCGGATCGTCTCGAGATGGTGCGCGATGACGACCGAAGTGCGTCGCTTCATCAGGCGGCTGATCGCGTCGTTCACGGCCTGTTCCGAAGCGGCGTCGAGCCCGGCGGTCGGCTCGTCCAGAATCAGGATCGGTGAGTCGCGGACGATCGCGCGGGCTATCGCGATGCGCTGCCGCTGACCTCCCGAGAGCGTCGAGCCACGTTCGCCGACCACGGTGTCGTACCCGTCGGGAAGCCGGGAAATGAACTCGTCGGCGTTGGCGTGCTGTGCGGCGCGCACGATCTCCTCTCGCGTCGCGTCGGGCCTGCCGTAGGCGATGTTCTCCCAGATCGAGGTGCGGAACAGCAGGGTGTCCTGCAGCACGAAGCTGATTTGATCGCGCAGGGATTTCAGCGTGAACTCGCGGATGTCCCGGCCGTCGATCCGCACGCGGCCGGACACGGGATCGTAAAAGCGCGCGATCAGGCTGACGATGGTCGTCTTGCCCGTACCTGAGGGGCCCACGAGCGCCGCCACCTGCCCGGCCTCGATCCGGAACGACACGTCCTGCAGCACCGGCGTCCGTCCGTCGTAGTTGAAGCTGACGTGGTCGAACTCAATCGTTCCCTTGAACCGCGGGGCCCGCCTCGCGCGCGGCAGGTCGCGGACCCGGCTCTCAATCTCCAGCACTTCTTCGATGCGCTCGTAGCCGACGAGCGCCTTCGACGTGGTGTCGGTCATCTTCGAGAGCTCGCGCATCGGCTTGTACATCTTGCCCAGATACAACAGGAACACGATGAGGACCCCCGCGCTGATGTGTCCCGTCAGCGCCAGCCGCGCGCCGTAGGCGAGCACCAGGCAGGTACCGCCCGCCGTAATCACGTCGACGAGCGGTGAGAGCCTGGCCTTGAGCTTCCGCGCCTGGAGCGCCGTCTCGACGTTCTGCAGGCTCTGCGTCTCGAATCGCTCCTGCTCGTAGTCCTCGCGGGAGAAGGCCTTGACGATGCGGGCGGACGTCAGGACTTCCTGAACCACCGAGAGCAGCTCGCTTTCCTTCTGTCGCACCGCTCGCGAGGCGTCCTTGATGCGACGCGTCAAGGAATACACCAGAAGGAAGAGCACCGGCGCGACCGACAGGGCAATCAGCGTAAACCGCCAGTTCACGGAGAACATCACCGCGATCATGCCGATGAGCGTCAGCGCATTCACGATGCTGCCGAGGAGCGCGGAATTGATGAAATCCTGGATGGCCCCGATATCGCCGGTCACCCGAGCGATGAGATCGCCGGTCCGGACCTTGTCGTATTCGGAGAGCGACAGCCGCTGGATGTGGTTGTAGAGTGTTCGCCGCAGATCGTGTGTGACCCACTGCGCGATGCTCGTGGTGAAGTACTTCTCGAAGTACGAGCTGACGGCGCCGATGATGGCAATCCCGGCGACTGCGACCACCGCGAAGTTCAGGATGGCAATCGGGTGGGAGCCGAACAGCGAGGTGACCGTGGCGTCGAGCCATTCCGGCAGTTTCTTCGACTGCAGGACGCTATCGACGACGATCTTGATCGGCCACGGCTCGAGGACGTCCGCCAGCGTCTCGCCGAGCACCGCGACGAAGGCGAGCAGCAGCGCGCGCCAGTGGCGTCGAAGAACATGCGCGATTCGCGCCTTCTTGACGCGCCCACGGGCCATGGCCGTCACCGGGTCAGCGCAGCGGCGATCGACCTCGAGCGGTCGCGAGATCGCGTCGACTCCGGATGAGGCCGTCGCGTCACGTGATCTGCTCAGCTTTTCACGCCGCCGTGTTTCTTGCAGCCGCGCCTGGGATGCGTCCCTGTGTACACCGTCCCGTCACCGCAGGTGACCGTGACTTTCTTGCCCTTGCCTCTCGCGAGGGCCGTGGTCTGCGCCGAAGACGAAGAATGCGCCGTCGGCGCCGCGAAAACGGCCCCGCCCGCCGCGACTACTGTGGCCAGCACACACGCGGAGATGATCCTTCTCATCAGTGACGAACCTCCGCTGCATTGGATACAAAACGAGATCCACCGCGCACGAATGGATCGTGAATGACGTTGTCACGTGTTTCACGCGTAACGTCGCGCCATCACACGCGTGCGTCTTGCGATTCGAATGTGGCAGTCTGCTCGGACGTGGGGCGGGAGTGCATTCCATGATGAGACGCAATGACCGGTCGAGGCTGAGCCGCATCGCGCGGGACGTCATGCGGCAGCGGGGCTTCGAGCCCGACTATTCGCCCGACGCGCTGGCGGAAGCGTCGCGCCTGCCGCCGACCATACTCCCACGCGACGCGCGTCGCGACCTGCGCCATCTTCTCTGGGCGTCCATCGACAACGACGATTCGCGCGATCTGGATCAGCTGTCCGTCGCGGAGGCGGTCCACGATGGGCTGACCACAATCCTGGTGGCAATCGCCGACGTGGACGCCGCTGTCGCACGGGGTGACGCCATCGATCGACATGCGGAGACGAACACGACGTCGGTGTATACCGCCGGCGGTGTCTTTCCGATGCTTCCGGAGCGCCTCTCGACC
>DASYQV010000160.1:0-9817 GCA_036005125.1 Vicinamibacterales bacterium
TCCATGAATTTGACGTGCTCGTATGCGGTCCTCCAGCGGCCAGCCTCGGCCCTCTTCTGCCCTTCCGGCGTCAGCGGCGGTATCTTGCCGTCGGGCGGATCCACGATGAGCGATGTGCGCTTCGTCCGAACGTAGTTCCGGCCTGCCGGGCTCCAGATGGCTTGATATGCCCCGACCACTCTGGCGGCTTCCTCCGGTGGGGCATCGAGATCGGTCACCGTGCCACGCGGGGCGCGGCGGCGCCGCTCCGCCGCCTGCTCCCGCGCTGCTACTTCTGCAGCGACGTCCTCGTCGGTCAAGAACTCCCGGCCTGCGTACTTCTCCGGTCGTTCCAGCGGGGTGATCGTGTTGCTGCTCCAGATCCCCTGCAGGTCGGGGGCGCCCCACGGCGTGCGCGGCGCCTGCGACGTGCCGCGTGCAGCCGTCGCGTTCGGGCTCGACGCGGACGGCACTTGCCGGCCGGCCGCTCGTTCCGCCAGCAACGCGATCGCGATCAAACCGGCAAGCACACCCGCCGCCGCGACATGTCGGTGACGCGTCATACATGCCTTCCTTTCGCTCACTTCAAGTTCTTCGTCAGCGCGTCTCGGAACCGTTGATGGTCGAGATCCATGCGATTCTACCTTCCGAGGTCCGATGGATCGCCTGTGGGATTGGCCTGCGGAGGTCTCGCAGCCACGAGCGGCGAAGTCGCTCTCCGCAGCTCGGTAATTGATAATTCCGAGCCACTTTTCTCCTCCGACTGAACGAAAATCGCCTGGGCCGAACGCCTGGGCCGAACGTTGACAATGCCGGATCGCTGGATGTAGCGTCCACTCGGCATGTTCATCTACGGGGCCATAGCAGCCTTCGGCTTCCTGTTCCTCCTCATCATGCTTTTTGTCGGAGAGATCTTTGGCGCGGGCCACGAGGTCGGTGCCCATGACGTTTCGGTGGAACACGGAGGTGCCGATCACGGCGGCGGCCCGAGCGTCTTTAGCGCGCGAATCATGGCGTCATTTCTTACGGCGTTCGGTGTGGGAGGGGTGGTGGCACGCTATTACGATCTCTCGCACCCGGCCGCCTCGGGCGTGGGTGTCGCCTCGGGTGTTGTGATGGCCGGCATCGTCTACCAGTTCGCGAAGATCCTCTATTCGCAGCAGGCGTCCAGCGAAGTGCGGATGACCGGCCTCGTCGGCAGGTCCGCCGAGGTCTCCGTCGCCATCCCCGAAGGGGGAGTGGGGCAGATCGCTCTGGCCTTCGGCGGGGAGCACACCGAACACATCGCCCGATCGGCGGACGGCCGGGCACTCCTGAGAGGCGCGGAGGTAGTTATCACCGGCCTCCGAGGTGATTCGGTCGTCGTGGCGCCGGCGGGTTCGCGGGCGCCGGGGGGTTCCACATGAGTCTCTTGGGAATCGAGTTTTCCGCCCTCGCTGTCGCGCTCGCGATACTGCTCGGGCTGCTGGGCGTATTCGCGGCCATGGCGCTGTTCGCGCGCAACTACGTCAAGGTGCCGCCCTCGACGGTGGCGATCTTCTACGGCCGCAAGCACGCACTGGTGGACCAGAACGGGAACCGCGACACCGTCGGCTTCCGCGTCGTGCGAGGCGGCGCCGCGCTGCGGGTTCCCGTACTGGAGCAAGTCGAATACCTCTCGCTCAACATTATGTCGATCCAGCTCAAGATCCAGCGCGCCTACACGAAGGAAGGCGTGCCCGTCACTGTCGAGGCGGTCGCCAACGTGAAGATCGCCGGCGATGACATGTCGCTGCGCAACGCGGCCGAGCGGTTCCTCGGCATGACCACCGATCAGATCAAGGGGGTCATCTTCCAGACGCTGGAGGGGCACCTGCGGGCGATCCTCGGCACGCTCACGGTCGAGGAGATCAACGCCGACCGCTCAGCCTTCGCGCAGAAGATGACCGACGAGGCGGCCCTCGACCTAAAGAAGATGGGCGTGAGCATCGACATCCTGACGATCCAACAAATCAGCGACGAGCAGGGGTACCTCGACGCGTTGGGCAAGAAGCGCACCGCCGAGGTCAAGCGCGACGCGATCATCGGGGAGGCCCAGGCTCAGCGCGACGCGATGATCAAGTCGGCAACAGCGGACCAGGAGGGAAAGACCAAGCGTTACGAGGCCGACGTCACCATCGCGCAGTCGCTGCGCGACAAGGAGACGAAGCAGGCCGAGTTCGACGCTGCGGTGAAATCCAAGAAGGCCGAATCCGAGCAGGCCGGGCCGCTGGCCACCGCCATCGCCAGGCAGAAGGTGACCGAGCAGGAGACCCGCATCGACCAAGTGCGCAAGCAGCAGGAGGTGTTGGTCCAGGAGCAGGAGGCGGCCCGTAAGGAGAAGGAGCTGCAGGCGACCGTCGTCAAGCCGGCCGAAGCCGAGCGTCAGGCGGCGATCCTGCGCGCGGAAGGGGAAAAGCAGGCCACCATCATCCGCGCCGAGGCCACGCAAAAGGAGCTGGAGTTCAAGGGAACCGGCGAGGCGGCGAGGATCGAGAAGATCGGCCGGGCCGAGGCCGCCAAGGTCCTCGCTGTCGGCGAGGCGGAGGCCGAGGTCATCAAGAAGAAGCTGCTCGCGGAGGCCGAAGGGCTGCAGAAGAAAGCCGAGGCGTGGAAGAACTTCAACGAAGCGGCCGTCATTAACCTGGTGGTGGACAAAATGCCGGAACTGGCGCAGGCCTTCGCGACGCAGCTCGCGGGCATCGACAAGATCAATATCATCGAGATGGGCAACGGGTCGCCGGGCTCTGGCGGCATTGGTAAGGTGATGGGCACCGTGGGCGGCGGCATGACAGCGATGCTCTCGATGCTGAAGGACCAGTTCGGCGTCGACATCGCCCGGCTGATGCAGGCTAAGACCGAGGCGGCGGCTGAGGAAGCGGAGAAGAAGGCCGGGAAAGACTGAGCTAGAGATCGACATCGTCTCCGAGAGCGGCCTTCCGTGGAACCAGGACAGCCGGGCGCCCTCATCATCACCTGCGTGGATGGCCGCTGGTACCAGTAGTTCAATGAGTTTGCGCGTGTGCACCTGAAGGCGGGACCGCGTACCAGTTCGACGACGCGGCGGTCAAGGCGTAACTTTACGCCCCTGAACGGAAGCAACCCCGAGAAGGTGGTGTTCGAGGCCCTATGGCAGCTGTGTTCTGCTGTCGCACACAGGAGTCCAATCGATCGCTTGGCCGGGAGTTCGAAGGTCCGTTGATATCGCGACGTAACGCCAAAGGACTCCACCACATCGGCAAGATGTTGGTGAAGCTTGGCTGAGCCCGGCTATTCATGATTCATGATTCTTGATTCATGATTGGCCGTCCGAAATCAAGAATCAAGAATCAAGAATCAAGAATCGAGTATCAAGGCTGGGCCGTTGACGGCTTCAACGGCCTGAGCGCGAGACTGTCCGGAGCCGGCCCGAACGATGGCCACGACACCACGCGTGTCTGGTCGACGCCGGACTTCGACCAGTCGCACACGCCACCCGGAAAGATTCGTTCGAGCCGCTGCCGATCGGTCGGCGAGAGCGCGACCCCGTAATCGGCCGGGTCGATCGGCTTGAGCTGACACTTCAGCACGTTCGCGTCGAGCGGTCCGCCCGCGACCTGGCGCGTGAACGAATACGAGGGATACAGGGTGTTGCACCGCGACGTCGGTTCGCGGCTGAAGGTCTGCGGCTCCGCGATGAACTCCGCCGGAGCGGCATCCTTCGCCGCGGTCCAGCAGCCATCCACCGCGTCGGCGGGCCGGTTGCGCATCATCCTGTCCCACGCGCTATCCGGCGCGCCCGCATGCGACGTGTCGGCCTTGATGGCTGCCACCCACCGCGTGATGAGGTCCCACGACTTCTCCGCCGGAACGGCGGGCCCGCGCCACATCAGGTGATTGTCCGCGCGCCCGTTCTCGTTCCGCATGCGCTCGCGGGCGGCGAAATGAAACCACGCATAGTGATAGCGCTGGTCTTCCCGATAGCCCCCGGCGTCGAACACCGGAATCGACGCCAGACCGCCCCCGCCGCCGAGCGTCAGGCCGCTTTGATACGCACGCTTGATCGCGCCGGCGTCGCCTTCGGCGCGAGCGGGCGTGTACCCGGAATCCTGGTCGTAGCCGCCGATCCGCTCGTTGAGATCGAGGAACTGCGCCATCGTGATCGCGCCCGACTTCAGAGCGGCGAGGCCGTACTGCACGCCGACGTTGTCGTAGGGCCGGAGCGCGAACCCGGTCGCGGGATCGGTGCCGTACACGTTCCGGGCAATATCGAACACGGTGGGTCGCGCGCCCTGACGATTCGACCCCGGGTGATAGCGAAGCGCCGCGGGGACCGACGCATGCCACCGCGCGGACTCGTAGCCCTCGATCTCCTTACGGTCGGGCACGGGGTCGGTGCGCTGTGCCTGGTTCGCCGCATCAATCATCGCCTTCATTCCGTGATAGCCGCCAAGTGCCACCTGCTGGGCCTCGGTGAACCCGCCCGGGTTCGTCACGGTGAAGTAGTGCATCAGCAGACGGGCGTCGAGCCCCGCCAGCGCGATCGACAGCGCGTCCGGGAAAGTCTGCGTGATGACGAGCCCGTCGATGAGGCCGGGAAATGTGTCGGCGACCTGGAGACTCGTGTACGCGCCGCCGGACGTCCCCATGCTGATCGTGAAGTCCGGGACACCGAACGTCTCGATGAAGTGCTCCTTGCCCATCATCGTCGTCTCGCCCGCGAGGAGGGCGTTGCAACTGTTGGTGGGATGGTTGAGCGTGTTGATGAACAACGCGTAGCCCTCGCCCAGCCGCGTCACGTTGACCCCCTTCAGAGGGTCGACACCCATGACTCCGCCCTGGCGGTACCAGCCCGTCGGACAGCCGACGCCATGCAGCGCGATGAGCCGCCGGTTCCATCCCGGCGGCGGCGTGAACGGCGTGGGCGCTCGGTCGCGGGTCGGATCATGCAGCACGACGTTCTGGTAGATGCCACGGTTCATCGATCCGGTCTCGACGCGCACAACGAACGGCACCCGCTTCCCCGCGGTCGTTGTCGTCATGGCCACGTCAGCCGGGAGGCTCGACGGAGTGGTGGATGGAACGGGCTTGAACGTGTCTCCGCCCGCCGGCATGTAGACGTACTGCACGCGCGTCGCGACCGCGCAGTCGGCATCGAGCGGCGCCCCGATCGTGGAGCCGTCAGGCAGCTTGAACTCCTCGGTCTGACAGACGAACGGCTTCACATGGGGACCGGAGACGATCGGTCCGGTCAGGGGATAGTTCGTCAGCTCGAGCGTCGCGTCCGGCGCGTTGAACGGTGCACCGGCAACGTGCAGCGTGTTTCGTCCGAGCGCGAGGCCCGTCACCAGACCCGTGTAGGTTCCGGGAGCTTCGACGGGTCGGAAGACGCTGGACACGTCGCGGCCGTTGAGCGCAGCGTTCACCGGCATGGAACCCCGGGCAGACGGCACAACGATTTCGACGAGCACGTTGCCGCCGCTCACGCGGTCGTGATGCGTCGACAGCGTCCTGATCGCGGGCGCGTCCGGACGGTTGCCCGCAGGCGTCTGGGCTGCGATAACGCTTCCAAGCGCCGCAGCGGTGAGCAGTCCAAGGGCTCCGCCCTTGAATTGCGAGAAGAACCGCGCGCCTGAGCTCATGTCCTCCTCCCGTCGTGCGTCAGATCACCTGGTTCCCTTGGAGCTCGCGTAAATGGATTCCGCGTTCTGTTTCACACGCCCGGCCTCGGTTTCGTATTTCTCGTACTTGGCGGACGGCTTGTACCCGCTCGCCGCCTCGTCCACGCTCTTGCCCGCCTTCATCGACTTGCGGATGCTGGCGACGAATTCGCCATAGTACTCCGTGTACTCCTTGAAATCGTTCCAGGTCATCAGCGTCGGGCTGTGGCCTGGAACGACCGTCTCCACGCCCTTGATGGTCGAAGCGGCCCGATTGAGGGTCTGCGTGAATTCGAGCGCGTTGCCGCCGTTGTTGGTGACGTCGATGAACGGCATGTTCTTGCGCTGGAACATGTCGCCCGTGTGCATCGCGCGGACCGCGGGGAACACGACGAACGTGTCGCCGTTAGTGTGACCGCGGCCGAAGTGGTACAGCTCGACGCGGTCCTTCCCCTGGAACAGCGTCAGCTTGTCCTTGTACGTGCGCCGCGGCAGGAACTTCGCGTTCTCTCCCTGATACGCCTCGCAGTGGGTCACCGGCGGGCATTTGGCCTGCGCCAGATTGGCTCTGGCGTTCTCGTGGACGACAGTCTCCACGCTCACCGGGAACTCGGTGTTGCTCCCCGAGTGATCGAAATGATTGTGCGTGTTGATGATCGTGGTCACCGGCTTGTTCGTGACCGACTGTACCTGCGCCAGAATCTCGGGACCGGATCCCGGGTTCATCGTGTCGACGAGCACGACACCGGTATCCATGACGAACACGGCAGTGTTGCCGCCGGTCGTCGCCGTGCGCGCCGACGCGTCGTAGCCGGAACCTGGGACCGGATACGTGTTGCGATCGGATCCGGGAATCCAATACAGGTTGTCCTTGATCTTCTGAATCGCCCGGACCTTCGCGCGTGGCAACTGGCCGCCCTGCTGTGCGCCTGCCGCGGCCACCAATGCACCGACAACGACCAGAGTCGTCAACACTCCGAACCGTGTCATGTCTGCTCCCCTTTGTCACCCCACCGCGCAGCGCGGTGGGGACCCCTTTCCGGCGCAATGATACTGCATCGAATCATTCATGATTCTTGATTCTTGATTCTTGATTTTGGTTTTGATCGGGCCTCGAGGATTGGCGCGAGCAAGAATCACAGGACAAAATCATGAATCATGAATCATGAATCATGAATAGAATGTCGGCTCGCCCCATGACGCGTCCGTCGGAAGGAGTGTTCGTATGATGAGCTCTTTGCGCCCGGGGTCCCCGCCGCGCGTTTTGTGCGCGGTGGGGTGGAGGCCGGGGTCCCCGCCGCGCGTTTTGTGCGCGGTGGGGTGGAGGCCACATCGCTGGCCACTCGCAGTTGCCGCGGCCGTGAGCCTTCTGCTGTGGGATGGTCAGCCGCTCCGGGCCCAGCGGACCGTCCCGGAGGGCGCCTGGCTCGCGTGGGGCGGCGATCACACGTTCACGCGGTACTCGCCTCTGGCGATGATCACGAAAGACAACGTGAAGGACTTGCAGGTGCTCTGGCGCTGGCGTTCCGCGGATCGCGACCTCCAGGTTTCCAATCCGCTGTGGCGTAGCGGTCGCAACGAGGATACGCCGCTGATGGCGAACGGCACGCTCTACGCCGTGACCGGGCTCGGCCTCGTCGTGGCGCTCGATCCAGCAACCGGCGAGACGCGGTGGGTGTACGACCCGGAGGGCTACAAGGTCGGCGGATCGGGCAGCGTGCATTTCATCCAGCGAGGCCTTTCCTACTGGACGGACGGCACAGCAGAACGCGTGATCGCGGGCACGAACGACGCGTACCTGGTCTCCATCGACGCGAAGACCGGCAAGCCCGACCCGGCGTTCGGCACCGGCGGCAAGGTAGACCTGTTGGCTGCGATTCCCGGAGGCAATCGCGCCGGCAGGCAAATCACCGCAAGGCGTCCGTTGATTGCCGGTAACCTCGTCGTCGCTGGCAGCTCCATCAACGATGGAGTAGCCAATAAGGAGATGCCTCCGGGCTATGTCCAGGCGTTCGACATCCGCACCGGCAAACCCGCATGGGTGTTCCACACCATTCCGAGATTCGGCGAGTTCGGATTCGATACGTGGGAGGCGGGCTCGGCCGAGTATTCCGGCAACGCGAACGTATGGGCCGGCATGGCCTACGACCCGGAGCTCGGCTACGTGTACTTGCCGTCGTCGACGCCGACGAACGACTACTACGGCGGCCACCGGCTCGGGAACAACCTGTTCGCTGAGAGCCTCATATGCGTGGACGTGAAGACCGGACGCCGCGTCTGGCATTTCCAGGCGGTCCATCACGGGCTGTGGGACTACGACTTCCCCGCGACGCCGATTCTCGGCGACATCACCGTCGGCGGCCGGCGCATAAAAGCGATCATGCAGCCGAGCAAGCAGGCGTTCCTGTACGTGTTCGATCGGAAGACGGGCGAGCCCGTGTGGCCGATCGAGGAGCGGCCGGTGCCGCAGTCGAACGTCCCCGGTGAGCGCACGTCGCCAACGCAGCCGTTTCCCACCAGGCCGCCAGCGTTCGACCTTCAAGGAACCACCGAGGACAATCTGATCGATTTCACGCCCGCGCTGCGCGAACGCGCACGGAATCAGCTCAAGAACTTCGAGCACGGACCGTTGTTCACGCCTCCCTCGCTGACAGGCACGCTCATACTCCCCGGCATCGTTGGAGGCGCAAACTGGCCCGGCGGCGCATTCGATCCGGAGACCGGCATCTTCTACGTGGCGTCGCGGATGAACCCGACGCTCCTCCGCGTGGTTCCCGGTGGCGAGAAAACGAACCTGCGGTACCGCGGAAGCGGCGGAGGACCGGGACAAGGCGGGATACCGGGTCAGACCGCCGAGCAACTCGCCGCGTTGATGACGATCGACGGCCTGCCGCTCTTCAAGCCGCCGTACTTCAGGCTGACGGCAATCGACATGAGTAAGGGCGAGCGGTTGTGGATGGTGCCGCTCGGCAATGGTCCACGCCGTCACCCGCTGCTCAAGGATCTCAACGTGGGACCGCTCGGCGGCGACTATCAGCGCGGCAGCGTGCTGGTGACGAAAACGCTGCTCGTCGTGAGCATGTCAGCGCTTCACTCCCGGGGCGTCCCCGAGCGTGCGGCGTGGTCGTCGTGGGCCGATCCCGATGACGATCGAAAATTGATTTACCTGTTCGACAAGTCGTCGGGAACGCTTCTGCGTTCGATCGAGCTCGATGGCCTCTCGGCCGCGGCGCCGATGACGTACCTTCATCGGGGACGGCAGTACATCGTGGTGGCAACCGGTGGCGGCCTCAATTCCGAGATTGTTGCGCTCGGTCTGCCGGCAGCCAGCCAGAACTGAAGTCGGAGCTTACTCGACCCGGCCTACGTGTCGTCAACTCGAATGAGCTCCTGAGTCATTGTGGGATCCGAATGAGCACAGGTGTCTTGAGCGTGGCTACCACGAGAAGGATGGCGGCGTTGACGGCCAGCATCGGCATGGTTGCGCTTGGCGCAACCATGCTCCTGGCCGCTCCGTCGGTATGGGACGGCGTCTACACCGAAGAACAGGCGTCGCGCGGCCGCGTCTCGTACGAGAAGGAGTGTGCAGGCTGCCATCTGAGCACTCTGCAGGGTGAGGGCCTCGCTCCGGGACTCATCGGCGAAGCGTTCACCTACCGCTGGCAGGACGGTCCAGTGTCCGATCTGTTCGTCGTCATCAAGGCGACGATGCCGGCCGATCGCCCATCAACGCTGCAGGATCAGGAGTACGTCGACATCATCGCTTACCTGCTGAAGAAGAATAACTATCCGAGCGGGTCCACGGAGCTGGGCAGGAACCAGGCAGATCTGAAGGAGATCGGGTTCAAGAAGCCGGGCGACACGTAGCGCCTGCCGCATCGGTTTACAATCCCCCATCATGTCAATCAGACTCATCATCACTGTCATAGCCGCATACTTCACCGCGATTGCTCTTATTGCGCAGGGTAATCCCGAGGCGGCGAAGCTCAAGAACCCGGTCGCATCGACGCCCGAGTCGATCACCGCGGGAAGGCAACTTTACGCGCGGCATTGCGCGTCATGTCACGGCATCAAAGGGACAGGAGGAATAGCCACCGACATCAGTCCGGCGGCGCCCGACCTCACCGACGCCGAGTGGGTACATGGCGACAGCGACGGAGAGATCTTCGACGTGATCAAGA
>DASYQV010000161.1:0-2393 GCA_036005125.1 Vicinamibacterales bacterium
GATCCAGGCGTTTGTGAAGCCTGGGGGTCTGCTGTTTCTCTTCCGCGGGTCGTCTTCGACCGATACCGTCGAGACGGTCGCGCCGCCGCTTACCTGGCGGGCGACATATCCCCTCGTTGAGTCGCTGAGGAGCCGGCTGGTCATCCTGGAAAAGCGGCGCCTCGGCCAGGGAGAGCCCAACCAATTGGCGCGAGTGTAAGGGTCGCCGCCATACCTTGTGTTCCACGTGAAACGCGGCCTTGACGGATCATCGACTTCAGCCTAATCTTAGCCATTCCTGACTCACGTAAATAGGGCTCATGACAGAAACAGTCGAGGCTCTACAGGAACCCTCAGCCCATCCGCGCCGCGGTCGAATCGTAGCCGTAACCAATCAGAAGGGCGGCGTCGGCAAGACGACCACGGCCATCAATCTCGCAACCGCGATGGCCATGGGCGGCCGTCGCGTGCTGCTCGTCGATGTCGACCCGCAGGGCAATCTGACGAGCGGTGTCGGACTCAAAGGTCAGCGCGGTTCGGCCGGAACCATCTATGAGGCCCTGACCACCGACATCGGCGACGGCGATGGAATTGTTCTGCCGACGCGGGTCGACAACCTCTTTCTGATACCGGCGGACCGCAACCTTACAGGTGCCGAGATCGAGCTGGTGCCGCTCGCCGCGCGCGAACGGCGTCTGCAGCGTGTCCTCGATCCGCTGCGTGAGCGGTTCGACTATCTCGTGATCGACTGTCCCCCCTCCCTCGGGCTGCTCACGCTCAATGCGCTCGTTGCCGCTGATGCGGTGCTGATCCCGCTCCACTGCGAATACTTCGCGCTCGAGGGGCTTGCCGATCTCGTCTCCACGATGCGGCGCGTGCGCGGAGCGCTCAACCCCGCGCTCGACATCGAGGGAGTGCTGCTGACGATGTACGACGAGCGGACGAATCTCGGCCAGCAGGTGGCGCGCGACGTCCGCGCGTTCTTCAAGGACAAGGTCTTCCGCACGGTGATTCCGCGCAACGTGCGCCTGGCGGAGGCGCCGAGCCACGGCATTCCCGCCGTGCTCTACGACGTCAAATCGCGAGGCGCCGAGGCCTACGTGGCGCTCGCGCACGAGATGCTGGCTCGCCAGACACAGTAGGCATCAGGGATCAGGCATCAGGCATCAGGGCTGTCTCAGGCTGAAGGCATCAGTCACGAGGCAACAGGAGTTAATTCGATGGAAAGAAGGCCAGCGTTGGGCAAAGGATTGAGCGCCTTGATTCCGGATGCGCCCGAGCCGCCTCCGCCCGGTGCGATGGAGGTCGACGTCGATCTGCTCGCGCCAAACGAGGATCAGCCGCGGCTCCAGATGGACGACGCGCGACTCGAGGACCTTGCCCGATCGATCAAGGCGAACGGGGTCATCCAGCCGATTCTGGTACGCCGGTCGGGGGATGGGTACCGCATCATCGCCGGCGAGCGGCGCTGGCGCGCGGCGCGGCGGGCAGGCCTGCCCAAGGTGCCGGTGATCGTCCGCGACGTGGCGGCGGAGTCGCACAAGCAGCTCCTGGAGCTGGCGCTCGTCGAGAACATCCAACGCGAGGATCTGAACCCGGTTGAGGAGGCGCACGCGTACCAGCGACTCATCGTCGAGTTCCACCTCACGCAGGAACAGATCGCCGCTTCGGTCGGCAAGGACCGCAGCTCCGTGGCCAACTACCTGCGTCTGCTCAAACTGCCAGAGGAAGTCCGTGCGGAGCTCGCCTCCGGCGCGCTCTCGATGGGCCACGCACGGGCGCTGCTGGCGATTGTCGATCCCGCCACTCAGCGGCACGCCGCGCGTGAAGTCATCGCGCGGGGTCTGTCCGTGCGCGACACCGAGGCGCTTGTGAAGCGGCTCGTCTCGCCGGCCTCGCCGCCGAACACGAAGAGCCAGCCGGCACGGTCCGACGTCTACACGCGTGCGGCCGAAGATCGCATGCGCTTCGCGCTTGGCACCAAAGTCAGAATCGTGCGGCGCGGGCCAGGAGGTACAATCGAGATCGACTTCACGTCGGAAGCCGAGCTCAATCGACTGTACGAGTTCATCACGCACGCGTGATCGTAGCGGCCCGATCGAGGAAACGGAGAAGACGGAGATAACGGTCCTACACGGAGGCGCGGAGAAACGACAGGACTGCTGGCCGTCTCTGTTCCTCCGCTTCTCTGCGTGATTCCGTTTCCTCCGTCTGCTCCGTTACCTCCGCACGTCGAGGAGTTGAGAGAACAGATGTCCTTTCTGAAAAGGCAGAAGCGGCTCACCGAGATGGTGAGCTGCGCTGGTTGAGCGAGCAAACTCGCCGCTGGCGAGCTCGCCCAGGTGCTGGGTGACATCCCTCTGCAGGACGACCCCCGGATTCTGATCGATTTCCGGAATTCGGACGATGCCGGT
>DASYQV010000162.1:0-14968 GCA_036005125.1 Vicinamibacterales bacterium
GACCAAGGGGCCCGCTCCGAAGATGACCTGGACCGCGCCGACGAATTACCCGTGGGTCAATTCCGAGCACAACATCTACGTGGACCACAAGGACAACGTCTGGTTGGGCAACTACAGCGGCTCACATGTCCTGAAGTTCACCCGGCAGGGGAGGTTCCTGCTGCAGATCGGACGTGCTGGAGCGAAGGGCCAGAGCAGCAACGATACGGATGCCCTGGCGAGCCCGACTGGTATTGCGGTCGATCCCAAGGCCAACGAGGTGTACATCGCCGACGGCTATGGAAATCGCCGCGTGATTGTCTTCGATGCTGACACGGGGGCGTACAAGCGTCATTGGGGTGCGTACGGCAAGAAGCCGGATGACGCGGCTCCGATCGAGCTCAAGGCTCGTGTGACGGGAACCCAGCTCAATACCGTGCACTGCGTCATCATCGACAAAGATGATTTCGTGTGGGTGTGCGATCGAGCAAACTCCAGGATACAGGTGTTCAGAAAAGACGGCACGTTCGTGAGGGAGGGCTGGTTCGGTGCACCCGAAGCAGGCACCGTTCAGGCCGCGTGGGCGTTCGACGACGGCAAAGGGGGTTTGAACAGGCCACCCCTGGGCTCGGTGTTCGACCTGGCGTTCTCTCGCGACGCGGACCAGCGGTTCGGGTTCGTAGCGGACGGTCGCAACGAGAGGGTGTGGGTCTTCCGGCGGAGCGACATGAAGATCATCGGGTCGATAGGCCATCCGGGGCATTGGGGCGGTGGCTTCACGCTCGCGCACAACCTCGCGGTCGACTCCAAGAACAACGTCTATGTCAGCGAGAGCGCCAGCGGCAGTCGCGTTCAGCGATTTCTCTACAAGGGGCTTCGTCGAGGGAGTTAGACCGGATTATTGATGATTCGTGATTCATGATTCTTGATTTCCGATCGGGATCAAAATCAAGAATCAAGAATCAAGAATTGAGATACGTACACAGGCGTGAAGGCGGAGGAGAGTCATGAAAGGTCGCGCAAGCGGACCGGTGGTCGCCGTCGCCCTCGTGATGGCAGCCGTGGGCGTACTTGCTCAGGGCAGGCAGCAAGTCCGTTATGCGGCTTCCAACGAGAGTTTTGTCCCCGCTCTGGGACCGCATAACGGACTAGGCGCGCGGAGCGCGCCAGAAAGATACTGGAGAGGCCAAGCAACGGCTCTGCCCGGGGCATCGGGGGCAGAGCGCTTGCTTGGCCCCGTCACCGATGAAATGCTGCTGAACCCCTCTACCTCGGATTGGCTCCACTGGCGGCGGACGTACGACGGGTGGGGCTACAGTCCGCTCAACCAGATCAATCGCCAGAACGTCGGGCAGCTCCAGATGGCCTGGTCCTGGGCCATGCGGGACGGAAACCAGCAGACCACGCCGCTCGTGCACGACGGCGTCATGTATCTGGCCAATCCGGGCAGCATCGTTCAGGCGCTCGATGCGGCGACCGGCGATCTGCTGTGGGAGTACCAGCACGAATTTTCCGGCGAGCGGCGCGACGCGAACGCGATTCGGGCGATACGCGGATTGAGCATCTATGACGACAAGATCTTCCTGAACACCGCCGACGCGCATCTGGTCGCCCTCGACGCCCGCACGGGACGCGTGGTCTGGAACGTCCAGGTCAGCGACCCTAAGAATCAGTATTACTACTCGGCTCCCGCGCTCGTCGTCCGCGGCAAGGTGATTTCAGGCCTCCAGGGCTGCGAGCGTTTTCACGCCGAGAAGTGCGCAATCACCGCGCACGACGCAAAAACCGGCAAGGAGCTCTGGCGCACCTCCACGATTGCGGCCCCGGGCCAGCCGGGAGGCGACAGCTGGGGTGATGTTCCGCTGTTGTATCGTGCGGGCGCGGACTCGTGGATTACCGGCAGCTACGATCCCGCGCTCAACATCGTCTACTGGTCGACCGCTCAGGCCAAGCCCTGGTCGCGGGCCGCGCGCGGCACCGACGGTGACGCGCTCTATAGCAATACCGTGCTCGCGCTCAATCCCGACACGGGGAAAATCGTCTGGTACAACCAGCTCCTGCCGGGTGAAACCCACGACATGGACGAAGTGTTCGAAAGCATTCTGGTCGACGTCGGTTCCCGAAAATCGCTCTTCAAAATGGGCAAGCTCGGGATCCTGTGGGAGCTCGATCGTCAGAGCGGCAAGTTCGTCAACGGCCACGACCTCGGCTATCAGAACATCGTCGATCTCGATCGCAGGACGGGAAAGGTGACCTACCGGAAAGGGATGGTTCCGGTGCTCAATCAGATACTGGAGTTCTGCCCGAGCACGGCGGGGTTCAAGAGCTGGCGCGCCATGGCCTACCACCCGGAGACGCGCGCGTTTTACATCCCGATCGAGATGACCTGCGAGAAGGGAAGCTTTGTCGCGGTCGAGAAGGTCGAAGGCGGCGGCGGGATAGGCCTCGGCAAACGCGAGAACTTCCACCACCCGGAGAGCGGCGAGAATCTCGGCGGGTTCATCTCGATGGACGTCGGCACGGGACGCGTGAACTGGCTGCAGCGTCAGCGCGCGCCGGTCAACTCGGCGGCGCTGACCACGGGAGGCGGACTGGTCTTCCTCGGCGACTGGAATCGTTACATCAACGCGTACGACGTCGCCAGCGGCAAGCTCCTCTGGCAGAACCGGCTGACGACCTCGGCGCAAGGTTATCCCATCACCTACGCCGTGAACGGCCGCCAGTATGTTGCCGTGCCCGCAGGCGTCGGAGCGGCGAGCTGGGGAACGACCATTCCGCTTCTGCTCACTCCCGAGATCAAGCGGCCATCGACTGGCAATGCACTGTTCGTGTTCGCACTTCCCAAATGATCTTCACACGTCTCGCACTCGTCGTTGCGCTGCTCGCGGTCGTGGGGTTCGCGGGCGGAGCCGGCTTCGCTGGCCAGAGCGATCGCGCCGGCGACACGGCGATCCGGCCGTTCACGATCACCGTTCCGGAGGCCGTGCTCAAAGATTTGAAAGAACGATTGTCGCGGGCGCGATTTCCCGACCAGCTCGTGGGAGCCGGATGGACGTACGGGACCGACATCGACTACCTCCAGCAGCTGGTCAAGTACTGGCGCGAAAAGTTTGACTGGCGCGAGCAGGAGCGCCGTCTCAACAAGCTGCCGCAGTTCAAGACGAAGATCGACGGTCTCGACATTCACTTCGTCCACCGCCGGTCACCCGAACCCAATGCGTTCCCGATCATGTTGATCCACGGCTGGCCCGGCACCTTCTTCGAGTTCTCGAAGATGGTGGAGCCGCTCGCCGACCCGCGCAACCATGGTGGCCGTCCCGAGGACGCGTTCAATGTGGTCGTCGTGTCGTTACCCGGTTATGGTTTCTCCGAGCGGCCGAACCGCATGGGCCATTCCCGCGAGCGCACGGGCCGGATCTTCATCGAGCTGATGCGGCGGCTCGGATACAACCGGTACGGCGTCCAGGCAGGCGACGTCGGGGCTGGCGTGGCGACGCTCATGGCTCTCGCCGATCCTGACCACATGGCGGGTCTGCACCTGAATAGGTGCAACGGGTCGCCTCCGAATCCCAAGGACCCGAATGCCGGTCTCACGGCGGACGAGATCAGATTGAAAGACGAGCCGAGATTCGGACGCGATGAGCGCGCGTACGCCGAGATCCAGGGCACGAAGCCTCAGACGCTCGGGTATGCGCTGAACGATTCCCCCGTCGGCCTCGCGGCGTGGATCGTCGAGAAGTACCGAAAGTGGTGCGACTGTAACGGGGATCCGGAGAATGTGTTCACGAAGGACGAGCTGCTGACCACCGTGATGATCTACTGGCTGACGGAGACGGCCACGTCGGCAGCACGTTATTACTATGAGGGACAGCACATCCCCGAACCGCCTTACGCGCCAATCCCCGGGTTCGTGAAAGTCCCGACCGGCTGCACCGCTTTTCCCGGCGAGCTCGGGTTCACGCCCCGAAGCTGGGCCGAGACGCGATTCAACGTGAGGCGGTTCACGATGATGCCGAAGGGCGGTCACTTCGCGGCGCTCGAGCAGCCAGCCCTCCTGACCAACGAAGTGCGGGCCTTCTTCCGCGACCTGAGGTGAGCGGTACGAACTTGTTCTGCGCCGGCGGAATTCGAATAAACGATTGGCGTTACGGTGTTTACACCAGAGCTCGTTTGAGTTGACGTAGGCCGCATCTTCAGATGCGGCCCGCCGGCTCTAAGGAGCCGGCCTACGTGTGGTCAACTCAAGCGAGCTCCGGAGTAGCCCGTCGGAACTGACCGCACGTTGGGGTCGCATCTGCCCAAGGAACAATTTGACATCGCTTTCCGTCGCATGCTCGCATAGCATGAGTCGGACACGACAATTTGAGAGGAGCCGCCCGATGACACCCTCGAAGAACGCGCCCACCCCACGGGCTCCGAAGATCGGTCTGATAATCGTGGGGGTGCTTGCGCTCATCGTGGCGACGATGTCCACGGGGACGTCGGCCCAGGGCGGGGCCCCCGCCGCTCGTTCTGAGCGCGGTGGGGTGGAGAGCGGCGGTGCAGCGGGCGGCCCGACTTTCACCAAGGACATCGCGCCGATGCTGCAGAAGAGCTGTCAGAACTGCCATCGCCCGAACTCCATCGCGCCGATGTCGCTCATCACCTACGAAGACGTGCGGCCGTGGGCGAGAAGCATCAAGCAGCGGACCGGCCTTCGCAATCGGATGGGCGTGATGCCGCCATGGTTCATCGAGAAGACCGTCGGCATCCAGGCGTACAAGGACGACTTCTCGCTGAGCGAGGAACAGATTGCGACCATCGCGAAATGGGTGGATAGCGGCGCGCCGCGCGGCAATCCTGCAGACATGCCGCCACTTCGCGTCTTTCCCGCCGCCGACGTGTGGGATATCGGCCAGCCCGATCTGATTGTCGACTCACCGCCTGTCACGATGAAAGCCAACGCGCCGGACTGGTGGGCCGCGCTCCCGCCAGTGCCAACAGGCTTGACGGAGGACCGTTACGTCTCGGCCGTGCAGTTCAAGGAGATCAGCACGGCGCAGGGCGGGATGGGCGGCAAGTATATTTTTCACCATGCGATCCATTCGCTGGTGGATGCCGAGGGAAAGGAGCTGGGAGGGATTGGCAGTCCGCACGAGGTCGGGCGCAACGCGGAAATCCTGGAGCCCGATGCCGGCCGGCTCATGAAAGCGGGTTCGAAGCTCGCGTATCCGTCGATTCACATGCACGCGAACAGCGAGGACACGACGGCCCGTCTTCGCGTGGGGTACAAGTTCCATCCGACGGGGTACGCACCGACACGAAAGGTGGGGCAGCTTACGTTTGGCAACGGCGAGATCGACCTCCGCCCGAGCAAAGCCGGCCAGGAAGTGCATTTCTACACCACGCTGCAGCAGCACACGAAGCTGACCACCTTCGAGCCCCACATGCACGCCGCGGGCGTGAGGATGTGTATGGAAGCGGTCTGGGGCGGTCGGACCGAGACGCTGAGCTGCGCCGGCTACGACCACAACTGGGTGCGCGTGTACAAGTACGCGGATGACGCGGCGCCGATCCTGCCGAAGGGCACGCTCCTCCACATCACGGCGTACTTCGACACCACGGCGAACAATAGAAACGTGATCGACCCGAGAAACTGGGGAGGCCTGGGGCACCGGTCGATCGACAACATGGCCATCGTCATCATGCCGACGATCACGCTGACCGACGAAGAGTTCCGTCAGGAGATGGCGATTCGTCGAAAGCGGCTCAACCTCGCGAAAGGGCAGACCGTGATCGGATGCCCGCTGTGCGGCTTCGAGGAGCTTCCGGCGCCGACGCCCGCTCGCGCGACACAAGGTCAGAACCAGCAGTAAGAGAACTAATCAAGGGCTCTGCCGGGATACCAAGGGCAGAGCCCTTGATTAGTTCGCGCAGTATCTTTTTGGCGCGCTCCGCGCGCCTCGCCCGTTATGCGGTCGCACAACGAGTACAAAATTCGCGTGTGTGGCCGCATAACGGGCTAACCCTGAAAGACCCGGCCTGCGTACATCGAAGTACGTGCAGGCCGAGCATCTGCTGGGATGCGATCAGCGAAGCGTGAAGGTCAGCTCGATGGTGACGAGGACGGCGACCGGCTCGCCGAAGCGAGAACCGGGGGCGAAGCGCCACTGCTTGGCCGCTTTGACCGCTTCGTCATCGAGGCCGAAGTTGTGGTCGAGCGAGCGGATCACTTCAACCCTGCCCACCGCCCCGTCCGGGAGCACGACGCATTCGAGCAGCACGACGCCTTGTATCTTGGCGCGCATGGCCTCGGCCGTATACGCCGGTTTCTTCTCGAACAGAACGCGCGGCAACTGAACGCCGTTGCCAGGCCGATACGGGCCGCCGCCGGTGCCTCCCCCGTAGCCAGGCCCGAGACCCGACCCCTGACCCGGTCCGACACCCGAACCGGTGCCCGTGCCGGCTCCTCCGCCGCTGCCCGGCCCTTGCGACACGGTCTCCGACGTCTGGCCCGACGCGATCGCGCCCGGCGAGGTCGTCGTTGCGGCGGCCATGGTCTGCGCCGGGATATTGAGAGTCTGCTCCGGCTGCGGCACTTCGGGCTTCGGCTCGCTGATCTCAAGCGCCTTCGGCTTCACGGCCGGGACGGTGAGCTTGTCCTTGCCGGGCAGCTCGGCCTTTTTCGGGGGTTCCGGCATCTTGTTTCCACCACCCCCGCCACCGCCGCCCGGGCCGGGCTCAGTCAGCCACACAATTTCATTGGGAAGCCGGTCGACCAGGAGGGCGTGTCGCACCGGCTCAGGGGCAATCGACATGACCCCGATGGCCAGCGCCAGAAACGCCCCGTGGGTGAGTAGCGAAGCACCGAGGGCCCGGCCCATCCGCTTCTCCTGTTGAGCGAACAGGAAGGGCACCTCGACTGGACCGACGTCTTCTGGCCGGACGGTCAGATGCGGCGGTACCGGCGCAGCCTCACGGCTCACGAATTCGCTTGTCTTCGACATAACCGCGGAAGAGTGGGATTCACTCATTGTCCCTGACGTGTGCCGGCGCCGCAACTGCAAAACGAGTACCTCAGCCGCCTTGCGACTCAAGTCTCTTTCCACGCGGTTTCACCCACGTGCTGTATCTCGTCACCAACACGTGACGAGTCAGTTCCGTACGCGTGCCTGTCCTCAGACGCGACCACTCCACGCGCCGATTGCCGCATTTCCCCCGCCGTACGAGTGGAGGATGGCGAGCGCGTCCGCTGCCCGAGGATCGCTCGTCACGGACACCAGCACACCGCCGCGGCTCGTAAGCGTGTCGAAAATCCGCCCGTCATGCGTCTGGAAACCGATGCGGCGCGCCGTGGCAGCCACACCGTGACGAGTCAGCTCGCCGTCCGACCCCTGAAGCGCCTCGACGATGGGCCCCCGCGCGCGGACCAGGCCCAGACCGCGAATCTCGAGCGTGGCGGCGGCTGCGCCGAAGACCCTCTCGATTAGTGCAGCAACTTCGGGCGAGTCCTTCGCCAAGACGCTGAGGGTGTCGAGCGGGAGTCCCTGATTGATCAGCGCCCGCAGACCTTTTTCTGCCCAGGCGACATCCTGGAACACACCAACTGTAAAAAGACCAGACGCCGAGCCGATCATCCCTGGCTCCCCTGTTCACCAAGGAACGGCGTTAAGCCGTTCCGGCAGACAGCGCGGAACGGCGTTAAGCCGTTCCGGTAGACAGAACACCAACCAGCCAAGGGCTCTGCTCTACCGCATGTCACGGCAGAAGCCGTGGCTGGGTGGGGGAACCTTGTCATGGTTCCCATCTTCCGACTGCAACGCTCCTGGCGCCGCTAGCGTACACGGCGTCTTGCACGCTCGGGAGCAAAACTGTCTCGGTGTGCGCCCCGAGCAGCAACGCCCCGGCCTTGATGCGGGCCTCCCACGCCTTTGCCTCGGCCGCGGACAGTCCCGCGCGCATGAGCACTTTCGCAAGGCCACCCGCCAGATGGCCTGCCGCCTCCCCGAATTCGGCAGAAAGCGGGCCATCCGCCACGATGGGCCCGATCCCCGGCATCACCACGGCCATCGCGGCCACGAAATGGGCACTCAACTCGCCGAGCACCGCGGCCGGACGCGAATCCTCGATCTCGGCCCCCGGCGAGGCGTCAACGGCGTCGGCCAGAGTTCCGGCTTCGTCGTGCGAGCGGGCCACGATCGACAGACGCTCGCGCGGGATACCCATTTCACGCAGCGCTCGTGCCGCCCTGGCCGTCGCCGCGACATCGTCATAGAGGGCGAGGACGAGCGGGTGCGACATGATCAGCGGTGTTGCAGAGTGCATATTGCAGAAGTGACTCGCACAATGCAAGCAGTGAAGCTCCGCCCGACACCGAGGCGAACCACGTCGCGGCCAGGCTCCGCTTCACTGCTGCACCGCATCTCCTACCCCACGCAAAGAGCGCGCGGCGGGGACCCCGGCTGTGCCCGGCGTTGACACCTCTTAAACTGCCCCATTTCGAATACCTGGTCTGAGAATAATTCTTACGGCATATAGCCATCGCGTGCGCGGACGCGCAGACCCGGCTGCGCAGATTTGATCCGCACGCGAATCGATCGCCAGTCGCCTTCACCTCGCTCGATGGGACGCGCCGGCGTGTAGCCAAGCAGATACTGGTGCCGCAGTTCGCGCGCGACGGTCGCGAGCGTCTTTTCGAGCTCCTTGGCGTCCTTGAGAAGGAAGGACCGGGCTCCGGTCAGCACGGCCAGCTCCGCCAGGAACGGCGGTCGCGTCTTGCCGATGGCGATCGGGTAGACGAGCGCGTTGCTGCGCCGGGCGCGGTCGATGACTTCCGCAGGCGTCGCGCGACTGTAGCGATCGACGCCGTCCGAGAACACCACCAGAGCCTGTCGGCCCGGTTCCGGCTCGAGACGGTCGAGGGCCGCGATGATGGCGTCGTGCAGCGAGGTCGTACTCCACGGATCGAGCGTGGCCACAGCGTGAATCTGCGCGGTGCGATCCATCGTGAGCGGAGCGACGATTTCAGCGTCGCTCCCGATCGCGACGACCATCGAGCGGTCCGTGGACTTCAATCCGCGCAGGAAAACGTCTGCGGCCCGCCGTGCAAGCTGTAGTTTCTCGCCAGCCATGCTCCAGCTCCGGTCCACGCCGAGCGCGACCGTGAGCGGGAACTCTCCGGCCGCAAACGTCGAGATGTCCTGTCGCTGGTCGTCCTCGTAGACCTCGAAATCCGCGCGGGTGAGACCCGTCACCGGTTCGCCGCTTGCGTCGGTCACGCTGGCGTACACCTCGACCAGTTGCACGCGCGATGAGAACTGGGCGACCGGCTCCTGGGCATGCAGAACCAGCCAAGGGCTCGGCCTTGGTATCCCGATGACTCGCTGGAGAGAATTCTCGTTTGGAGCCGTATAGCGGTCTGAGCCGCCAAGCCCGGCCGCGAGACATGGTACAATTGCCGCCGTTCCAGCAAGGACGAGGTGACATATGGGCCGCATTGGGATTCCAGAGTTGCTAATCATTCTGGCGATCATCATTTTGATCTTCGGGGCAAATCGCCTGCCAGAGATTGGCCGTGGCATCGGTAAGGGTATTCGCAATTTCAAGGACGCCACTGCTAAAGATGGTGGCAAGGAAGAGTAGCATTCAGAGGACTCTGCCACAGATCGCCATCACGCGTGACGCTCTCCAGGGTCGCCGCGCTCGAGCGACCTGATAGCGGCGGGTAAATCCGTAGATTGCTGCCGCTTTTCCTGCCTTCGCCTGCACGCCGTCGCTCCGCCACGTTGTATCAAACACTAGGACGACATGAACGCCTGTCCGGTCCGCAGGTGTGGCGACGAACGGTCGTCGGGTCCCGAGAGCCGGCTCCTGCCGAACGGCTGCAGCGGTGAGTTTATCCTTCACACGAATGCGGTATAACTTGCCGCCATGCGCATGATGATGGCGGTTGCTCTGGTGCTCTTCGCCTGCGCCGCGCTTCTCGCGCAGGCCACCCGGTTCGAGGTCCTCGAGAAGACGATTCCAGAGCTGCAGAACGCCATGCAGGCGGGCGAGGTCACCTCCAGGCAGCTCGTGTCGCTGTACGTGGCGCGCATCGCCGCGTACGACCGCACCGGTCCGCACTTGAACGCGATCGTGATCGTCAACCCGAACGCTCTCCGTGATGCCGAAGCGCTCGACCGCGAACGTGCGGCCAAGGGGCCGCGCGGCCCGCTGCACGGCATTCCAATCGTCGTGAAGGACAACTACGAGACCCTGGACATGCCGACGGCGGCCGGCTCGCTCGCGCTGGCCGGGTATCGATCGAAGGCCGACGCGTTCCAGGTTCGGAAGCTCCGCGACGCCGGTGCCGTGATCATCGGCAAGACCAACATGCACGAGCTCGCGTACGGGCTCACCAGCGTCAGCTCGGTCGCTGGGCAGACACGCAACCCGTACGACCTGTCACGAGCCCCTGGCGGGTCGAGCGGCGGTACAGGCGCGGCAATCGCCGCGAATTTTGCTGCCGCCGGCATGGGCAGCGACACGTGCGGATCGATTCGTATTCCCGCCTCCAGCAACAACCTCGTCGGACTCCGCGGCACCCGCGGTCTCGCCAGCGGAACCGGGATTGTGCCGTTGTCGAAGACGCAGGACATCGGCGGCCCGCTCGCGCGCACGCTGCACGACCTCGCGATCGTGCTGGACGCGACGGTCGGGGTCGATCCGGCCGACGAGACTACGAAAGCAGCGGCGGGCCGAATCCCGTCGAGCTATGTCGAGGCGCTGGGGCCGGGCGGACTGAAGGGCGCGCGGCTCGGACTGCTGAAGGCGTACTTCGTCGACGACGAAGAAGGGTCGGCCGTCGTGCGGCGCGCGGTCGATCAGATGAAGAAGGAAGGGGCTGACGTTGTCGAGATCGACGTGCCTGGTCTCACGGACCTGCTGCGCGAGAGCAGCGTAATCCTTTCCGAGTTCAAGTTCGACCTCGCGGAGTTCCTCGCGTTGCGGGAGAGCGCGCCGGTGCGGTCGCTGGACGAAATCCTCAAGCTGGGACTATACGATACAGCCGTCGACGCCGTGCTGCGACGATCGAACGCAACCAAAACGCGTGACAGCGACGCATACCGCCGCGCGCTCGTCAAGCGCGAGGCGATCCGCCACGCGGTCGTCGCGACGCTCGACGAGCACCGGCTCGCTGCGCTCGTCTACCCGACCATCCGCCGCAAGCCTGCGCGGATCGGCGAGCCTCAGCTCGGGAGCAATTGCCAGCTCAGCGCGTCGTCCGGACTGCCCGCGCTCAGCGTCCCGGCAGGGTTCACCGACGACGGGTTGCCGATAGGTGTGGAGTTTCTTGGCCGGCCGTGGAGCGAGAGCGACCTGCTGAAGATCGGCTACGGCTGGGAGCAGGCGGCCAAACTGCGGAGGACCCCGTTCAGCACCCCGGCGCTCGTCAACGGCAGAGCGCCCGCACCGGTCACGTTCGACGCGAGGAACGGTCCGCTGCGGGCGCGGTTCACGTACGACCCCACCACGGGCGCGCTCGCCTACGAGGTAACCGTCGCCACGGTTGCGGTCGACGATCTCCGGGTCATCGCGCTGCACCGTGGCAGCAAGGACGGCACGGGTCCGCTGATCGCGCGGCTGGTTGAACCAGGAGCCCTGAATGCCACGGGCACCGTATCGCTCGGGTACATCGATCGAGCGGCGCTCATCGAAGGCCGGTTGTACCTGCAGATGTACACGCGACAGGCACCCACGGGCACGCTGCGCGCGGCTCTCGTGCTGCCGTCGACGTGAGAAAATCGCGAATCGCAAATCACGAATCGCAAATTATCCGATGATCTGCCTCGTCTCGCCCACCCGCCGCGTGATGCGCTCGCGATCCAGGTACTCGAGGAGCGGGATGGCGAATTTGCGGGTAATCCCGAAACGATCTTTGAACGCGGCCACGTCGATCGTCGCCGATTGTCCCGTCTCGCGCAGGCCCCGCACGTCGGTCTTCAGCCGTTCGAGCGCCGACAGGTGAAACACGAGGTCGTCGAGCCGCACGAGCACCTTCTGCCGTACGAGCAGCATCGTCACGCGCTCGGCAACGTTCGGCTTGACACCGGTCTGCGCCGCGATCGACGCCGCGTCGGGCGGTCGCAGCCCAGACTCCCGATAGGCCTGCTCGATCCGGTCGCGCGCGCGAGCCTCCTCATCGGACAGCGCAAGCTTGTGCGTCGCGAGCGCGAGACGATCCCGCGCGACGATCTGCCGGCTGGCGACCAGTTCGCCGAGCACGAGATCGAACACGGCCTGCGGCGCGTGGGCGAAGATCCGCTCGCGAGCCTCTTCGCGCGGCATGCCTTCGAGGAGCGGCTGCGCCTGGTGATACGTGCCGAGGGCGGCCACGAGCGTTCGCTTCAACGCCGCGATACGTTCGGGGACGACGAGCACCTGTCCAGCGCGGATCACCCGGCCTGCGGCGACGAGGCGACCGACCGTCTCCTCGATTCGGTCAATGGGTACGCCGGCTCGCGTCGCCAGCGCCGCCACGGCGAACCCATCGACTCCTGATTCCTCGACGAGCGCGACGAGCGCCTCGTCACCCTGCGTGTGAAGCTTCGTGAACCGGGCGCGGCCGGCCACGGTCCGCACGCCGGTCCGTGGCGGCGCTGGATCGAGAATCACACCTCCCGCAATCGTCGTTGCCGGCGAGTATGCGCGCAGGATGAATCGATCTCCGCGGGTCAGGACGGCCGGCTTCTCGAGCCGAATCCGTATGGCGCCGGAGTCGCCCGGCTGGATCTCTGCGCCGCCCGACACGGCCACGCGGCCGAGCAGCTCGGCCGCGCCCTGATGGAACCGCACGCGCGCGGCATGAGCGAGCGGCTTTGCCTCGGGCAGCAGCTCCAGCCAGGCGTCCAACCGTGTCGTCACGCTCAGCGCGCCAGGCGCGGTCAGCGTCTCACCACGCGCCACCTGTGACACTTCCACGCCGCCCACGTTCACGGCCGCGCGTTCTCCGGCCCGTGCCTCCTCGCGGGGCCGCGCGTGCACCTGCAGACCGCGAACCTTCACGACCTGCTCGGATGGCTGCAGCAGCAGCTCGTCCTCGATTCTGATTCGTCCCGACACCAACGTACCGGTGATCACGGTCCCGAATCCACGCATCGAAAACACGCGGTCGATTGGCAGGCGGGGAGCGCCGTCCAGGTGACGACTTCTCGCCTGGGCTGCAAGCTGCGCCAGCGTGCTCCGCAACTCCGGCAGGCCCTCGCCGGTGCGGGAAGACATGGCGAGCATCGGCGCACCCTCCAGGAACGACCCGGCCACGAGGTCGCGCACCTCGAGCCGCACCAGCTCGATCGTGTCCGCGTCGACCAGATCCGATTTCGTGAGCACCACACAACCCGCAGGGATGCCGAGCAGCCGGCAAATCTCGAAGTGCTCGCGTGTTTGCGGCATCACGGACTCGTCGGCCGCCACGACGAGCATCACGAGGTCGATGCCGCCGACGCCCGCCAGCATGTTCTTCACGAACCGTTCGTGCCCGGGGACATCGACGAACGAAAGAGTAATACCGCGCTCGATCGTATGAGCGAACCCCAGCTCGATCGTGATCCCGCGCGCTTTCTCTTCCTTCAAGCGGTCCGGGTCCGTGCCCGTGAGCGCGAGGACGAGCGAGCTTTTGCCGTGGTCGATATGGCCCGCTGTGCCGACGATCGCGTGAGAGGTCATGCGTAGGTCAAAGGTCAAAGGTCAAAAGGGCAAAAGTCAGGTCAAAGGTGTAGGTCACAGGTCTAGGTCACAGGTCTACGTCATAGGTCTAGGTCACAGGTCTAGGTCACAGGTCTAGGTCACAGGTCTAGAGGTCACCGGTATAGGTTACAGGCATAAGTCAAAGGACCAGGGTCACGCGACAGCGTTCAACGCCCAGCTGAGTATGCCTTTCACCTGCACCTCGGAACCTGCACCTGCGGAACCTGCACCTGCGGAACCTGGACCCTTAACCTACACCTTTAACCTACACCTACACCTGTGACACCTTTGACCTGACCTTTGCCCTTTGCCCTTTGCCCTTTGCCTTTCGCCCTTTGAGATCGTGCTTGGCGTACTCGATGAAGACGTCGAAGTACCGCTGCTGCCGGAAGACGTCCGGGATCGCATCGAACAGCTCGTACTCGGCGACGTGTGATGTTCGACGGACGTTTTCGGAGATCAGATCTGCGTACGGAAACTCCACCTTCCATCAGCGCGTCTCCGTGTCATGTTTGGCGCGTGCGGCGTCGTCTCGGCTGCCGGACTCTGGCAATGGACCGGCGAGCCGGGCACGGGTTACCTCCTCCTGGCCGTTGTCGTGAGGGACTTCGGATCGAATCTCGGCAGCGGCAGCACCTCCGCGCAACAACCGCGCGGCGGCAATGAGTACCTCATCGACGGTGGCCAGATTCTCAAGGGCCTTGTCTCGTTCGGTCTGTGGGAGCGCGGCTGGATGAAGGTCCGTTATCCGAAGGATCCTTCGCTCGGAAATATCGAGGCCGACTTCTTCGAACCCCGGAAATGGAAGACCGAGGATCCACAGCCTGCCTTCGAGCAGATGGATGCCGCCGATGCGTTCTGGGCTGCCAGAATCGCGTCACGCTTCAGCGATCCGATGATCCGGGGCATCGTGCGGTCAGAATCGTAGGTCAAAGGTCAAAGGTCAAAGGTCAAAGGTCAGGTCAAAGGTTTTAGGTCAAAGGTTTTAGGTCAAAGGTTTTAGGTCAAAGGTTTTAGGTCACAGGTCTCGGTCAAGGGTTCAGGTCAGAGGTCTCGGTCAAGGGTTCAGGTCAGAGGTCTCGGTCAAGGGTTCAGGTCAGAGGTCTCGGTCAAGGGTTCAGGTCAGAGGTGGGCCGCATCTGAAGATGCGGCCCACCTCGCCTGGACCTTGGACCCTTGACCTCGCCTTTGACCTTTGACCTTTGCCTTTTGACCTTTGCCTTTTGACCTTTGACCTTTGCCTTTTGACCTTTGACCTTTGATCTACTGACGCCGCCGCACG
>DASYQV010000163.1:0-25741 GCA_036005125.1 Vicinamibacterales bacterium
CGATCTCCTCGTCGGTGAGGCGCGACTTCGAGACGTCAACGCAGGCGACCTCCACACCCTCGCGGCGCAGCCACGCAGCCGGCGAGGCCAGCCCGAACGGCTGACGGCCGAGGTCATACGTCGAAATCAGCAGCGCCCGCATGCTCACATTCTAACCAGTCACGGACTCCGCCCGTGATATCCCAGCGGAGCCCGCGACTGGTTGCCAGTGTCTTTTTGGCGCGCTCCGCGCGCCTCGCCCGTTATGCGGTCGCACAACGAGTACAAAATTCGCGTGTGTGGCCGCATAACGGGCCAGTCAAGGGCTCTGCCTTGATATCCCGCGGGAGGGTCTTGCCTGGGTTATCCTTGCTTGACATGCCGTCTGCCGCCGGACGACCCGTCGCCGCGCCCGCGCTTGCTCCCTACGACGACAGCTTCTTCGGACATCCGCGCGGCCTCTCCACGCTCTTCTTCACCGAGATGTGGGAGCGCTTCAGCTACTACGGCATGCGCGCGCTGCTCATCCTGTTCATGACTGCCGCGCCGGCCGCTGGCGGCCTCGGCTTCGACACGGCCACCGCGGGCGCCGTCTACGGCCTCTACACGTCGATGGTCTACCTGACGACGCTGCCCGGCGGATGGGTGGCCGATCGCCTGATCGGCGCGCAGCGGGCCGTGCTGTACGGCGGCGTCCTCATCGCGGCCGGCCACTTCAGCATGGCGGTGCCCTCGCTCGCGACGTTCTATCTCGGCCTTCTGCTGATCGTGCTCGGCACAGGGCTGCTGAAGGGCAACGTCAGCGTCATCGTGGGACGGCTGTATTCGCTGGAGGATGCGCGGCGCGATGCCGGATACTCCATCTTCTACATGGGCATCAACACGGGCGCCTTCATCGCGCCGCTGGTGTGCGGCTACCTCGGGCAGCGCGTCGACTGGCATATCGGGTTCGGCGCCGCGGGCGTCGGGATGACCATCGGCCTTGTTCAGTACATGTTCGGCCGTCGCCTTCTGGGCGACGCGGGACTTGCGCCGGCGGATGCCGGATCGCCGCACGCGCAGCGTCGCCAACGCACTCAGGCCACGCGATGGACGGCGATCGTTGTCGCGCTCCTCGCGGTCTTCGCGGCGGGCGCGTATACGGGCCTGCTCCCGGTGACGGCGAGGCAGGTAGCCGACGCCGCAGGATATCTGCTGCTCGGCCTCACCGTCACGTTCCTCGGATGGATGTTCTTCTCGCCGGGTTACACCCGCGCTGAGCGCAAGCGGATGTACGTGATTGTGGTCCTCTTCCTCGCCGCCGCGCTGTTCTGGTCCGAGTTCGAACAGGCGGGAAGCACGCTCAACCTCTTCGCGGACCGCGCCACGAACAACGCGATCTTCGGCTACCGGTTCCCGAGCAGCTGGTATCAGGCGCTGAACTCGATGTTCATCATCACGCTCGCGCCGGTCTTCGCGTGGATGTGGATACGGCTCGGACGGCGGGGGAAGGAACCCTCGAGCGCGACGAAGTTCGGCGGAGGGCTCGTGCTCGTCGGCGCCGGCTTCGCCGTCCTGGCGGGCGCCGCGACACTGGCCGGACGCGGCGTCATGGTCAGCCCCTGGTGGCTCGTCGCCGTGTACTTTCTCCACACGTGCGGCGAGCTCGCGCTCAGTCCCGTCGGGATGAGCGCGATGACCAAGCTGGCGCCGATGCGGATTGGCGGCCTGATCATGGGCTTCTGGTTCCTGGCGCTGTCGGCCGGCAACTACATCGGCGGCCGGATCGCCGGCCTCTATGAGACGTGGACGCTGCCCGCGCTCTTCGGCGCCGTGGCGACCTTCGGCATCGCAGCCGGTCTCGTCATGTTCCTCATCGCCCGGCCGGTCACGCGGCTCGAGCACGGAGGCGCGTAGCGATGGCGCTGGAGAAATACCGCGCCAAGCGCGATTTCACAAAGTCCCCGGAGCCGTCCGGCGACACGCCGCATCGATCGCCGGCGGGAAAGACGCCGCGCTTCTTCTGCGTGCAGAAGCATCTGGCCAGCCATCTCCATTACGACTTCCGCCTCGAGCACAACGGCCTGCTGCTCTCGTGGGCCGTGCCGAAAGGGCCCTCGCTCGATCCGAAGACCAAGCGACTCGCGATGCACGTGGAGGACCATCCAGTCGAGTACGGTGAGTTCGAAGGTGTGATTCCGTCCGGGTACGGCGCCGGAATCGTCATGCTGTGGGATGTCGGAACCTGGACGCCCGAGACGGATGACGTCGACGCCGCGCTACGGAAAGGCGATCTGAAGTTCAGGCTCGACGGTTACAAGCTGAAAGGGTCCTGGGTGCTCGTCCGCACGAAGGGCGGTCCGGGTGGTGGCACCGGACGAAGCTGGCTGTTAATCAAGCACCGCGACGAGTGGGCGGGCGAGGTCGACATCACGGAGTTCGCTCCGGTCAGCGTGAAAAGCGAAGGCGACTTCGCCGACATCCTCGCCCAGGGCAACCCCGACATCTGGGTCTCGAACCGTCCGGCGCAGGGCGGCGAAACGGGCGCGATGTTCGCCAAGATCATTCAGCGCGCGCTCGAGCTCCGCGGCGCGCGTCCCACGGCGACGCCGCGCGCGCGGCCACGTGTGGCGGCCTCACCCAAGAAACCCGTTGCGCGGAAGCCGACGACGCACAACCACAGGTCAAAGGTCAAAGGTCAAAGGTCAAAGGTCAAAAGCGAGGTCAAAGGTACAGGTCAAAGGTACAGGTCAAAGGTGTAGGGTAAGGTGGGACCTCACACCTGGCACCCTGAACCTTTGCCCTTACCTTACCTTTGACCTTTGACCTTTGACCTTTGACCTAGGTTATTTGGCGAGCGTCGTCACCTTCGCCGCGTCGGGCGTGTGCTGAAGCAGCCGTTCCGAGAGCACGCTCCACACCGCAAACGACAGCCGGCGGCGATCGTGACGGGCGATCTCTCTGCACCAGAACTGCCCGAGCACGGTTTCGGGAGGTGACTGGAGCGCACCGAGCTCGAGCGGCAGCTTGTGCTCCGCGGCATAGCGGGCGAGCGCGTCGGTCGACGGGCGGCCGGTGTTGGCAATCACCACGTCGACGGGGCGTTTTATGGCGCGCGAGACCCACTGGACGGCATCGGCCGCGGTGAAGCCTGACATGCCGCGGCCTTCGGTCAGCAGGTTCGCAATGAGGATGATCGGGCCGCGTACGTCGGCAAGCGCGTCGGCGACGCCACGGACGAGCAGAGGCGGCATCAAGCTCGTGAAGAAGCTGCCAGGGCCAATCAGAACCGCGTCGAACTGACGGATCGCGTCCGCGACCGCGGGATGGATCGACACCTCGGGCTCGAGCCAGAGCCGACGCACCTGGTGACCCCGCGTCTGCCCCGCATCGACTTCGACCTCGCCACGCGTCTGCGATCCGTCTCCGTATTCGGCGCACACGGATGCCGGTTGCACGCTGACGGGCCAGACGCGTCCCTTGCAGCCGAGCAGCGAGCGGAGGCCGTCCACCGCGGCCAGGAAATCCCCGCTGTACTGCTCCATCATCGACAGAAGCAGGTTGCCTCCGGTGTGACCGGCGAGCCGGTCGTGGTGCTCGATCGTCGGCAGTCGCGACAGCAGGACGCGTCGCGCCTCCCCCTCGTTGCGCGCGAGCGCCAGCGCGCACTTGAGCACGTCGCCCGGCGGCAGCACGCCGAGCTCGTCGCGCAATTGCCCGGAGCTGCCGCCGCTGTCGAACATCGTGACGACGGCGTTGAGACGAAGCCAGGGGTTGGTCTTGAGACCACCGAGCAGGCTCGGAAGACCCGTACCGCCGCCGAAACAGCCGACGTTCAGCTCGCGCAGTTGCACCGACTCATTCTACTAGAATGAATTGATGGCGACGGCAACGTGGCGGCCCGCAGTGGACGCGCTGGTTGCGGACCTCCGTACGGTGTTCCACGAGCGTTTACAGTCGGTGGTGGTATACGGTCCGCACGCAGAGGACGCGGGCAACAGCGAACCGGTCTCGTGCCTCGCGCTCGTCACAACGCTCCGCGGCCCGGACCTCGAGGCGTGCGCGCGCTATGCGTCGAGGTGGAAGCGACAGGGATTGGCCGTTCCGCTGCTCATGCCGGCCGTCGAGTTCGGCCGCTCGCTGGATGCGTTTCCGCTCGAGTACGCGGAAATGATCCGCGCGCACACGCGCGTGTACGGCGAGGAGCCATTTGCGGGCGTGACCATCGCGCCGGAAGACCTGCGCCGCGCGTGCGAGACGCAGGCCAAGAGCCTTCTTGTTCACCTCCGCGAAGGGTTCCTGGAGACGGGCGGCCGTCCGTATGAGGTCGCGGCGCTGGTGGTCGCGTCGGCGCCCGCGTTCGCGGCGCTCCTGCGGAACGTCGCACGACTTCATGACGTCCCAGTAAAGGACAGGGCCGGCGCGACGCGCGAGGGCGCGCGCCTTGCCGGGCTGTCAGACGTGATCGTGGGCGATGTCTTGATGCTCGAACGGCCGCGCGGGGTCTCCGCAGCCGATCCGGCTCGGCTCTTTCCCGACTATCTCGCAACCGTCGAGCAACTCGCCCGGTTCGTCGACGCGTGGACGACGTGATGACCTTCGCCACGAAGCCCACGACGACGTCAGCCACGAAGGTCACAGCGCGGCATAGCCGCAACCAAATGGCGCGCTGTGACCCAGGTCCTGTCACGAAGCACACGAAGTTTTCTTGGTTTGTTTTCCTTCGCGATCTTCGTGTCCTTCGTGGCGTGATTTTCATCGTGTGCTTCGTGGCCGCCGTCGGCGCGGCCGCGCAGGAGCTGCCGGAGCTCACGCAGCCGGTCAACGACTTCGCCCACGTCATCGACCCTGCGAGCGCGCAGGCGATGGACTCGCTCGTTCGATCGCTGCAGCAGGCGACCGGCGACGTGGTGGTCGTGGCCACCGTGGAGACGTTCAAGCCCTACGCTGACCTCAAATCCATGGCCGTGAAGCTCTTCGAAAACCACGGCCGCGGGATCGGCGCGAAGGGCCAGGACAACGGGCTGCTGATTGTCATGGCGGTCAAGGACCGGCGGGTCGAGTTCGAGGTCGGCTACGACCTCGAGCAGTTCATCACCGACGGCTTCGCAGGCGAGACGATCCGCCAGTACATCCTCCCCGAGTTTCGACAGGGCCGTTACGGCCCGGGACTGCTGGCGGGCGTCTCGCGCGTGATCTCGCGCATTGCCGAAGCCCGTAACGTCACGCTGCAGGGTGGTCGGCCCACATCCCGCGGGAGACAACCGCAAACGGGGTCGGGCGCGATGCTGCTCATCGGGCTCTTCGTGATGTTCTTCGTGCTGAGAGCCATCGCGTCGGCCGTCGGCGGCGGGACGCGCCGCCGCTACCGTCAATGGGGCGGCGGGCCGTGGAGCGGCTGGCACAGCGGCGCCGGCCCGTTCGGCGGCGGAGGGTTTGGCGGCGGCGGGTTTGGCGGCGGGTTTGGCGGCGGATTTGGTGGTTTCGGCGGCGGCCGCAGCGGCGGCGGCGGTGCCGGCGGCTCGTGGTGACGAAGGAGCGGTGCCTGGCGGCGATGAAACGCCCGCGACAGGATGCAAAGGACTTCCGATGACTCGACATATTCGTTCCCGCATGATGATCGCCCTCGTGATCGGCGCGGCAGTCTTCTTATCCGGGTGCTCGTACAACCGCTTCGTGAGCCAGGAAGAAGCGATCAAAACTCAGTGGGCGCAGGTCGAGAATCAATTGCAGCGCAGAAACGATCTGATTCCCAACCTCGTTGAATCGGTGAAGGGATTCGCGCAGCAGGAGCGTGACGTGCTCGGCCGGATTGCCGACTCGCGCGCGAAGCTCGCCGGCGCACGCACGCCCGAAGAGACGATCGACGCCGCCAACCAGCAGAGCGCTGCGCTGGCGCGCCTGCTCGTGGTCGTAGAGAACTACCCGCAGCTGCGGTCCAACGAATCGTTCAACCGCCTGATGGATGAGCTCTCCGGCACCGAGAACCGCATTGCGGTCGAGCGGATGCGCTACAACGAGCGCGTGCAGGAGTACAACACGAGCCGCCGGCAGTTCCCGTCCAACCTCACGGCACGCGTGTTCGGCTTCAAGGAGTACCCCGTGTTCAACGCTCCGCCGGAAGCCAAACAAGTGCCCAAAGTGGATTTCGGGCGACGGCCCTCATAGCTTCATTCTTGATTCTTGATTCGTGATTCCGCATCGACGGCCCCATCATGAATCACGAATCATGAATCATGAATGAAATCTGACGGCGGCGGCTGCTTCGGGGCCGCTTTTTGCGTTAGAGTGGGCCCGAAGGCCGATGTCCTCTTCCTTTCCTCTACCGTGGGAACGCGTCCGATGGCGAAGCCATCGCCTCGGCGTTTCCGATTTTCGTGTGGTACAGCTCCGTCGGGGGATCCCGGTCGCTGAGATCGCTCTCCACGACATCGCATCCATCCATGTCGTCCCTTCGTTGATCGAACGAATCACGGGCGTGGGCACCGTGGTCATCACGTCGGCTCGTGCCGGCGACCGCAGCATCCGCGTCCGCGTCGCTGGCGCGCGCGGGACGGCGCTCCGGCTGAACCTGCTCCTGAGCGACTTGTGGGGTGTGCCGCCGGATGAAGGAGTCATGGACCTCTCCGCGTTTGCGCTGTGGAGCCTTCCGCCAACGGTCCGGCTGCAGGCGACGTTGATTGCTCCCGCCCTCGTCCTGCTGACGCTCGTCTTGATCGTCATCGGGCTCAGCGGCCACGAGGTTCGGGTGTCCTACGGACCCGACGATCCGATCCGTCCGAATGGGGTCAAGCGAAGCCGGGCGGACATCGTGGCCTTCATGGAGGATGAGGTCATGCCGTGGGCGCGTGTGGCCCTGGAACCGGTGGTCGGTCCGGGCCATGTGCGGTGCGAGACCTGCCACGGCGCCGACGCAGAGGAAAGAGGCTGGCGGATGCCGGCGGTGCGGGCGCTGCCGGAGCCTGCGGTGCGCGAGCTGGCCTCGGCGGCGGGCTCCGACTCGCAGATGCGCAATGCATTGCACGGCTACGTCGCGCAGGAGCGCAACCTCGCGATTGCGGCCCGCATGCGTGGCGTGGTCGTGCCGGGCATGGCCGCGTTGTTACGCCGTCCCGCGTACGATTTCGCAAAGACGTATGAGTACAACCGTGCGCGCGACGCCTTCGGCTGCTATCACTGTCACGTTGTGAGCAGCTCGTAAAGCCGGGCTCGAGGCTCGGGGCGACTCCCAGCTGGGGCCCCCGAGCGGCCAGTCCCGAGCCCCGAGCCGAAGAGACCTTGGACCTTCGACCTTCGACCTTCGACCTTCGACCTTGGACCTTGGACCTTGGACCTTGGACCTTTAACCTTTGACCTTTGACCTTTGACCTTTGACCTTTAACCTTTGACCTTTAACCTTTGACCTTTAACCTTTGACCTTTGACCTTTGACCTTTGACCTTTGACCTTTATCTGAGGACCTCATGCCCATCGTCGATGCCTTGCTGCCCGAGTTCGACCATGAAATGACGACCACGCGGAAGCTGCTGGAGCGGCTGCCGGACGAGCGATTCGACTGGAAGCCGCACGCGAAGTCGATGTCGCTCGGGGGGCTCGCGACGCACCTGGCCAACCTGGCGAGCTGGGGCGACATCACGCTGAACCAGTCTGAAATCGATGTCGGAGCCACTCCTCCAGCCTCGCCCGTGAAGTCGCGCACCGAGCTGCTGCAGCTGTTCGACCGCCACGTCGCCGCCACGCGCGCGGCGCTCGCGTCGAAGACCGATGCGGAATTGATGGCGCCATGGTCGCTGAAGCGCCACGGTGAGACCGTTTTTTCGATGCCCAAGGCGGCGGTGTGGCGCTCGTTCGTCGTGAACCACGTCATTCACCACCGCGGCCAGCTCAGTGTCTATCTGCGACTGAACGACATCCCGGTGCCGTCGATCTACGGCCCGAGCGCCGACGAGGCGTAGAACTGGCGTTCACCCGGATCCAGAATGCACAGGGAGTTCAGGGAGATCAGGGAGCTAGATTTTCTCCTTGATCTCCCAGATCTCCGATCTCCCTGTTGATTCCGAGGGTGGACCACGTGAGCTGCGGGATGAGATTGCGGGAGCGCTGGGCGGGACCGGCACTCTGGGTTGCCGGAGCGCTCCTGTTCGTTGTTCTCGCAACCGCCAACGCGGCCGGATATCGGTACGGCGTTTCGGACCAGGCGTTCTACGTGCCCGCGGTCGTGCGGGCGCTGAACCCGGCCGCGTTCCCGCACGACGCGCCGCTGATCGAGGCGCAGGCCAGGCTGATGGTGCTCGACGAGCTGATCGCACGAATCGTCGCCGCCACCGGCCTGTCGATCGAGTCCGTCTTCGCGTTGGGGTATTTCGCGTCGCTGCTGATCATCTGGACGGCCCTCACGCTCATCGGCGGCTCGCTGTACCGGAGCGCCTGGATGACCGCGGCGCTCGCGGCGGCCTTCACCCTCCGACACCGCATCCCGCGGACGAGCGCGAACTCGTTCGAGGCGTACTTCCATCCCCGCATGCTTGCGTTCGGGTTCGGCGCGCTCGCGGTTGCCGCGTTGCTCCGCCGCCGTCCGATGACGTCGATCGCGCTCGTGGGCGTGACGGCGCTCGTCCACATCACGACGGGCATCTGGTTCGCCGTGCTGCTTGGCGTCGCGATCGTTCGTTCGGCGCCGCGGCTGCGTCCGGCGATGACGACCGTCGTCGCGATCGGGCTCGCCGCGGCGGGCTGGACGATCACCGCCGGGCCCTTGAGCGACGGACTCGTGAGAATGGACGCGACATGGCGGCAGGCGGTCGCAAGCAAGGACTCGCTGTTTCCAAACGAATGGCCGCTCTGGGCCTGGGTCGCCAATCTGGGGCTCGTGGTCGTGCTGGTGTGGGCGTACGCCATGCGGCGCAGACGTGCGGAAGCCACGGCCGAGGACGAGGGGCTCGTGGCCGGCGCCCTGGCATTGACCGCCCTCTTTCTCGTGACGCTGCCCGCGGTGGCCGCGGGCGTGGCCGTGGCCGTCCAGTTGCAGATCTCCCGCGTGTTCTGGCTTGTCGATCTGCTGGCCACGATGTACGTCGTGGGTCTGGTCGGAAACGGGCGCGCCACCGCCACCAGAGCGCTTGCGGCGCTGTTGTTCGTGGCGTCGGTCGCCAGAGGCGCATACATCATCGAGATCGAGCACCCCGAGCGGACGCTGTTTGCGTTCGACGAGCCGGCATCACCGTGGATTGACATCACGCGATGGCTGGCGTCGCAGCCGCTCGGCGTGAACGTGCTCGCGGACCCCGGACACGCGTGGAAGTACGGCACGAGCGTCCGGGTCAGCGCCGCGCGCGACGTGTTCCTCGAGGACGTGAAGGATTCGGCGCTGGCGATGTACTCCCGGCCGATTGCCACGCGTGTGTTGGAGCGGGCGCAGGCGCTCGGCGACTTCAGCGCGCTCACGGGAGAGCGCGCCCGGGAGCTGGCCGCCCGGTACGACCTCGACTATCTCGTCACGCCGGCGGCCTTGAATCTGCCCCTCGCCTATCGCAACGCGCAGTTCAGCGTCTATGCGCTGCGATAGGCGGGCCGCTGCGCCAGTCAAGGGCTCTGTCCCTGATATCCTGACAGAGCCCTTGCCTGGTCAAGTGTCTTCTTGGCGCGCTTCGCGCGCCTAGTCCGTTATGCGGGCCACAATGGACACAAGAATTCTCGTTGCTCGCCGCATAACGGACTATCGCGCGCGCATCCTCATCCAGATCTCGTCGAGCGCGCCCGGCTTCAGTTGCTTGGTGACGTACACGATCTGGCCCAGGTGAACGCCGACGTGACCGAGCACGTGCAGCAGGACCTGCGCGAAGGTGGTCGTCTTGCCGCCGCGCTCGGTCGTCTCCATCAGGCGCAACGGGTCGAGGCCGGCCAGCACCTCGTCCCCGAGCTTGACGGCCTCGTCCCATGTCTTCCGGACGTCGGCCTTCGAATGCGTGCCGCGCGCCGCGAACTCCGCGTCGCGGTCCCGCACGTCAGCGGCGCCGGCAATCACGTGACCGAGGTTGTAGCGATTGGAGCCGGCCAGGTGCAGCACGAGGTTGCCAACCGCGTTGGTCTGCTCGTTGGGCCTCCACCAGAGGTCGGCCTCGTCCAGCACGTCGAGGCAGGCGTTGATCTGACCGGGAAAGTCGTGCACCAGCCGCGTGCGCGCGATGTGAAGCAGTGTCGATTCGAGCGTGCGATCCATCGTCAGTCTCCGACACCAGACGTACGTAGGCCGGGTCTAACTAGTCAAGGGCTCTGCCAGGATATCAAGGGCAGAGCCCGGCAGAGCCCTTGACTCGTTAGACCCGGCGCGGGGCCGCATCTAAAGACGCGGCCTACGTACGATAAGCTGAAAACACCACATGACCTTCCAGACAAGCCCCTTCACCCCCCGGTTCACGGGCGGGCACACACAGACGCTCTACGCGTGGGCGAAGCCGCGCCGCTTTCCACGACTCCCGGCGCCGGACGTTCGATACTTCGACGTGGCCGCGGACGCGCGCGTGCTCGCGCATTGTCATTGGCATCCCCGTCCGTGGGAACGGTCGACGATCCTCCTGCTCCACGGGCTCGAGGGCTCGAGCCTGGCCCACTACATGTGCGGCATCGCCGACAAAGCCTGGGCCGCAGGCTGGAACGTCGTCAGGCTGAATCAGCGCAACTGCGGCGGCACCGAGCGCCTGTCGCGCGGGCTCTATCATTCGGGCCTCACGCACGATCCGCTCTTCGTGCTGCGCGAGCTGATCGAGGTCGACCGCATCTCGTCGATTGTGATCGCCGGCTACTCGCTCGGCGGGAACCTGACGCTCAAGCTGGCAGGCGAGCTGGGCGACTCCGCGCCAGAGGAGCTCAAGGCCGTCTGTGCGGTCTCGCCGACCATCGACCTGGCGTGCTGCGTGGAGGCGCTGGAAAGACGATCGAACGTCATCTACGAGTGGAACTTCGTCCGGAACCTGAAGGGCCGCATGCGACGGAAGGCCGCCGCGGTTCCCGGTGTCTTCTCGCTCGATGCTCTGCGACGCGTGTGGACCGTCCGGCAGTTCGACGAGGCGTACACCGCCCCTCACCACGGCTTCCGTGATGCAAGCGATTACTACTATCGCGCGAGCGCGATCCGCGTGATCGATCGGGTCCGCGTGCCGGCACTCATCCTCACCGCGCATGACGATCCGTTCGTCCCTTCGGAACCATTCCGCCGACCCGAGGTCGCGAGCAATCCCTTCATCACGGTCGCGATCATCGAGCACGGCGGGCATTGCGCGTTCGTCGAGCGCGCGTCGGAGGGGTACGACGGCTACTGGGCCGAGCGCGAGATCGTCAGGTTTGCATCGACGCACGCAGCCGTTCCATCAGCATCCGCCCGAACTCAGGACCCTTCCCAGCTTCTTCGTGCTTGAAGTAGACGAACACATCGGTGCAGCCCGACGTGCTCGCCTGTATCGTGTCCGCCCACCGCGCGATGTCGTCAGGCGTGTAGCCTTCATCGCGCAGGCGGAAATACGCGTAATCAGCGGTGATCTCGACCGGGGTCGAGAGCTTCTCGCTCTCGGCGACGCAGAGCGCCAGGTTTCGCGCCCGCAGGCGGGCGTACACCTCCTCATCGAGCCACGAGGCATGTCGGAACTCGAACGCCGCGCAGACGCGCGGCGGAAAGGTGTCAAGAAACGCGTCGAAGAGCGCGAGGTCTTTTTTCAGGTTCGGCGGGAGCTGAAACAACAGCGCGCCGAGCTTCGGCCCGAGCGTCGCGGCTGTCTCGAGGAACTGGCGCACGCGGTCGCCGCATTCGCGCAGGCGTGCATCGTGCGTGATCCGCCTCGGCGCCTTCAGCGTGAGCTTGAACGTGTCGGGCGTCGCGCGGTTCCACCCATCGAGGATCTTCTCGTTCGGCGTCCGGTAGAACGTGTAGTTGATTTCGACGGTTGGAAACCGCTCGGCGTAATACGGCAGCATCTTCGCGGCGGGCAGATCCTGCGGGTAGAAGCTGCCTTTCCATTCGGGATAGTTGTAGCCGGACGTCCCCACCCAGACGGCCATTCGCGCCCTCCGTAGTCGATCGCCGTGAAAGTTGTTAGAGTACACAAGATGATTCGATTGCGGGGAATTTCGGTTGCGGCGAGATCACGCACAACCTGCGCACGGCGATCCTCGACCCCCGGGGCCGCCTGGTGAAGGTCCACACGGGCAACAGCTGGACGCCCACCGATCTGCTTGTCGACCTCAAGGCTGTACCGGCTCAGGCCGAGTGAGCGTGTGACGCCGCCCGCGATGCCGCTGACGCGGGAGGAGCGGCGCATCGTGAGGCGGCTCACGACACCGCTCGCGGTCCAGCGGTGGCTCAACGAGCTCCCCTACAACGACGAGCAGCGTGGCGGCACGCTTCGCAGCTTCCGCGGCGTGGTCCGGACCGGCACGGCACACTGTCTCGAGGCGGCGCTCACCGCCGCCACGATACTCGAACAGCATGGGTATCCGCCGCTCGTGCTCAGCTTCGAGTCGATCGACCTGCTCGATCACGTGATTTTCGTGTACCGCACGTCGACGGGCTGGGGCTCGGTCGCGCGATCGCGTGACCCCGGCCTGCACGGCCGCAAGCCGGTTTTCCGGACACCACGCGCGCTCGCGCTCAGCTATGTTGACGAGTATGTCGACTTCACCGGCGGCATCAAGGCGTACGGCGTCGCCGACCTTCGCGCGCTCGGCGACTACGACTGGCGGTTATCCGAGAGGAACGTCTGGAAAGTGGAGCGCATGCTCCTCGAGTGGCCGCACCGCAAAATCCGGTCGTCCACGCGGCGCATCAAGACGCTCCGGCAGCGCTATCGCGCGTTCCACGAGGCGCACGGCTACAAGCCCTGGAAGTACTACAAGCGCCGCGAGCGGTGGACCGAGCTGCCCCGGGTGTTTCGGGAGCGAGGTTGACTCAGTCGTACGTACTCAATCGCTCAATCGAGGTCGAAATCGCGCGTCGGCTTGGTGATCGGCTCCTGACGCGCCTGGCGCAGCGCTTCCTCGAACCGCTTCGCGAGCGCATCGCCCTTCGTCTTCTCGGTTTCAACCGACTGCTGGAAGAGCGCTTCGCGCCGGGCGGCGGCCTCCGAGAGAATTCGCTGTGCGTCGTCGAGCTCCGGCTTGTCCGCGCGCTCCGCTTCCTGGTGCGACACGACGCGCCGGAGGTTCACATCCACCACGAGCGTGGCGTGACAGCATGGACACACGACTTCCACTTCGCTTGTCAGTTTTGCCATAGTTGACCCAGATCTCGACCGACCGCCACGCCCGGCCGCTGTCGTTGAAGACCGTGAGCGTCCGGCCCTCGATCCGTAGGCGCTCGGGCTGATGCGAGCACCCCGACACGAACGCGAGCGCGACCGCCGCCGCGGCCAGCTTTGACGACACCGCGTGTCTATCATACGCTCACATATTGGGAGTGATGGTCGTCGATCACGGCCACGGCCGCACGCGCACGCTGCGCATCGCCACGTACAACATTCACCGCTGTCGCGGTCTCGACGGTCGCACCATCCCGTCGCGAATCGCGGAGGTCATCCGCCGGATCGAGCCCGACGTAATCGCGCTGCAGGAAGTGGTCGGGGCGAGCTCGCACGCGGCCGGGCACGCCGAGGAGCTCGGAGCGCAGCTCGGCATGGGATGGGTCATGGCGCCGGCGCGCCAAATCCGCGGATCTCTGTTCGGCAACGTCGTGCTGAGCCGACATCCGATCCGGCATCACGCCCAGTACGATCTGTCGTGGAAGACGTGCGAGCCCCGCTGCTGCCAGCGCGTCGACATCGCCATCGCCAACAGTGTCCTGCACCTCTACAACGTGCACCTGGGCACGGCGTTTCTCGAGCGCCGTTATCAGGCAGGGCGCCTCGGCACGATCGTGCACGACCACCGGGTCGGGCGGCCCAAAATCGTCCTCGGCGATTTCAACGAATGGATGAAAGGGCTCGCCACGCGAATGCTCTCCGCAAAACTGCAGAGCATCGACCTGCGCGCGCATCTGCGTCGGCGGCGCACATATCCGGGCGTCTTCCCCGTCGTGCACCTCGATCACATCTACTACGAGGGAACCGTGGAGGTCGTGAAACTCGAACTGCCCCGCACGCGTCTTTCTCTGATGGCATCCGATCATCTCCCGCTCGTAGCGGACCTCAGAATAGAATTCTGAGGCGGAATTCGTCCCACAATCTGACGTCAGCGCTGGTCGGGATGCCCCGCCTTCGGCCGTGACGTCCGGCACATACGGCGTCCGGCCATCCCGGGGCACAATGGGGGAACCCTGGAGCACGGTGTGACTGACCTGAAGAATGAACTGGCCTCCCTGCGTCTGGACGCTGAACCGGCGCGTTCGCGCAAGGGGATCTGGATTACGCTGGCGGTCCTGGTCGTGCTCGCGGCGGCTGGCGCGCTGGCGTGGCGGTCGCGGGCGGCGTTTGCGGCCACCGAGGTCGACACCACCCGTCCGGTGATCGAACAGGCCGGAGCCGGCCAGTCCATGGGAACCGCAATCCTCACCGCGTCCGGGTATGTCGTGGCGCGCCGAAAGGCCGTCGTCTCGGCAAAGATACAAGGCCGCCTGGCGCAACTGCGCGTCGAGGAGGGCAGCTACGTACGCGAGAACGAGGTCCTCGCACGGCTCGAAAGCGACGACTACGAGGCGCAGGTGCGCCGCGCCCGCGCGCAGGTCCAGCAGGCGGAGGCAGCCCGTTCGAGCGCGGCCGCGCAGATCCGCCGCGCCGAGGCGGACCTCGCGGAGGCGCGGCGCCAGTTCACGGTCAACGAGCGCCTGTCGAAGGAACAGATTCTGCCAACCGATACGCTCGATGCGAGCCGCAGCCGCGTGCACGTCCTCGAGGCCGCGGTCGGCCAGGCGGTTGCCGATGCCGAACGCGCGGAGGCGTCGCTGCAGCAGGCGCACGCGGACCTGCGCTATGCCGAGGCGCTCCTGCAGAACACGGTCATCCGCGCGCCGTTCGCCGGGGTGGTGGTCAAGAAGATGGCCGAAGTCGGAGAGAGCGTGGCCCCCATTCCGCCCGGCGTGAACCTGTCCACCTCCTCGGGCGCGATCGTCGCGCTCGCGGATCTCGCGACGCTCGAGGTCGAGGTCGACGTCGCCGAGGCCAACGTCGCGAAGTTGAAAAGCGGCCAGCCCGCGGAGGTCACCGTGGAGGCCTTTCCCGACAAGCGCTACCGCGCGGAGCTGCGGCAGGTGATCCCCACCGCAGATCGGACGAAGGCCACCGTGATGGTGAAGGTCACGATTCTCGACAAGGACGAGAATCTGAAGCCGGAGATGAGCGCGAAGGCCACGTTCGTCGAGCCGCAGGTTGCGGCGGATCCGTCCGCGCCGGCCAGGCCCATGGTGCTCGTCTCGCAGCAGGCGGTCGTCACGCGCGGCGGCGCGCCGCATGTCTTCGAGATCGTCGACGGCACGGCGCGGCTCCAGGCAATCACGACCTCCGGCACCCGCCAGGACCGCGTCGTTGTCAGCGACGGCCTGGCCGGATCCGAAACGCTTGTGCTGAATCCGCCTGAGGGGCTGAAAGACGGCGACAAGGTGCGTGTCCGGCGCGCGGGGTGAGAGGAGATCGCAGAGGAACCAGAGGGCGCAGAGACAATATACACGCCGAGCGCGCCAAGGTCGCGGAGAAACCCTAGACTCTCTGCGAGCTCTGCGTGCTCCGCGTTTAAAATCCCTCCGCGACCTCCGCTTCCTCCGCGGGCTCCACAACCGAGAGAGGTTCCAATGGCTGCAGTTGACGTGCAGAAGGTCCGGAAGATTTACAAGCGTGACGCCCAGGACATCGTCGTCCTCGACGGGATCGATCTGCGGGTGCCCGACGGCGAGTTCGTCGCGCTGATGGGCCCGTCAGGCTCCGGAAAAACAACGCTCCTGAACCTGATTGCCGGAATCGATCGGCCGACCTCGGGAACCGTGCTCGTCGCCGGGACCGACGTGGGTCAGCTCTCCGAGGGGGCCCTGGCCAGATGGCGCAGCCGGAACGTCGGCTTCATCTTTCAGTTCTACAACCTGATTCCAGTGCTGACCGCCGCGGAGAACGTCGAGCTGCCACTGCTGCTGACGAAGCTCTCGAAGAGCCAGCGCCGCGAGCGCGCGCTGACCGCGCTCAAGATCGTCGGCCTCGCCGACCGCGCGAAGCACTACCCGCGGCAGCTATCGGGCGGCCAGGAGCAGCGTGTCGCGATCGCGCGCGCCATCGTCACCGACCCCGCGGTGCTCGTGGCCGACGAGCCGACGGGCGATCTCGACGCCAAGAGCGCCGAAGACATTCTGAACCTGCTCGAGACGCTCAACCGCGAGTTCAAGAAGACCATCATCATGGTGACGCACGATCCGCGCGCGTCGTCGCGCGCGCACGTGGAGCGTCATCTCGAGAAGGGCGTGCTGGCCAACTCGAGCGAGCGACATGAGGTCACGGCATGAAGTACTTCCCTTACGTGCTGAAGCACCTGCGGCGGAACTGGATCCGGACGTTGAGCACGATTGCCGGGATGGCCGTCTGCATTTTCCTGATCTGCACGCTGCAGACCGTGCTCGACGCGATTCGCCAGACGACCGAGAACGCGAACCCGTCGCGGCTCATCACGCGCCACGCGGTGAGCCTCGTCTTCAACATGCCGCTGGCGTACAAGCCGAGGATCCAGGCGTTGCCGGGCGTCAAGACGGTGGCGACCTCGAACTGGTTCGGGGGCGTCTACCGCGATATCAAGGATTTCTTTCCCAGCTTCGCGGTCGAAGCCGAAGACTACTTCAAGATTTATCCCGAGTACAACATCCCGCCGGATCAGTTTCGCGACTACCTCCAGGACATGCGCGGCGCCCTCATCGGCCGCGACATCGCCGAGAAGTACGGCTTCAAGATCGGCGACGTGTTCCAGATGGAGAGCATGATTCCGCCCTACCGCGTCGGGCGGCCGTTCGAGTTCGTGGTCCGCGGCATCTACCAGGGCAACTCCGCGGGCACCAACCTCGGCGTGATGTTCTTCCATTACAAGTATCTCTACGAGTCGATTCAGGCACGAAAAGGCGTGGGCAACTACGCCGGCGCGGGAACGTTCAACGTCGAGGTGACGAACCCGAACCAGGCGGCGGCCGTTGCCAAGGCCATCGACGCGAACTTCGAGAACAGCGACGTGCAGACCAAGACCGAATCGGAGGGCGCGTTCATCGCGGGCTTCATCGCGATGACCGGCAATCTCGTCGCGCTGCTCAACGGAATCGGCCTTGCCGTGGCGTTTACGATCCTTCTCGTCACGGCCAATACGATGAGCATGGCCGTACGCGAGCGCCGGACCGAGATCGCGGTGCTGAAGACGCTCGGATTCCCGAGCACCCTGGTGATGTCGCTGGTACTCATCGAGGCGGTGGCGCTCGGCGTGCTCGGCGGCGGGCTCGGGGTGCTGATGGCGGAAGGGCTCGTCGCAAACCTGCACAAGATGCCGTTCATGGGGCTCGTGCTGGGCCAGTTCCCGGGTCTCTCCGTCTCGCCGTTCGTCGGGACGCTCACGTTCTCGATCGCCGTGGCGCTCGGGATCGCCGCCGGCCTCATCCCGGCGGTGGGCGCCTATCGGTCACGAATCACGGATATGTTGAGACAGGCATGATTCAATGGCACTTCCTCTTTCGTACAACGTCCGAAGTCTTTACGTCCGTGGCCGCGTCACGCTGCTCGCCATCGGCGGGATCGCGCTCGTCGTGGCGGTGCTCATCGTGCTCGTCGCGATGGCCATGGGCTTCCGCATCGCGCTTGCTGCGACCGGCTCGACGGACAATGCCATCGTGACGCAGCGCGGCTCGACGTCCGAGCTGACGTCAGGGATGACACGTGAAAACGCGAACGTGCTCGCCGTCGACGCGCGCGTGCGCCGCGACGCCAACGGACGGCCGCTCGCCTCGCCCGAGATGGTCGTCGTCGCGGCGTTGACCCGCCGCGACGGTCCGCAGGTCAACGTGGTGATTCGCGGCGTGACGCCCCAGGCCTTCGCCGTCCGGAGGGGCGTCCGCATCGTCGAAGGACGGACATTCCAACCAGGACTCTACGAGGTGATCGTCGGCCGGAAGATGTTCGATCGGTTCGAGGGCATGGGACTCGGCCGCGCGTTGCAGCTCCAGCGGCGATCGTGGACGATCGTCGGCGTGTTCGAGGCGAACGGCAGCGGCTTCGAGAGCGAGATCTGGGGCGACGTGGACGTCATGACTCCCGCGTTCAACCGCATCGGCTATCAATCGATCACGCTCACGATGCAGGACCCGTCGGCCATCCGCGCGTTCAACGACGAGCTGCAGCGCAACCCGCGCATGCAAGTGCAGGCGATCCAGGAACGCCAGTACTACGAGGACCAGTCGGGCGCCGTCTCGGGCGCGCTGCTCGCGCTGGCCGGCTTCGTCGCGATCGTGATGGGCATCGGGGCCGTTTTCGGCGCAATGAATACGATGTATGCCATCGTGGCGGCGCGCACGCGCGAGATCGGCACGCTGCGGGCGCTGGGTTTCTCGCGCATTGCCATCCTGACCGCCTTCGTCATCGAGTCGACGTTCCTCGCCATCGTCGGCGGCGCACTCGGCTGCGTGCTGGCGCTGCCGGCCAACGGCATCTCCTCGGCCGCCGGCGGCGCGAACTTCGCGGAGGTGGCCTTCGCATTCCGCATCACGACACTGGCAATCGTGGCGGGCATGGTACTGGCTGCGCTGATGGGCATTGCCGGCGGCCTGCTGCCCGCATCCCGGGCGGCCCGGGTCCCCATCACGGCCGCGCTCCGGGAAGCGTAAGAGACGGGCAGGAAGATCTTTCCGCGTGCTCCGCGTGCTCGGCATTTAGATCGTCTCTGCGGTCTCTCGTCCTCTCTGCGCCGGGCGCGCCGAGGAAGCCGACGCCGAGACGTTTCACTGCATCAGTCGCAGCGTCTCCTGGTCGCAACAAAAAAGGCGCCTCGACTTGCAGGCGCCTTTGACCGTTCACTTTTGACCTTTGACCTACGAGGTCACCCTTCTTCCTCGAACTCCTCCTCCTCGACCGGAAGGAAACGGGTGGGCGGCCTGAGGGCCTCGCGGTAGTCGTACACGGGCAGATCGCGCACGTGCAACGAGAGCACGCAGCCGGGGCCTTTCTCGTCGACGACGACTGTGACCGGGCTGCCCTCGACACCCTCGCGGAAGGCGAGCCTGCATCCGCAGGCCAGCCGAGCGTGCGTGAACCCCTTCAGCATGACTGGATCATACTACAAGCGCCGGCCTGTGCTGGAACTCACTTGAACCAGGTCCTGAGCTGGTTCTACAGGGAGGTCAGGGAGCCCCTGGTTCTCCTAGATCTCCCTGATCTCCTGTGACTTCGACCGCCCAGCGAGCCGGCGCTACAACAGGGCCTTGATCTCTCTCTCGAACTGGGCTTTGCTCGCGATGCCCATGTGCTTCTTACAGATCTTGCCGTTCCGCCCGATGATGAACGAAGCTGGAACACCCCAGAGCGGTCCAAAGGCATCCTGCACGTCGTCACGACCGAGGCCGACGAGCATCGGATAATTCACCTTGTACTGGGCCGCGTACGGTTTGATCTTGTCGACTGTGTCGTCGACCGAGAAACCGAGGACCACCAGATCGTTCGTGTACTGCTTCTGAAGCTCGACGAGCGCGGGAATCTCTGCCTTGCAGGGGCCGCACCACGTGGCCCAGAAATTGAGCAGAATCACCTTCCCTTTGAACGACGCCAGCTTCACGTCACGGCCGTCGGTGTCCTTGATCGTGAAGTGCAGGGGCGCATCTTTCGCGGTCGCGTCGCACGCCGCGCCGTCGGCGGCGGCCGTGACCTCCTCCGGCCTGAGGGACGCGGCGTGATCCGCGTCGAGCGGAAGCATCAGGAGTACCAGCGCGGTGGCAACCGCGCCCATGGAGATACAGCGAATCACGATGCTCGTCATATTGACCCCATTGTCCGTCATGCGGCTCCCGACGGCAATGTTCTGCCGGATTTCAAAGGCCGAATCATTGGTTATCGTGCCTGTTCCTCGACGTAGCGGGCGATTCGCGTGAGCTCGGGGGTCGCGCGATCCGGCGCCACCAGCACGAAAGTGTGCCCGTCGCGCGACCAGATGCGACAGTGATAGCCGAGCGACGTGATGTCGCTGTTCTTTCGCGTCTCGCCGTCCAGCCTGAAGAGCGAGACCGGTTTGTTCCCGACCTGATACATCAGGTGGGGCACGAGGCCGTCCGCGTACACACACCGCCGCCCGCCGATGAGACGCAATTCAGCGTCCGGCAGGGACGGCGGCACGTGCATCTGCCAGCCGTACTTCGACGCGAGATCGCTCTCGACGGCGTGCGCGTCGGCCGTGGGCGCGTCGCGGTCGGCGAAGAAGGCGAAACACTTGGCGTGATCGGCGGTGAGCTGTGCCGCCAGCAGCGCATCGGATCGACGCGTGGCGAGTGAGAGCAGCAGCAGGAACGCGAAGACACCGAGCACCCCGGCCAGTCCCATCGGCAGCAACGTGCGCCAGCCGGCCTGCGGGCGAACGCACGTGCGCTCGCGCGCAAGCGCTTCACAACGGGACCGGAGACCCGGTGGCAGCGGCTCCCCGCGTAGACGCGACGCGCAGCCCCGCAGCAGGGTGCGGCCGCCGCGCTCCTGCGCCGCGCGATCGCGGCAGGGCGGACAGGCGGCGAGGTGGCGTTCCACATCGGCGCGCTGTCCCGTGTCAAGCGTCTCGTCGACGTACGAGGTCATGAGCGCGCAGACGCGACGACACTCGTGAATGATCGTCTTGGCCAATTGGTCCCTCGGCCCGGATCCAGCTCAACGCCGTCCCGCGGCCTCCACGCGCGCCCCCGGCATCGTGGCCGAGAGGCGCTCGAACAACAGCCGCCGGCCGCGCGAGATGCGCGACATCACGGTGCCCAGAGGAATCCCGAGCATTTCGGCAATCTCCGCATACGAGAACTCGTCCACGTCCCGCAGCCAGACAGCCACGCGGAACGCCTCCGGCAGCTCCTCGAGCGCCGCCTGCAGCTCGACGTCCAGTGTCGAGCGCAGCAGAAGGCGCTCCGGCGTCTCGAAGGCGGCGTCACCCGACATGAGGCCGTCCTTCAGAGCCGCTTCCTCGACGCGCGTACTGTCCACCTCCACCGTGTCGCGCGCGGCGTCGCGCCGCCGGTTCCGCCAGGTGTTGTGGAGAATGGTATAGAGCCACGCTTTCAGGTTCGTCCCGCGCTTGAACCGGTCCGCGAACCGGAGCGCCTTCACGAACGTGTCCTGGACCAGGTCCTCGGCATCCGATCGATTCCGCGTCAGACGCAGCGCCGTGGCGTACAAGGGCTCGAGAAAGCTCAGGGCTTCCGCGGCAAGGTCGTCGGCATCGGTCCCGGCCGATGACGGTCGGCGGAGTCCAAACATCTGCACCCTGGGCCACTACCGGTCAACACCGGAGGGGCAGTGATTATTCCGCCCGCCTTCGCCAGAGGCTGTGGCGGGCGAGTCGGGAACGGGCCACGCGGACCCTCAAGGAACGGCGTTAAGCCGGTCCGGTAGACACCTTAAGGAACGGCGTTAAGCCGTTCCGGTAGACGAACGTCGGTTTCGGTGTAGCCGCGAGCCGAACGGGTCTCTCGGCGCGATTTCGCCACGCTGTCTCGACCGCGGACCCCTGTAGTATACGGGAGCGGACACTCCAACGGACAGTTCGCAGGACAATCGCTGAAAAGCGCAGGATTTTGTATCGGAACCGCGACGACTCCCGCAGGTACATCTCTTGCTCCCGCGCGGCCGTCTGCTGTTTGCGAGCGTCCTAACCCAGGCAAGGCTCTGCCCTGAAATCCCGGCAGAGCGGGGTCCCCACCGCGCACGCTTAACGCGGTGGGGTGAAGAGCCCTCGCCTGGTTAGTCCGTATTTTTCGCGCGCTTCGCGCGCCTGGTCCGTTATGCGGTCCCACAGCAGGGACAAATTTTCATAGGGGGTCCGCATAACGGACTATCGCAGTAAGATCGCCCGCGTTCCCATTCAGCAGGGCTTGTGGGTGCCCCTGCGAGGAGAGTTCTTATGCGCGTCCGCACACGGTGCGGGGCCCTGGTTCCGGCGGCCATAGCCGTTCTGGCCGTGGTGATGACGATTGGCGCGCCGCCGGAGGTCACGGCGCAGACGCAGTTCGTCCCCTACTTCGGCAAGAATCAAATCCGCTACAACAATTTCCAGTGGCACATCTACACGACGGACCATTTCGAGATCTACTACTATCCCGAAATCGAGGAACACCTGGAGCGGATCGCCGGCTACGCTGAAAGCGCGTACCAGCATGTCAGCTCCGAGCTCAAGCACGATCTTGCGTTCAAGGTTCCGCTGATCCTCTTCAAGACGAGCAGCGAGTTCCAGCAGCAGAACGTCATTCCCGGCGCGGCCCAGGAAGGCGTCGGCGCGTTTGCCGAACCCTCGCGCGATCGCATGGTGATGCCGATGGATGAGCCGTCGGACCTCATGTACCGGCTCATCGTTCACGAGCTCACGCACATCTTCGAGTTCGATATCATCCCCACTTCTCTCATCCGCCGCAGCGTGCCGCTCTGGGTGAACGAAGGGCTGTCGGACTACATGACCGGCCTGTGGCGGCCGATCGACTTGATGACGGTGCGGGACGCCGCCGTGGCGGACATCGTGCCGAAGATGAGCAAGCTCGAGGGCTATGGCCAGTTCAACAACCCGCGGCTCATCTACAATCTCGGCCACTCGGTGTTCGAGTTCATCGAGTCGCGGTGGGGGAAGGAAGGGCTCAGGCAATTTCTCTTCTCTCTGCGCAAGGCTGTGATCGGCGGCGGCGAAGACGCCTATCAGGAGGCGTTCCGCATGACGCCGGAGGAGTTCGATCAACAGTTCGAGCGATACCTGAAGGACCGCTTCAAGCCGTTCCGCGACAAGGAGCGGCCGGCCGATTACGGCAAGAACCTCGCGCCCGATCCTGAGAAATCCAAATTCAGCAACGCGCTGAGCGTCGAGCCGTCCCCCTCGGGCGACCTCCTTGCCGTCGTGACCGGCAACCGCAGCGATCGTGAGTACGACATCGTGCTGCTCTCCGCCAAGGACGGGTCGGTCGTTCGAAACCTGACGAAAGGGTTCGATCAGAACAAAGGGTTCGAGTACATCACCCCGCCCGGCGGGCGGTTCGTCACGGTGCCATGGATGTCATGGTCTCCCACGGGTGATCGCCTCGCCTACTTCGCGCGCGAGGAGAAATCGCGGACGCTCATCCTGGAGAACGTGCTCACCGGAAATATCGAGAAGCGGTTCCAGATGCGGACCGTGGACGATCCGGAATCGCCCGACATCGCACCCGATGGGCGGCGGATCGCCTTCTCGGCGCTGCAGAACGGCGTCGCCGACATCTTCGTCCTCGACGCGGAATCCGGCGCGATCACCAACCTGACGAAGGACTCTTTCGCCGATTACGGCCCGACGTGGTCGCCCGACGGCTCTTACATCATCTACGTCGCGCGCGTGAGCGGCAACGAGAAGCTCTTCCGGCTGGACATTGCCACCGGTAAGAAGACACAGCTCACGTTCGGCACCCACGATGACGCCACACCCCAGTTTCTCGACGCCGACACGCTGGTATTCCCGTCCACGGCCACCGACCCCGGCCAGCCGATCGAGCCCGACGTGGCGCGCAACGGCAACATCTACAACATCTGGACGCTGAACATGAAAACCGGCGAGCTGCGGCAGTTCACCGACGCACTCGGCGGCAATGTCTCGCCCGTCGTGCTGAACCAGGGCAAAGACAAGCACGTGGCGTTCATCAGCTACTACAAGGGCGAGTTCGGTCTGCACACGCTCGAGCGCAAGGATCCGATCGTGACGGCCGCGTCAGCCGACTTCGGCGCGCCGGGGCCGATCATCGACTTCCAGGCGCCGCTCTCGCACACGCTCGTCGCGGAGAACAAGCGCAAGAAGGGGAAGTTCGAAAAGCTGTTCCTGGATGGCCGGCCGCCGGTGAACGTCGGGGTCACGAGCGGCGGCGATGTGTTCGGCGGCTCGATGATTTCGTTCAGCGACGTGCTCGGCGATCAGCAGTTCACGATGTTCGCCGCGTCGGTCTCGCAGTACCGCACGCTCTCGTTCTCGTACCTGAACCTCTCGCGCCGGTTCCAGTACGCCCTGCAGGGCTTTTCGCAAACACAGTTCTTCTACGGGCTGCTCGGAAACGTGTTCTACGACCCGGGATACTTCCTGAACCGGGACCTGGCCGTGGCCACGCGCACCATACGGGGCGGCACCGCATTTGGAATCTGGCCGATCAACCGGTACCGCCGGATAGAGTTCTCCGGCGGCGTCATGCAGTACAACGAGGAGTTCAACGATCCAAGTCTCGAAGCCTATTCCGCGACCTACCAGCAGCAGCAATTCGGACGACAGCTGTTCCGGAACGGTACGTTTGTGCCCCTCGGGGTCCATTTCGTCCAGGAGACGACGGTATTCCGCGAGTTCGGTCCGCTCGCAGGCAATACGATGCGTCTGTCGTACGAGGTCGCGCCCAAGATCGGCAACACGCTGTCGCGGCAGACGACGGACGTCGACGCCCGGACCTACTTGCGGATCGGCAGCACGGGCCTTCTGGCGCTGCGTGGCCGCGGCTTCAAGAGCTGGGGCAATTACCCCGACTTCATGTATTTCGGCGGCAACTCCGAGATGCGCGGCTATCAGTACCTCGAGTTCCTGGGGCAGGACGCGTTCTTCATGAACGCGGAATTGCGCTTCCCGTTCATCGAAGCCATGCTGACGCCGGTAGGAATCCTGGGCGGCATTCGCGGCGTCTTCTTCGGCAACGTCGGGGGCGCGCGGTTCTCCGGCCAGCCGTTCAAGGTGTTTTCGCGGAGCACGGAGGTGGCTGAACCGATCATCGGCTACACCTCGCCGACGAGCTCGGGGCCGGGCGTGCCTATCCGGGGCCCGGCGCAACTCGTCAGCGGGTTCCGGCTCGTGGACGCGCGCGCATCCTACGGCGTGGGCCTCGAAACGTTCGCGATCGGGTTCCCGATCCACTTCGATTGGGCGTGGCGTACGCTGTTCAACAAGGATTGGGAGGATGTCGTATTTGCCGGGAACGGCGGCAGCTCGCGCTTCCGCAAGCCGCGGTTTGCGGTCTGGATTGGCTACGATTTCTAATGAGTAGGCAGTAGGCAGTAGGCAGTAGGCAGGGGCCGGCGGATAACCGCCGGCCCTTTGTTTTGCTGCCTGCTGCCTACTGCCTACTGCCTACTGCCTACTATGGATGTCACACCAAAGCACGCCGACGAATCCGCAACCGAGATGGTGCAGGTCGTTCTCCCGAACGACGCCAACCCGCTGGGGTTCATTCTCGGCGGCACCGTCATGCACTTGATAGACATCGCCGCGGCCATTGCCTGTCACCGCCACACGCGGAGCCTGCTCGTGACGGCCGCGGTGGACGGCCTGGAGTTTCTGCACCCCATCAGAGTTGGCGACCTGATCATCCTCAAGTCGCGCGTCACGTGTACGTTCACGACGTCGCTCGAAGCCGAAGTCGAAGTGTTCTCGGAGGAGACCCTTACCGGAAAGCGGCGGATGACCAGCCGCGCCTTCCTGACGTTCGTGGCAATCGACCAGGAGGGGCGGAAGCGGCCGGTACCGCCGCTCGTCGTCGAGACAGACGACGATCGACGACGGTGCGAAGAAGCGCACGCGCGGCGGGCCGATCGATTGAGGAGAAAGAGGGCAGTAGGCAGTAGGCAGTAGGCAGTAGGCAG
>DASYQV010000164.1:0-7494 GCA_036005125.1 Vicinamibacterales bacterium
GAAAGGCATTATGCAGATTACGAGAGTCCACGGGCGTGAGGTGCTGGACTCACGCGGCAACCCGACGGTCGAGGTCGACGTCGAGCTCAGCTCCGGTACGACGGGGCGCGCCTCGGTGCCCTCGGGCGCCTCGACCGGCGAGCGCGAGGCGCTCGAGCTCCGCGACGGCGACCCGCGCCGCTACGGCGGCAAGGGCGTGCGCAAAGCGGTGGCCAACGTGAACGGCGAGATCGCCAACGCGATCCGCGGCACGATGCTCGATCAGCGTGCACTCGATAGAAAGATGATCGATCTGGACGGCACGCCGATGAAGAGCCGGCTTGGCGCCAACGCGATCCTGGGCGTTTCGATGGCTGCAGTCCGAGCGGCCGCTGCCGCATCGTCGCGCCCGTTGTACGAGCACCTGGCGCAGTTGAGCGCACGGACGCCAGCCGACGGCAAATACCTGCTGCCGGTCCCGATGATGAACATCCTCAACGGCGGCGCGCATGCCGATAGCAGCGTCGACCTGCAGGAGTTCATGGTGATGCCGGTCGGCTTGCCGACGTTTTCCGAGGCCCTGCGTGCGGGCGCCGAGATCTTCCACGCGCTCCGCGCGATCCTGAAGAAGGCGGGGCACTCCACAGGCGTGGGCGACGAGGGCGGGTTCGCGCCGAACCTCAAGTCCAATCGCGAGGCGCTCGATCTCGTCCTGGACGCTATCTCTAAAGCGGGTCTGAAGGCCGGGCACGAGGTGTTCCTCGCGCTCGATGTGGCCTCGAGCGAGTTGTGGGACAACGGCGTCTATGTGTTCAAGAAATCCGGCGAGCCCACGCGAACGCCCGCGCAGATGGTGGAGATGTACGCCGACTGGGTGCGGCAGTACCCGATCGTGTCCATCGAGGACGGCGTCGCGGAAGGCGATTGGGACGGCTGGAAGGCGCTCACGCAGGCACTGGGCGATCGCGTGCAGCTCGTTGGCGACGACGTGTTCGTCACCAACCCTGAGATCCTCAAGCGGGGGATTGCCGAGCGCGTGGGGAACGCCTTGCTGGTCAAGCTCAATCAAATCGGGACCGTGTCAGAAACACTCGATGCGATCGGGATCGCCCGGCAGGCAGGCTACGCGACGATCATCTCGCACCGCTCCGGGGAAACGGAAGATACGACGATTGCCGACCTGGCGGTGGGCACGTCGGCCGGACAGATCAAAACCGGATCCGCCAGCCGCAGTGATCGCGTCGCCAAGTACAACCAGTTGCTGCGCATCGAGGAAGAGCTCGGCTCGGCGGGCCGGTACGCGGGCCGCGCGGCGGTCCGCCTTGCCACGCAGGTGTAAACGTGCACCGCCTGGTCGTCCTGCGTCACGGCGAAAGCACCTGGAACGAGGAGAACCGGTTCACCGGCTGGACCGATGTCGACCTGACCGAGAAGGGGCGCGCCGAGGCTCGCGAGGCGGGACGGCTGATGCGGGTCGAGGGGTTTACCTTCGATCTCGCGTTCACGTCGGTGCTGAAGCGGGCGATTCGGACGCTGTGGATTGCGCTCGACGAGATGGATCTCATGTGGATCCCGGATCAGAAAAGCTGGCGTCTCAATGAGCGTCACTACGGTGCCCTCCAGGGTCTGAACAAAGCGGAAACGGCCGCGAAGCACGGCGAACTACAGGTGAAAATCTGGCGGCGCAGCTACGACATCCCGCCGCCGCCTCTCGCGCCGGACGACCCGCAGAATCCCGCGCGGGATCCGCGCTACGCGAAGCTGCCTCCCGACGCTTTGCCGCTCACCGAGTCGCTGAAGGACACCGTTGCCCGCGTGCTGCCGTACTGGCAGGAGGCAATCGCGCCGGCGATTCGCGCGGGGAACCGCGTGCTGGTCGCGGCGCACGGCAACAGCCTGCGGGCGCTCGTGAAGTATCTTGACGGCACTTCCGATGCAGAGATCGTCGAGCTCAACATCCCTACGGGCATCCCGCTGGTGTACGAGCTCGACGCCGAGCTGAGACCGTTGAGCAAGTACTATCTGGGCGATCAAGAGGCCGCGGCTAGGAAGGCCGCCGCGGTGGCGGAGCAGGCGAGCCGGAGAGGCTAGCGATCGGTGACGGGCTGAAAAACAAAACGCACAAGGGACGCTCGACACCGAGCGTTCCCTTGTGCGTCTTTCTCTCTGATTCGCCCTGAGGCGGCTATTCGACGGCTTCCTTCGCTTCGTCGCCGGCAATCCGGAGCGAGCGGAGGAATCTGCGATCGTTGGCGCTGAGATCGAACTGGCGCTTCCCAGGGAGCAGGCGCGCGGGTGTCGTAATCTTCGTGACGCTGCCGCTGTTGTTTCGATTGAGGAAACCGACGACGGCTTCCAGCGTCACTCGCATCTCGTACCCCGCCTCGCGGGCCCTGTCTCGGCACGCCTCCACCTGAGGGTTCTCAGCAACGGCAGCGGCGATTGCGTCGGCCAGCTCTTTCGCGAACCGGTTGACGACGTCATCCATACCTGCTCCTCCTCACGCGCGCCGGGCCGGGTTCCGGGGCGTATCCCGATCCGAACCTGCAGCCCCGGAGAGCGGACAGGGATCGGGCGCTAAACGTGTTCATACAAGGGAGTTAGCCTCACAGAGAGGCTGAGAAATTGTAAAGGCAGGGCTGGCAGGGTGTCAAGAATCCGGCATTTTCTGGCCTGATTTGCACGCCTTGCGGCGGACGACCTGCCTGCCGCGGCGGTCGGTCGCTAACCGCTGAGGCTGAAGGGTTTGAAGTAAAATCCGTTCGCAGCGGTCATGAGCATCGAGACGGCGCCCCGCTATCATCGAACACCCACCGATCTCACCGGCAACCCGGACGACACCATCGGCCTTCCGGGCGTTTTTCCATTCACCCGCGGCATCCAGCCGACGATGTACCGAGGACGGCCCTGGACGATGCGCCAGTACGCCGGCTTCGCCACGGCTGCCGAGTCGAACCAACGCTATCGATACCTGTTGTCGAAGGGCGTCAGCGGTCTCAGCGTCGCATTCGACCTGCCGACGCAGATAGGCTACGACTCGGACCACGCGCTCGCGGCCGGCGAAGTGGGCAAAGTGGGTGTGGCCATCGATTCGATCGAGGACATGGCGGCCCTCTTCGATGGCATCCCGCTCGACCGCGTGTCGACCTCTATGACGATCAACGCCACGGCAATCATCCTCCTTGCGTTGTACGTCGCTGTCGCCAAACGGCAGGGCGTGGCGCCGCGCGCCGTGTCGGGCACGGTGCAGAACGACATTCTCAAGGAGTACGTGGCGCGCGGCACCTACATCTACCCGCCGCGGCCGTCGCTCCGCATCGTCACTGACATGTTCGCGTTCTGCGAGCGCGAGCTGCCCCAGTGGAACACCATCTCGATCAGCGGGTATCACATCCGCGAGGCGGGCTCGACCGCGGTCCAGGAAGTCGCGTTCACCTTCGCCAACGCGATCGCCTACGTGCAGGCTGCCATCGATGCGGGACTCGACGTCAACTCGTTCGGCCAGCGGCTGTCGTTCTTCTTCAACGCGCACAACGATTTCCTGGAAGAGATCGCGAAATACCGCGCGGCGCGGCGGCTCTGGGCACACCTGATGCGGGACCGCTTCGGCGCGACCAATCCGCGCGCGCAGCAGTTGCGATTCCACACCCAGACGGCGGGAAGCACGCTGACCGCGCAACAGCCGGACAACAACATCGTGCGCGTTGCCCTGCAGGCGATGGCGGCTGTACTTGGCGGCACCCAGTCGCTCCACTGCAACGGTCGGGACGAAGCGCTGGCCCTCCCGACCGAGGAATCGGCGACGATCGCGCTTCGCACCCAGCAGATCATCCTGCACGAGAGCGGCGTGGCGAACACCGTCGACCCCGTGGCCGGGTCCTACCTGGTGGAGGAACAGACCGGCCGCATCGAACGTGAGGCCAGGACGCTCCTCGACCGCATCGAGGCGCTCGGCGGTACGCTGATGGCCATCGAGGCGGGCTTCATCCAACGGCAGATTCAGGACGCCGCGTATCGGGACCAGCAGGCGATTGATGCCGGCACATCGATCGTGGTCGGGGTCAATCGTTTCGTGGACGCCGCCACGCCGGGAGTGGAGGTGTTCCGCATCGATCCCGAGGTCGAGCGGCAGCAGATTGCGCGCGTGCGCGCCGTGCGTGCCGGCCGCAGCGAGAGCGAGTGGCGGGCCGCGCTCGCCGCCGTCGAGCAGGCAGCTCGTGGCGCGGACAACCTCGTGCCGCCCATCATCGCCGCCGTTGAACACCACGCGACGCTCGGCGAGATCGCCGACACGCTGCGGAGCGTCTTCGGCGAGTATCAGGACGTTTCGAACGACTGATGGACCATCCGCTCCTCGAGGTCCAACACCTCAGCGTCACGTTCGACTCCCCGCGGGCGCCGGTTGTCGCCGTCGACGACGTGAGCTTCGCCATGGCGCGCGGCGAGACGCTCGGCCTGGTGGGCGAATCGGGCAGCGGCAAGTCGGTGACGGCGTTCTCGATCCTGCGCCTGCTTCAGCCGCCGGGCCGGATCTCCGGTGGTCGCGTGCTCTTCGATGGCCGCGACCTCCTCACGCTGTCCGAACGGGAGATGCGCGCCGTGCGCGGCGCCGGCATTTCACTGATCTTTCAGGAGCCGATGACCGCGCTGAACCCGGTGATGACCGTCGGCAACCAGATCGCCGAGGCGCTGACCGTCCACGGAATGGCCTCCCGCGCCGAGGCACGCCTACGGGCCGTGGAGCTGCTCGACGCGGTCCACATTCCAGACGCGGCACGCCGCGTGCGCGATTACGCCCACCAGCTCTCGGGAGGCATGCGGCAGCGCGTGATGATCGCGATCGCACTCGCGTGTCGGCCGCCGCTCGTCATCGCGGATGAACCGACAACGGCCCTCGATGTCACGATCCAGGCCCAGGTACTCGATCTGCTGCGCGAGCTGAAAGCGCAGTACCACCTTGCGCTGCTGCTCATCACCCACGACTTCGGCGTCATCGCGGAAATGGCGGACCGCGTGGCCGTGATGTACAGAGGGCGGCTGGTCGAAGAAGGTCCCGTGCGGCAGATTCTTCGCGAGCCGCGGCACGAGTATACGCAGGGGCTGCTCGCCGCCATTCCCGGGATGCCGCGTCCGCGGTCGGAAGTGAGGTCGGTCGCTCCGAAAGGCTGATGCCGCTGCTCGAAGTCCGCAGCCTCGTCAAACACTTCGTTCGCAGGCACGGGCTGTGGACGGCTCCCTCGGTCGTGAAGGCCGTTGACGATGTGAGCTTCACGATCGACGAAGGCGAGATGTTCGGGCTTGTCGGCGAGTCGGGAAGCGGCAAGAGCACAACCGGCCGGTGCATCCTGCGGCTCATCGAGCCGACCTCGGGAACGGTGCTGTTCCGTGGCGAAAACGTGCTGCAGTTTCCCCGGGCGCGGATGCGCAGGGCGCGCCGCGACATGCAGATCGTGTTTCAGGATCCGTATTCTTCGTTGAACCCCCGGATGCGCGTCGGCGAGATCGTCGAAGAACCGCTCGTCATCCACAAGCTCGGCACGCGGCCCGAGCGGAAGCAGCGCGTCGCCGAGCTTTTCCGGCTGGTCGGCCTCGATCCCGATCACGTGCAGCGGTATCCGCACCAGTTCAGCGGCGGGCAGCGACAGCGGATCGGCATCGCCCGCGCCCTCGCCCTCAATCCCGCGCTCATCGTCGCCGACGAGGCGGTGTCGGCGCTGGACGTCTCGATTCAGGCGCAGGTCGTCGCCCTGCTGATGGACCTGAAGGCGCGATTCAAGCTGACCTATCTGTTCATTGCTCACGACCTGCGGCTGGTCGAGCACATCTGCAGCCGCGTCGCCGTGATGTATCTCGGAAGGATTGTAGAGATCGGGGACACGCGAGCGTTGTTTTCTTCACCGACGCATCCCTATACGCGCGCCCTGCTCAGCGCGATCCCGGTGCTCGACCCCGACGCGCCGCGTCAGCGCATCGAGCTCGACCCCAGCTCATTCGATCGCGAAGCGCCGCTGCGACAGATCGGCCAGGGTCATTGGGCGGCGGTCTAGCCATTTGTTCATCGCTATTTCAGATTTGATCATTTAAACGATCGCGATCCCGATGATGAGCTCGCGATGATCAAATGGACAAATGCCGATGATCAAACCTGATATCTCAAATGATCAAATGAGACATCCTTTTCAACCCGCCCATCGCGGAGGTGGATGACGCGATGCGCGAACGCCGCCACGTCGGGCTCGTGCGTCACGAGCACGATCGTGTTGCCCGCCTGATGCAGCCGCGCAAACAGCCCCATGATTTCCTGGCCGGTTTTCGAATCGAGGTTTCCGGTCGGCTCGTCGGCGAGCAGGATTGACGGGTTGTTGACGAGCGCGCGCGCAATCGCGACCCGCTGGCGCTGACCGCCCGACAGCTCGTTCGGCCGGTGCATCATCCGCGGGGTCAGCTCCACTTTCTCGAGCGCCAGCTTCGCGCGGTCCACGCGCTCCTTTGACGGCACGCCGGCGTACACGAGCGGCAGTTCCACATTGTGAAGGGCGGTCGCACGAGGAAGCAGATTGAACGTCTGGAACACGAATCCGATCTCTTCGTTCCGGATTCGCGCCAGCTCGTTGTCGTTCATCTGGCTGACTTCTTTGCCGTTCAGGAGGTAGGTTCCCTTCGACGGGGTATCGAGGCAGCCGATCAGGTTCATCAGCGTCGACTTACCCGATCCCGACGGCCCCATGATCGCGACGTACTCGCCCCGCTCGATCTGGACCGAGACGCCTCGCAGCGCATGGATCTCTTCGGAGCCCATAACATAGGTCTTCCACAGGTCACGCGTTTCGATAAGTGCCATCCCCAGCTCACTACGTGCGAGACACGACAGCGGTTCCGGAAAGGTTACTGGGATTTCAGACGTCCCAACCGCGACTTGACGGCCGGCGGGGCATCGGTGGGCACATGTGCGCTCCAGTCCTTCGTGCTCACCGGGACCATCACCAGCTTACCGCCAGCCAGCATCGGCTTGCGACGCAGGTCTGCAATGGCGGCAGCCAATTCGCCCGCTAAGACGCGGGCGCATGTCGATTGAACCCGAGATGGCCGATACCGAGGACATGTGGGACCCTGTCGAGCTACGCCAGCAAATCGGCCGCGCGCTCGAAAGCAAGGCCAAGTCCATCGTTGGCGAGTCTATCGCTGTCTCTCCGTTTACCAGCCTTCAGGCGCTCGACCCTGACTATTGCGCCCGCATCTGTGCGAGGCCGAGCAGACCGCTGCAGCGTGCGAAGCAGGTGGGGCGCAACCGGGTGGAGAAAGTCGACATCAGCTCACCATCGCTCTCGGTCCAGAGCGCGGCCCGGGTTGCTCGGGCTCACACAGGACGAGGTCCTCGAACTCGTCGACCGTGGTCAGCTCACGGCCAGCGAGCAGGCGCGCACGCTCCGCTTCGACCGGAACGGCAGAGCATTCTCGATTCTTGATTCGTGATTCTTGATTCTTGATTGGTGATTTCCGGCGCCGAACCCTCAA
>DASYQV010000165.1:0-4690 GCA_036005125.1 Vicinamibacterales bacterium
ATCGGGGAGACGAGAATCGGCCGCCACGGGAAGAAGTAGCGCTCGGCCGAGAACGGCGCGAAGAACGCGACGCCCGACCCGCCGGTCGTCATCGCGTCGAGGATGCCGTGTGAGGCAATCACCAGGAAAAAGAGCGCCCACAGCGCCAGGCGGTTGCGTGGACGCGTCGTCTCACGGAACATCAGGCTGACGACGAGCGCGGCGAGTATTGCAGCGAACATCAGCGAGTGCGAGAACCCGCGATGCCCGTAGATGCTGGCGTATGGAATGTCCAGCCCGAAGGCGACGACATCCGCATCGGGCACTACCGCGGCGAGGGCGGAGGCGACCCAGAATCGCGCGGGCATGCGATCCGAGGGGCGCCCGAGAGCGCCAAGCGCCGCTGCCGCGATCGAGTGGGTGAAGATCGAGGGCATGCTCTCGGGGAGCTCAGTTCATCGCGCCAATCGTCGACGTGGTTCGACGGACACTAGGACGCTGGCCGCCGTTCGATGATGAAGGCGGGGTTCGCGCGGAAGAGCGGTATGAACCCCGAACGGGGAGTGACTCGAAGCGTGTACGGCACGCCGGTCTCGGCTGGAAACGTCGCGAACACGAGCGCGCGGCTTTTCATGGGACCTCCGCCCGCGACCGGATCGGACGAATCGATGATGCCCCGCACGCCCTCTTCGCCAGAGCCGCGCGCAACCTCTTTCGTTTCGTTGACAATCCGCCACGAAAAGTCGAATTCCGCGGGGATCGTCTTCGCCATCCCGACGCCCGCAGCCGCGCGCTGAACGACATCCGCTACCGCCGCATCTTCGATTGGCGACGAAAACTCGAGCCCGAAGTTGTACGGCCCGCTCCGCCTCACGGTGAAGGTCCAGGACATCTCCGCGCCGACGGCGGGGGTCATGCGTGCCCTGAGCGCGAGGCGCTCCGCGCGATTGTCGTCGCCGGTCCTGCATGCCGGGGCCAGCATCAGCGTGACAACAGCGGCGAGTATCAACAGGGGCAACAACAGGAAGTCTTCGCGGGTGAGCTTCACGCCCGGACCGGCCCGTCTCATCTCGTGGCTCCCGGAGATGCGCGTATTCTATCGCTCCTGGATCTGGGGAACCTTTACCGCGGCGTGTCGTGACCCATGACCTTCGGCTTGTGATCCCTGAAGCTCTCGATGACGGCCTGCGAGACGACCACGGAGAACAGCGGCCGGATTCGGGAAGCCTGGTACGGGTTGAGCTGCATCATGAGGATGCCGACGAGCTCCTCGACCGGATCGACCCAGAAGAGCGTCCCGTTCGCGCCGCCCCACGAGAAGGTGCCGATTGAGAGCGCATCCTGCGACTGTCCGGGGTCGGTCAGCACGCTGAACCCGAGCCCGAACCCGTACCCGTCCCCTCGCACGTATACGTGCTTGTCGCGACCGATGTGATTCGAGACCATGAGGTTGATCGTCATCGGGCCAAGAAGCCGTTGTCCACCGTACTCGCCGCCGTTTGCCAACATTTGCGCGAAACGAAAATAGTCGGCGGCCGTGCCGCTGAGCCCGCCGGTGCCGGGAAAGCACTGTGTCGGCTCCCGGTAGACGGGCCTGCGCAGCAGCGTGATCCGGCCATCGGTACCGGGCCGGTAGATGGCGGCCACGCGGTTTACTTTCTCCTTCGGAACGTTATAGTGCGTGTCGCGCATGCCGAGTGGCTTGAAGATCCGCTCTCGCATGAAGTCGTCGAGGGTCATCCCTGACATCTTCTCGACGAGCACACCCACGTAGTCGGTTGATGAGCCGTAGCGCCATCGCGTGCCCGGCTGGAAATCCAGCGGAAGAGGGGCGGCGCGTTCAATCGCTTCGAGCACTGTTCTCGGCCCCGTGCTCTCGAGCTGTCCCGTATCGGTTTCGGTCTGAGGTGCCGCCCGCTGACATGACGCGATCGGCTGCAGCCCCGACGTATGGGTGAGGACGTGCCGGACCGTGACCGGCCGTGCCGCCGGCACCGACTCCCGACGCTCTGCGATCGGATCCGACACGGCCTTGTTCGCGTACGACGGAAGCCATCTCGAGATCGGATCGTCGAGCATGAACTTCCCTTCCTCCCACAGCATCATCAGCGCCGTGGATGCGATCGGCTTCGTCATGGATGCGAGGGAGAAGAGCACGTCTTTCTCCATCGGCAGTTGTTCTTCCTGATACCGTTTCCCCTGCGCCTCGAAGTGCACGATCTTGCCGCTGCGAGCGACGAGCGTCACGGCGCCGGCTATCTGGTTTCTGTCGATAACGTCCTTGATGAACGCGCTGATCCCGTCGAGCCGCTTGGAGGACATGCCTACCGACTCGGGCTTGGCGATCGGAAGATCGTCATTGGCGAGCGGATGCATCGGGGCTAACACGAATGCCAGCAGTCCCGTGCAGAAGACAATTGCGCACACGCGTCTCACCCGGCCGCTCGGTGTCTTCAGCCCAGCCGGTCTCACGTTGGCAGCCATGAAAACCTCCTATCGAGCGGGTCTGAATATCCGCTGGAGCTCTGCGTACATAGGCCGCATCTTCAGATGCGGTGCATGGGGCCGGTCTGAAGACCGGCAACGTCCGGTCGGATTATACGCGTGACGCCGGCAGGCTGGTGCAACACGGCAAACCGGATCTTTTTGCGAACCGATCACGGAACCGGCAGTTGCGCCGGTCGGCCGGCCGGCACATGCTGGTCGAACGCGGTCAGCAATGTCGCTTCTCGCGCATGCGGAGCCAGGATGCCCACGACCAGGTCCGAGAGATCTCGCTGCCCAAAAACCTGCCTGGCTCGCGCATAGGTGTTCGCGGTCACGTAGTGGTTGCCAAACAGCTCGCGGCCGAATTGGATGAGGGTCGCCTCTTTTTCGCGCAGGCCGGTCAAAGGCTTGCGCAGCCGCACGACCTCGATGACCGCCGGGTCGAGCCCGCGCTCGCGCGCGGCCGGCTCGTTCATCGTCCAGTCGTACTGCTGGTCATGCGCGCGCGCCGTGACGAGGACCGCCAGTGCCATCAGCGCGGGCCCCTGGCCGGACTGAAGCGACTTGAGACCCGCGGCAAAACGCGCCATCGATCCGGGACCGGTCGGCGGCGGCGCAAGCGTCCGGCGGTACAGACCGGTCGGTGCTTGCGGGCCCTGGGTGGGCGACTGAGCGGGACGCGCATCGGGATTGACCACTGGAATACGGCTCCGCGAGTCCGGAAGAATGTCGTCAGGCATCGTGAACGGCAGCGGCAGGAACTGTTTCATCTGAGGAGGCATCCACTGGTTCGCCGCGGTCAGGTTCACGGCGGTCCCGGCATATTGCGCCATCAAGTCGACGATGTCTACCAGATCGGTCTTGCCAAACAGTTTCAGGGCGCGCGCGTAGGTGGCGGAGCTGACCTTGTGCCGGCCGAGCTCACGCGCGAACTGGATGATGGCTGCTTCCTTCGCGCCGACTCCCGTGAGCGGCTTGCGATGACGGACGACGTCGATGATCTCGGGCTCGAGTCCGACCGACACGGCTTCCATTTCGTGGAGCGACCACTCGTACGGCTGGTCGTGCTCGCGGGCGGTCGCGATGATGGCCAGCTCGGTGAGTCGGCGTCCGAGCGGCGAATCCCACCGCACATCGACGCCTGACCTGTGAAGCCGAATGGCACCGACGCCTTCCGGCCGGCCGGTCTGCGACTGGGCGGCCGCGGCATCAAACGCTTTCTTGCCTTGCTCGTTCAGGCTGTCCCGTTTGATCACGGGAAGCCGGCTGCGCGACTCCGGGTCGACGTCGCCCGGAAGCGCTCCGTCCGATTCCAACCGGGCGACGCCACTCGAGGCACGTTGCCCGGCGGCCTGCGTCGCCGGGAGCAGCACGATCCCGGTAAGGACAACGATCGTGGCGATGCTACGCATAAGCTGATTCTCCGGCTGAACGAGGATCCTGATTCGACCGCTGGACGCAGACAATACACCGTATTGCGCCGGGCGTCTAAACGCGGCCCGGCGCGAGGCGGGTGGGCCGCGGCTCGTTCAGGCCAATTTGAGGATCGGTGATTGGTGACTGCTGATTGTTGGTGATTTGCGATTGGTGATTGCCGATTGAATTGGTGATCGGCGACTGGCTGTTCAGTTCACACATAGATCATCAATCACACGTCAGCAATCGCAAAACCAATCATCAATCCCAAATCCTCGATCGTTCAATCGGCCGTGTCTTACCTGGTGAGCCGAACTTCGATGTCGCGGACGCTGCCCGGGCAGGTCTCCAGCGACAGGACGGGCGAGGTCAGGGTGATGGTCGTCGAGGCTGCCGGTCCGGTGACGTTCGCGGTTCCGGTGCATCGAGGGTTTCCCGACGAAAAGTCGACTCGCAGAATGCCAGAGAACCGTCCGCCGTCGACCGTGCCGCTGAGCGAACCAGACACACCGCTCTCCGCCGTCAGGAGCCCTGTGAGCTGGTTGCCTGTCTGAGTTAATTGGGCGTTCGAGAAGGCGCTGGTTGCCCGTTGGCCGTTGAAGGTGAACACCACTGTTCCGTTCCAGCTCCCTGTCAGCAGGCGGTCGAGCGCCACGTTCACTGTGATACTGGCGTTCAACATGATGTTGTCAGTCGTTTCCCCGTATCCCTCACGCGTCACACGAATCGTAAAACGCGACGACTGCAGATCGGCGAGGGTGTACTGGCCGGCGCCGTCAGTCGTCGCCGAGCGTCCTGCGTTCGGGCC
>DASYQV010000166.1:0-5565 GCA_036005125.1 Vicinamibacterales bacterium
TACCCGCGTACTGCACATCTGCGGCCCGGGCGCGCGCAGCTCACCGCGGGCGCCGCCGTCGGTCAACGGGAGACGAAAGGATATGCCGTCATGGCGAGACGTGAGAAGACGGCGCGACCCGATCACCTCTCGGGCCTGCACGCCGTGTGAGACTTCAGCCTCCCCTCCCTTCGAGGCGCCAGGCGGCGCAATGTTTCACCTCTTGACTCCCGGTTCTCTGGACGCCGCGTCCTGATTGCGAAGGCCTGATCAATGCCCGCGGACACGCTCGTCGGTCGCCTGCTGGATGCAGTGAACGCTGTGCCCGACACGGTGATTTTCACGTATCTCGAGGACGGCGATCTCGTCGAGCGTCGCGTGACGGTGCGGGACCTCCATGCCCGGGCGAGCGCTGCCGCCCGCGTGCTGAACGACCGCGGCCTGCGGGGGACGCCGGTGTTGTTGCTCATGAATTCCAGCGTGGAATTCATCGTCGGCTTCGTCAGCTGTCTCTACGCCGGCGCGCTGGCGGTCACCGCATTTCCTCCCAATCGCCGCAGCGAGGCACGCTTGCGGGCGGTCGTGCGCGATTCGGGTGCGAAGGCCGTCGTCAGCACGCAATCTATCCGCCAGGACTTCGGTCGCCCGAAGTGGCGGGAAACGGATCTCGAGGGAGCGCTGCCCTGGATCTGTGTCGACGACGCGGTTGGTCCTGATGAAGATGGTTTCTCCGGTCTGGACGTTCCGCGATCCGACGACATCGCTTTCCTGCAGTACACCTCCGGTTCGACCGGGAATCCGCGCGGCGTCATCGTCCGGCACGGCAATCTGATCAGCAATCTTCGGATGATCCATGAGTCGTTCGGCATGCCGGAGGAACTCCGCCTGATGTCCTGGCTGCCGATGCAGCACGACATGGGGCTGATCGGTGGCGTGCTTCTGCCGATATATCTGACACAACCGGCGGTTCTCATCTCCCCGTTTCATTTCCTGCAGCAACCGCTGCGGTGGATGCGGGCCATTTCGCGATTTCGCTCCACGGTGAGTGCGGCTCCGAACTTTGCCTACGACCTTTGCTCGCGCCGGGCAACCGCCGATGACGTTCGCGACCTGGACCTGAGCGCCTGGACGCTGGCGCTGAACGGGTCGGAACCGATCTCCGGCCACGTGCTCGATCGGTTCTGCGAAGTGTTCGCTCCCGCGGGCTTCCGGGAGTCCAGTTTCTTCCCTTGCTACGGTCTCGCGGAGGCGACGCTGCTGGTGTCCGGCGAGCGGTCCCAGGGCCGTCCGACGCGCATCGTCGCCGACGCGCCTGCGCTGGCTGCCGGGCGTATCGATACGAATCCTTCCGGAGAAAGCCGCGTCGTCGTGTCGTGCGGCCGGGTTCATCCCGCTGAGGATGTCCGGATCGTCGACGTCGAGTCTCTTACGGAAGCCGCCGCCGACCAGGTTGGAGAGATCTGGGTTACGGGCCCGAACGTGGCAGCGGGCTACTGGCGACGCCCCGAGGAAAGCGAGGCGACGTTTGGAGCGCGGATGCGCGACAGCGACGCCGGCCCGTTTCTGCGCACGGGCGACCTCGGCTTTCGACGCGGAGACGAGCTGTATGTGTGCGGCCGGTTCAAAGACCTGATCATCGTGCGCGGCCGCAATATCGATCCGTTCGACATCGAAGAGACCGTCCGCGATCTGCATGTTGGACGCAGCCTGCCAGGTGTCGCGGCGTTCGACAGCAACGGCGGGCTCGTGGTGTCGTGCGAGACGAGGTCGGGGCACACGCGAGATGAACACGAACAGCTGGCCGAGCGGATTCGTACGGCGATCGCGTCGGACCACTCGGTTCAGGTGACCTCGATCGTCTTCCTGCGGGCCGGCAGAATGCCGAAGACGACGAGCGGCAAGGTTCAGCGTCATGCCGCGCGGCGGATGTTCGAGGCAGGGGAGGAAGAGCTCTTTCGGAGCACATCGTCCGTCGAGGCCGGCGAGGCCCGCGAGTCCGAGGGAGCTGCACCCCCGGCGGCGACGGTGCAGGCCAGCTCGCGCGCGAATCGCGCGAGCGAGCGGCAGCATTTGATGCACTGGATGAGCTCGCGTGTCGCGGCACGTCTCGGGCGTTCCCACCGGGCGATCGACGTGCGCGCGCCGCTCAGCGAGCTGGGGCTGGATTCCATGGCTCTGGTGGAGCTCAGTGGCGAGCTCGAACGCCGCATCGGAACAAAGGTTTCCCCGAGCCTCCTCTACGCGTATCCCAGCATCGAAGCGTTGACATCTGCCTTACTGGCGGACGCCGACGGTTCTTGCGCTCCCCTGGCGACACCCCCGCAAGGACCTGTCGCAGTTATCGGAATGGCGTGCCGCTTTCCGGGGGGCTCGAACTCCCCGGAGGAGTATTGGCGTCTCCTGCTCGAAGGCCGTGACGGGGTCGATGGGCTCGAACACGCGCGAGGGTCGGTGCCGGGTGACTTCTCGCATCTGGCGCCGCTCCTGCGGCGAATGGGCGCGATCGAGAATCCATCGGCCTTCGACCCCGACTTCTTCAACATTTCGGAGCGCGACGCGCGCTGCATGGATCCGCAGCAGCAGCTTCTACTCCTCACGAGCTGGCAGGCACTCGAGCATGCGTCGATCGACCCGTCGCGATTGCGCGGCCGCGCGGTCGGAGTGTTCTGCGGTCTGAGCTCCACCGACCACGTGCAGGTCCTGCGCGATGCCGGAGGCGTGAAGCTGGGATCTGCCGGCGCGCTCGGTGCAGCGGCAAGCATTGCCGCCGGCCGCATTTCGTATCAGCTCGGGCTGCGGGGACCGAGCTTGACCGTGGACACCGCGTGTTCCTCGTCGTTGCTGGCCGTGCACCTGGCTTGCCAGAGCCTTCGGTCCGGTGAGAGCGAGCTCGCGCTGGCAGGCGGCGCCAATGTCATTCAATCGTCGGAGAGCACCATCGCCCTGTGGTCGATGGGTGCGCTGTCTCCGACGGGCCGCTGCAGCGCGTTTTCCGCGGATGCCGACGGCTACGTTCGCGGCGAGGGCGCGGGCATGCTGGTGCTCAAGCCGCTCGAACGCGCGCTGGCGGACGGAGATCCTGTTCTCGCCGTCATTCATGGCTCCGCGGCGAACCACGACGGTGAAAGCAACGGTCTGACCGCGCCAAGCGGCATCGCTCAGCGCGCCCTGATAGAAGAGGCACTGGCGCGCGCCGGCGTCGAATCTGGCGCGGTCGGGTTCGTCGAAACTCACGGCACCGGCACGCACCTCGGAGATCCGATCGAAGCGGATGCGCTGCGCGGAGCATTTCGACTCGCCGAGACGCAATCGCGCCTCCTGATCGGCTCCTGCAAGACGAATATCGGCCATCTCGAAGCGGCCGCGGGAATAGCGGGTCTGACCAAGGTCGTCCTGGCACTGCAGCACGGCACCGTTCCGCCCAATCTTCATTTCGCCAGGCCGCATCCAGGGATCGACTGGAAGGCCTTCAGCGTGCCGACCGAACCGTTGGCGTGGCCGGCAGGAAAGCCTTACGCGGGGGTCAGCTCGTTCGGCCTGAGCGGAACGAACGTGCATCTGGTCGTGGGCCCGGCGCCAGCCGTATCGCGTCCCGCCAGCGACGAGGCGACGGATGTGTCACGGGAATATGCGTTGCCGCTCTCGGCACGGACGCACGGCGAGCTCGCGTGTTTCGCCGACGCTCTCGCTGGCCGGCTCGAACGGGACCCGAATCTCTCGTTGACCGATCTGGCAACCGCGCTCGTTCATGGCCGTCGCAGGTTCGATGAGCGTGCGGTCGTCGCGGTTCGCGGAACACCCGCCGAAGCGCGCACGAAAATCCTGAAGGCCCTCCGCTTCCTGTCCGCGGCGGACGAGCGTGAGCAGACGAGCGGTGTGGTGCGAGGACGCGCCTCCGGACGGAATGGCGACGTCGTGCTTCTGTTCACCGGGCAGGGCGCTCAACAGGCTGGCGCCGGGCGCGAGCTCTATGAGCGTTGGCCGCGTTTCCGCGAGGTCATCGATCGATGCCACCAGCTGCTGCAGGAGGAGGAAGGTTTCGGGCTGCGCCCGCTCCTCTTCGAAGGGATGAGCGGCGACGCATCGCTCGACGACACACGCTACACCCAGCCTGCGTTGTTCGCGCTGCAGATGGCAATCGCTGCGCTGTGGGAGAGCTTCGGCGTCCGTCCATCTGCAGTGCTCGGTCACAGCGTGGGCGAGATCGCGGCCGCCAGCATCGCGGGTGTGATGTCGGAGGCGGACGGTCTCCGGATGGCTGCCCTGCGAGGCCGTCTGATGTCGGCGGCGCCGGGAGACGGTGCAATGCTCTCCGTGCGCGCGCCGGTCGGACAACTCGAAGAGGTCATCCAACAGGTTCTCGCCGGCTGTCCTGGTCCACTCTCGATCGCCTGCTACAACGGTCCTTCGCAGCAAACGGTCGCGGGTGCCGGCGCGGCGATCGCGGCCCTTGCCTCGCGCCTCGAGCGGTTGGGCATTGCCGCGAGCAGGCTGCGCGTCTCACACGCCTTCCACTCGGATTTGATGAAGCCGGTCGTCGAACAGTTCGGCAACGGTCTCGCGAGCATCGAGCTGCGTGCTCCTGCCATCGCCTTCGTGAGCTCACTGGATGGCGAGCTCGTCGGGCAGAGGGCGGCAACCCGCGAATACTGGGAGGCCCAGCTTCGCTCGCCCGTCCGCTTTCAAACAGCGGTCGAAGCTGCCCGACGCTTTCTGCCGGACACGAACTGCTGGATCGAGGTTGGTCCCGACCCGGTCCTGTCGGGGCTCGTGCGCAGCATTCTGCAGACTGCGGCGCCAACCTGCGTTCCGTCGCGTCGATCGCGGGGCGACGAACGCCTGCGCTTTCTTGAAGCCGTCGCGTCGGTCGACGTGATTGCGGGCGCCGACCTTTCTCCGCTCCATCCGCCTTCTCCTCGACGGCCAGGCATCTTCCCGAGTTACCCGTTCAACCTGCGGACGTTCTCGGTGACGAAGGCCGATGCGGCGGGGTCCGAAACGCCGGGCTCCGATATTCACTACCGGATCGAGTGGGAGATGCTCCCGCCGCAAACGCCTCCCGCTCTGGCGTCCGCGTTCAACCCGCTATGGGTCGTCGGCGGATCCGACCGGCAGCGCGCATGCGCGTGTGCGGCGCTCGAACGTGCCCACATCCCGTCGATCCGGCTCGAACGCGTGCCGGCTGCCGACTGTCTTCCGTCCGAGATGCCGTCAGAGGTGCTGTGGCTCGACGGCATGAGCTCACCGGGAGCCGAGCGCATGCTCACCAATCTTGCCGACGCCTTGCGCGATCTGCGCAGGCTGCCCGGCGGGCCGGCAAGGGTACGTGTGATCACTCGAGGCGCCGTTCCGGTCGGCGCAGTCACCAACCCGGATGCCGCGGCCTTGTGGGGATTTGGAAAGAGTGCGGCGCTCGAGCTTCCCGGGCAATGGGCAGGCCTGGTGGACATCGATTCCGAATCCGACGGCGCGTGGGATGCGCTGGCCCGCTGGCTTGCCACGCAGTCCAATGAGGACCAGGTCGCGCTCCGGGGCGATTCGGTCCACGTTCCGCGTCTCGTAGCCATGTCGCGTCCCGATGCGACC
>DASYQV010000167.1:0-8397 GCA_036005125.1 Vicinamibacterales bacterium
CGTGACGGCAGTGTGTCCTGGCTTCACCTACAGCGAGTTCCACGACATCGTCGGAACGCGCGACCGCGTGAGCCGGCTGCCAGCGTTCATGTGGCTGGACGCGCCGACGGTGGCGCGTCAGGGCTTCGACGCCGTGATGGCGGGGACTCCCGTGTACGTGACCGGTCGAGTGAACCGGGCAATCGGCCTGCTGGGTCGGATCCTTCCGTACCGGCTGGTGACGGCCTTCAACCGGCGTGTTGCGAAGCATTACCGGAAGATGTAATTCGATTTGTGATTGCGATTTGATACGTTTGATCTGTTATGGATGCAGCGGACGTCGCCTTCTACGCGCGGCTGACCGCGTTGGCCTCATCGGTGGTGTTCACGGGCGCGCTGGCGGCGTTCACGGTCGATGTCCGTCGCGGCGGACGACCCTCGGTCGCCACGCGCGCCGCCTTCATGGCATTTGTCGGCGTGCACACCATTCATTTCCTGACCGTGCTCTGGCTCGCACAGGTCTCGGGCGGCCAGAACGTCCGCGACGCGGGCGGATGGACGGCGTCGCTCATCGTGGCGGCACTGTTCTACTCGGGTTCGTGTGCCATTCTGGGACTCTGGCGCCGTCGGGCGGCAGGTGAGGCCGCCGGCCGGCCGCTCAGGGTCGTCAGCCATCTGGCCGTCGTGCTCATCGGGGTCGTGTTTCTGAGCTCGTATGTCGTCCGGGCGCTGAGCGCACCGGGCTACGTCATTCCGGTGGCCGTTATCACGGCCGCCATCTTGACCTACCTGAGATTCGGGGGCTGGAGGGCGCGGTCGACCGGTTCGGGCCAGGTCCCGGCCCGCGTCTGACGCCTGCCTGTGCGCATCCGACGCCTGCCTGTGTACGTGACCGCTCGACGGGACGTTTCCGCTGGTAGGGAGTAGAAAAAAGACCTCCATTCGTTTGAAGAGTGAACAACAGTTTGGTCAGTTGAGGGCGGTTGCCCTCGTTCCTAGCGCGACACTAACGGTTGCGCTACTGGCATCGGCTTTGCTCTGCCATTCGCCCAGGGTGGCCGAGAGGAGGCTTCCGTGACCGTCCATAGGTTCTGCCAAAGCGGCGAGCAGGAGATCGTGAAAGGAGGCGTCCACGGTGCCGCATGCCTCATTGCGGCAGTCATGGCCGTGTACAACATTGCGGCATGGTGTTTTCGCCGCGAACAGCACCTGAGCACGAACGCTCTGGTCTACACGCTGGCGGTGGGGTGGGAGGCGAAGCAGACGCTGCGTCACCTCCGCAAGTGCTGAAGGTGTCAGCGCTCACTCATGCGGTCATCCTCGACGACGTGCGAGCGCACGCGGTCGCGTTCGGCCGTCTCGGCAACGTCGTCGCGGTTCCGCGATTCCTCTTCCTTTGAGCCGCTTGGCGGCACACCGAGCGAGCCGCGGACGTCCGTCTCCCGTTTGATCCGAGTATTCTCCTCACCCTTCTTCCGTTCGTCCATGGTGCACCTCGTTCCGGCTGCGTTGGAGCCGTAACAGGCAAGCGACGTACCAACCCCATCCAGACCCGTTTGATATACCTACCGACGGCAATCAAGCCGAACGCCGCTTCCCGGCTCGCGACCAACCTCAGGCGTGGGGTTAGTGCGATGCTTCCTGGATGCGCCGTACCACTCGCGTCAGCACGCTGATCGTCACTTCGAACCTCGCGGATCCTCACGCTGCGAACCGGCGGCGCACGAACGGCCGATGAGGCCGTGTTTGGCCGTGTTCAACTGGTCGTCCAATTGCACTACCTCATCGAGTATGGATGGACTCCCCCCAAGAAGAGCTCGAAAGGTCCTCCTCGTTATCGCTGCCGCCGCTGCTGTGGCGTGCGGTCATGCGAATCGTCAGCACTACGCAGACACGATGCGCCAACTGACCGCTCACGCGCCCTCGTGGGTTGAGCGCAGCGAGTACGGCAAGCGCCTCTGGTCGATCGAACAGAAGTTCTACGAGCAGCGCAACTACCTGCCGGCGTGGATTGATGGCGACGATCCCACTCCACAGCTCGATGCGCTGCTCGGAGCGCTCGCGGATGCGGAGGTGCACGGCCTCGACCCGAGCCGGTACGGTGTGGCGGCGCTGGTGGCAGAACGTCGCAAGGCCGATGAGGCCGCAATCGGCACGTCGTTCGACCATCAGCGTGTGCCGGACCTCGATCTGCGATTCACGTACGCTTTCCTGAAGCATGCAGGCGACCTGCTTGGATGGGCACACTCGCCGCGCGACGTCGATCGGAACTGGCTTGCAAGCCCGAAGAAGGAAGATCTGCTCGCCGACCTGAGCAAGGCGCTCGACGGCAATCGGGTGCGCGAAACGCTCGACGCCCTTGCGCCCGCGCATCCGCAGTACAGGGGCTTGCAGGCAGCGCTTGCCAGGTATCGCAAAGAAGGCGAGCGCGCCGTCACTGGCACGTCCGGCGACACCGGGAATGGAGTACCGGTGGCGTGGCGACTTCAGCAGATCCGTATGAACCTCGAGCGATGGCGCTGGGTCCCGCGCAATCTGGGCGAGCGTCACATTCTGATTAATGTCCCAGCGTTCCAGATGCAGGTCATCGAAGGGGAGAAGCCGATGCTTGCCATGCGGGTGATCGTTGGCAAGCCCGACACGCCGACACCGCTCTTCAGCGATTCCATGACCTATGTGGTGTTCAGCCCGTACTGGAATATTCCCGAGACGATCCTCAGAGAAGAGACGTTGCCGAAGCTCGTCGACGACCCGGAATATCTCGTCCGCAACCGCATCGAGGTCGTGCGCGGCACGGGCAAGACCGAGGAGATCGTCGATCCCTCGTCGATCGATTGGGCCGACAAGGCAGCAGTTGAACGCGTGCGCTTTCGTCAGGCACCGGGTCCCGAGAACGCGCTCGGCCTGGTGAAGTTCATCTTCCCGAACCATTTCAATGTGTACCTGCACGACACGCCGGGCGATGCCCTCTTCAACCGGGAACGGCGCGTGCTCAGCCACGGCTGTATCCGGATTGAAAAGCCGGTCGAGCTCGCCGAATACGTGCTGGCGGACCAGCCCCAGTGGACAGCCGAGCGCATCAGGACCGCGATGAACTCGGGGCGAGAGCAATCGGTTACCCTGAAGAAGGGCCTCCCAGTACACATCGGGTATTGGACCGCATGGGTGGGCGCCGACGGCCAGGTCGGGTTCACCGAGGACGTGTACGGTCTCGATCGGGCGCAGGCGCGGATGATGGAGGCATCGTCACCACCGACGAGAGCTGAATGATGCGTTGGGTAACGGTTCTGCTGACGATCGCTGCATCCGTCGGTCTCGTTGCGGCGGGAAAAGCCGCAAAAGACGATGCGGATCTGCGAGCGCCGGTCCGGCTCGTCGTGGACGGCGACGTCATCCCGTGGAAGCGGATGTCGGTCTTCTTGTTGCCGGGCGAGTCCGTAGACATCCGTATCGACGAAGAACGGCTGGTGCACGAGTACGGGCTGCGAAGCGAGCACGGGGTCGTGCGGCAGCTGACTCCGCGACGATGGCGGTGGGAGGCGCCGGACGAAACCGGGATGGTGAAGCTCGAGCTCGAGCCGGTGGCTGCCCATGGTGACAAGGAGAAGATTGAGCTGCGCGCGTGGGTCATGGTTCCCCGGTCACGAGTCGTCGACGGCAGCCTGAACGGATTCCGGGTCGGCGACTACCCCACGAAACCGCTCAAGAACAATCCCATCTACAAGCCGCCGCCGGGGTTCATCGAGGTGACCAAGGGCAACGAGGACGAGCGGCTGTCGCCCCATTTCCGGCTGAAGCAGTTCCTCGTGAAGCAGCAGATGTCGGAATGGCCGAAGTACGTGATCGTGCAGACCAGGTTGCTGCTGAAGCTCGAGGAAGTGCTCGCACGCGTGCGTCGCTCGGGATACCACGTCGAGACGCTGGCGGTGATGAGTGCCTACCGAACGCCGTGGTACAACCGCGCAATCGGCAACGAGACCACCTACAGCCAGCACCTGTGGGGAAGCGCGGCCGACGTCTTCGTGGACGACGACGGCGACGGCACGATGGACGATCTCAATGGGGACAAACGCATCGACCGCGAAGACGCGACGGTTCTGATGGGAATGGTCGTCGACGTGGAGCGCTCGTCGCACGAGCTGGTCGGCGGCCTCGGCGCCTATCCCGGCACGCGCGCCCACGGCCCTTTTGTGCATCTGGACGTGCGTGGCACGCCCGAACGGTGGTGATCACGTAGGTCAAAGGTCAAAGGTCAAAGGTCGAAGGTGAGGACAAGGTCTCAGGTCTAGGTCTCAGGTCTAGGTTTCAGGTCTAGGTCTCAGGTCTAGGTTTCAGGTCTAGGTGGACCAACGCTTGGGGCTGGACCTACATCTTTGACCTATGCCTTTAACCTGATACCTTTAACCTTACTTTTAACCTTACCTTTGACCTTTGACCTTTGACCTACGTCCTTTCATCGTCGCGATTGTCCTGAGTTGCGTCGCGTCGACAGCGTTCGCGCATCCCGCGCCGTTCAGCTATCTCGACGTCCGGATCCAGCCGAACGCGGTGAGCGGGTCGATCGTGCTGCACGTGATCGACGTCGCCCACGACCTCGCGATCGACCCCGCCGACCGTCTGATGGATCCCGCCGTGGCCGTAGGCGCGCAGGACCGGATCGCGGCGCTGCTGGTGTCGCGGTTGCACATCCTGGCAGACGGCCGTGAACTGACGCCCGCGTGGGGTGGCATCGAGCCGCTTCCCGACCGGCAGGGCGTCCGCCTGGCGTTTCAAGTCTTGATTCCGCGTCCGGCAACGCTGACCGTGCGCGCGCGAGTCTTTCCGTACGACCCGAACCACCAGACGTTCATGAACGTGTACGAGGACGACCAGCTGCGTCAGCAGGCGATCTTCGGCGGCAACGATGACGAGCGGGTGTACTACGCCGGGACGGTCCAGGGAGCGCTTGCCGTAGTGCGCACGTTCGTGCCCGCCGGCATCCATCACATCCTGATTGGTCCGGATCACATCCTGTTTCTCGTCGGGCTGCTGCTCCTCGGCGGTGGATCGTGGTCCCTCCTCCGCATCGTGACCGCGTTCACCGTTGGCCACAGCGTGACGCTCTCGCTCGCCGCACTGGGCATCCTGACGCCGCCGGCTCGCATCATCGACCCGGCTATCGCGCTGAGCATCATATTCGTTGGCGCCGACAATCTGCTGGTCGGGGAGCGCGGACGCGATGTCCGCCCGTGGATTGCGCTCGCATTCGGCTTCGTGCACGGGTTCGGGTTCGCGAACATCCTGCGGCAGTTCGGCCTGCCGCGCGAGGCGCTGGGCTGGTCGCTGTTCTCCTTCAACGTCGGCGTCGAGATCGGGCAACTGTTAATCGTTGCGGCTATCGCCGGCGCGCTGGCGGTCGTGTGGCGGCGCAACCGGGCGGTTGGCCACCGCGTCGCCTACGCGGGATCGATCCTCGTGATCGTCGCGGGCGCGTACTGGTTCGTCGAGCGTGTGTTCTTTCGTGTAGCGTGAGTACGTAGGGCGCAACTTCAGTTGCGCCGCGGCGGCAGTTGCCGGATCTGAAGATCAGGCCTACGTACGCGAGATCCGGCCTACTTCCGGTCCTGCGTGCTGTCCTCGTCCTCGCTCGGTGCGCCGATGCCGCCGGTTCCGAGGTCGGCGCCCACGTTGTCGGTGTCGAACGTGCCGATGACGCGGCCGAGCGGCCCCGCTGTTTCGCCTTCGTCGGCAATGTTTTTCTCGCGATCGTCAGGCGGGCGCTCTGGCAGCTCGTCTTTGCGTGGCATTGGGTCCTCCCTCACGGTCAGACAGCAATCCCGGTACCGATCCGTCGACCCTGCTGATATTGTGAGACGTCATGTGGGGTCTCTTGCTGCTGGCCGCGCTCGGCGGCGCGCCGGGCGCCGGCATTCCGGAAGCGCTCGCACAGGAACGGGCGCGGGTTATCCAATCGCTTCGGTACGAGCTGGAGTTCCGGCTTCCCGAATCCCGGCGGGAGCCGATCCGGGCGCGTGAGGTGGTCCGCTTCACGTTGTCCGCTCCCCACCGGGTGGTGCTCGACTTCGCCCAGCCTCCCGACCGCATTCGCGGCCTGACCCGCGACGGCCGGCCGGTGCCGTTCACGTTCGCCGACAACCACATCACGATCGCGGCGGCCGAGACCACGGCCGGTGAAAACGCGTTCGCCATCGAGTTCGTCGCCGGGGACGATTCGCTGAACCGGAGCGACGATTTCCTTTACACGCTGTTCGTCCCGGCGCGCGCGCATCAGGCATTCCCGTGCTTCGATCAGCCGGACTTGAAGGCGCGCTACACGTTGACGCTCGATGTGCCGGCCACCTGGGAGACCGTCGCCAATGGGCCGGCTGTGGATCGGCGCGAGAGCGGGAACCGCACGACGGTGCGGTTCGCCCCGACGTCGCCGCTTCCCACCTACCTCTTCGCGTTTGCCGCGGGCAGGTTCAGCGTCGAATCGGCCGAACGCCGCGGGCGAACCTTCCGCATGTTTCACCGCGAAACCGACGCGGCCAAGGTCGCCCGCAACCGCGACGCGATCTTCGACCTGCACGCGTCGGCGCTCGCGTGGCTCGAGGAATACACCGGAATCCCGTATCCCTGGGGCAAGTTCGACTTCATCCTGATTCCGTCGTTCCAGTTCGGCGGGATGGAGCACGCGGGGGCGATCCTCTATAACGCGTCGAGCCAGTTGCTCGAGGAATCCGCGACGCAGAACCAGCTGCTGAGCCGCGCGAGCCTCATCGCTCACGAAACCACGCACATGTGGTTCGGCGATCTGGTCACGATGCGCTGGTTCAACGACGTCTGGATGAAAGAGGTGTTCGCCAACTTCATGGCGGCGAAGATCGTGAACCCCTCCTTCCCCGACGTGAACCACGATCTACGCTTCCTGCTCGCGCACTATCCGCAGGCCTACGAGATCGATCGCACCGCCGGAGCGAATCCGATCCGTCAGCGGCTGACAAACCTGAACGATGCCGGGTCGCTGTACGGCGCCATCATCTACCAGAAGGCGCCGATCGTCATGCGGCAGCTCGAGATGATTGTCGGCGAGACAGCGTTCCGCGACGGCCTGCGCGAGTACTTGAACAAGTACTCGTTCGGGAACGCCACCTGGCTCGATCTGATCCGCATCCTCGACGCGCGCACCCGGGAGAACCTGGCCGCGTGGAGCCGCGCGTGGGTGGAGGAGCGCGCGCGGCCGGAGATGGAGACGGACCTGCAGGTCAATGCGCCCGGCCGCATTTCGCGCCTGCGCCTGACCGTTCGCGACCCGCTGCGGCGCGGCCTCGTGTGGCCGCAGCGCCTCCAGGTGGCGCTTGGATATCCGGACGGCGCACGGATGCTGCCTGTCTACGCCAACGCGGCGACCGTGACCGTTCCCAAGGCTGTCGGCATGGACAGACCGCTCTACGTGCTGCCCAACGGCGCAGGTCTCGGCTATGGGCTTTTCGTGCTGGACGAAGAGAGCCGGCGGTTTCTCGTCGAGCACATCGAGGACATTCCCGATGCGCTCACCCGCGGGAGCGCCTGGGTGACGCTCTGGGACAACATGCTCGAGGCTCGTGTGACGCCGCAGGAGCTCTTGAACGCGGCGGTGCGAGCGCTGCCGAAGGAGACCGACGAGCAGAACACACAGCTCGTGCTCGAGTACCTGAAGGATGCATTCTGGAAGTACCTGACGCCCCACGAGCGGCTGGCGCGTGTGGCCGGGATCGAAACGCTTCTTGGCGAGGGTCTCGCGGCGGCGCGGACGACGAGCCAGAAATCGGCGTGGTTCTCCACGTTCCGTGACATGGCTCTTACTCGCGATGGGCTCGAGCGGCTCGAGCGCATCTGGCGGCGTCAGCAGCAGGTCCCGGGCCTCTCGTTTGCCGAGGTCGACGAGATCAATATGGCGCTGGAGCTGGCCGTGCGGGAGGTGCCCGGATGGAGCGATATCCTGGAGGCGCAGTACGCCCGGATTGAGAACCCGGATCGGAAGGCGCGGTTCAAATTCGTGATGCCCTCTCTGTCGGCCGACCCCGCGGTGCGTGAGGCATCCTTCGATCGATTCAAGACGGAGGAAAATCGCCGGCGCGAGCCCTGGGTGCTCGAGGCGCAGCACTATCTGAATCATCCATTGCGCGAGATCCACGCCCGGCGCTTCGTCCAGCCAAGCCTGGAGCTGCTGGCGGAGATCAAGCGTACCGGCGACATCTTTTTCCCGAAGCGCTGGATGGACGCCACGCTCGCGGGCCACCGCAGCGCCGAGGCAGCCGCGACCGTCAACGATTTCCTTTCAGGTGAGCTGCAGTACCCGGCAAGGCTCCGATGGGTCGTGCTGACATCGGCCGATGAGCTTTTCCGCGCGGCGCGTCTGACGACCAAGGGCGCGACGCCCTGATTCCGGTCGTACGT
>DASYQV010000168.1:0-13867 GCA_036005125.1 Vicinamibacterales bacterium
GAGCCCGAGTGGCTGCTCGAGTGGCGGCTCAAGGCGTATCGCACCTGGCTGACGATGCGCGAGCCGACCTGGGCCAACGTGAAATACGGTCCGATCGACTACCAGGACATCATTTACTACTCGGCGCCGAAGGGGAAACCGGTGCTGGGGAGTCTCGATGAGGTCGACCCGGAGGTCCGGCGGACGTTCGAAAAGCTCGGCATCCCGCTGGAGGAGCAGAAGCTGCTCGCGGGCGTCGGGGGCGTTGCGGTTGACGCGGTCTTCGACAGCGTGTCGGTCGGGACGACGTTCAAGGCGAAGCTGGCGGAGCTCGGCATCATCTTCTGCTCGTTCTCGGAGGCGGTGCGGAATCAGCCGGACATCGTGCGCCGGTACCTCGGAACGGTCGTGCCGTATTCCGACAACTTCTTTGCGACCCTCAACTCCGCAGTCTTCAGCGACGGCTCGTTCGCGTACATCCCGAAGGGCGTGCGATGCCCGATGGAGCTGTCGACCTACTTCCGCATCAACGCGAAGGAGACCGGTCAATTCGAACGGACGCTGATCGTTGCGGAGGAGGGCGCCTATGTCAGTTACCTGGAGGGGTGCACGGCTCCGATGCGGGACGAGAACCAGTTGCACGCTGCGGTCGTGGAGTTGGTAGCGCTCGACAACGCAACCATCAAGTACTCGACCGTTCAGAACTGGTATCCGGGCGACAAGGAAGGGAAGGGCGGTATTTACAACTTCGTCACCAAACGGGGCAAGTGCCTTGGCGTGAATTCCAAGATCACCTGGACGCAGGTCGAGACCGGGTCCGCGATCACCTGGAAGTATCCCGGCTGCATCCTTCAGGGCGACAACTCGGTCGGCGAGTTCTATTCCGTGGCCACGACCAACAACTGGCAGCAGGCCGATACCGGGACGAAGATGATTCATCTCGGAAAGAATACGAAGAGCACGATCGTCTCCAAGGGCATCTCGGCCGGGCACGGGCAGAACACGTATCGCGGGCTCGTGAGGATTGCCAAGGGCGCGCGGAACGCACGCAATTACTCGCAGTGCGACTCCCTGCTCATCGGCGACAAATGCGGGGCCCATACGTTCCCGTATCTCGAGATCAGGAACAGCACGGCGAAGGTCGAGCACGAGGCCTCGACATCGAAGATCGGCGAAGACCAGATCTTCTACTGTCGCCAGCGCGGTCTCGCGGTTGAGGACGCCATAAACATGATCGTCAGCGGCTTCTGTAAGGAGGTCTTCCGCCAGCTTCCCATGGAGTTCGCGGTCGAAGCGCGCAAGCTGCTGAGTGTCACCCTGGAAGGAAGCGTTGGATGATGTTGACGGTCAGGAACCTTCACGTCCGGGCAGGAGACCGGGAAATCCTTCGCGGAATCGATCTGTCGATCGAGACTGGCGAGGTGCACGCCATCATGGGCCCCAACGGCTCGGGCAAGAGCACGCTGGCGCGCGTGCTTGCGGGGCATCCGGAATATCACGTCACGTCTGGCGAGGTGCTGTACGACGGTCAGGACCTGCTGGCCATGGATCCCGAAACGCGGGCACGCGAGGGCGTGTTCATGGCCTTCCAGTATCCCATCGAGATTCCCGGCGTCAACAACGCGTACTTCCTGAAAGCAGCGCTCAACGCCATGCGGAAGCACCGCGGCGAGGAGGAGCTCGACGCCATCGAGTTCATGGCGCGCGTGCGCGATCGCATGAAGCAGCTCGACATCGACGAGGAGCTGTTGAACCGCCCGGTCAACGAGGGCTTTTCGGGCGGCGAGAAGAAACGCAACGAGATCTTTCAGATGGCTGTGCTCGAGCCGAGGCTGGGCATCCTCGACGAGACCGACTCGGGTCTCGACATCGACGCGCTGAAGACGGTCGCGCACGGCGTGAACGCCATGCGTAATCCGGCGCGCAGCTTCCTGCTGGTGACCCACTATCAGCGGATGCTCAATTACGTCGTGCCGGATGTCGTCCACGTCCTCACGGAGGGACGAATCGTGAAGTCAGGCGGCAAGGAGCTTGCGCTCGAGCTCGAGGACAAGGGTTACGGGTGGCTCGAGGCGGGTGTCTCGGCAGGGCGGTGAGGAAATGCTGACCCAGTCGCTGGATCAGTTCGCAGTCGAATACGAGAATGCCGCCCGCGCGCGCGGAGCGGAGCCGCCATGGTTGACGACGGCGCGCCGGCATGCGCTCGAGCGCTTCCAGTCGCTCGGGTTTCCGACGACGCGCGACGAGGAGTGGCGGTTCACGAGCGTGTCGCCCATTGCCGAGTGCAGCTTCGCGCGCCCTCTCGACGGGCGCACGTCGTTCGGCCGCAGCGATCTCGCTCCGTTCCGATGGCCCCTCGCCGGCGCGCACGAAATCGTCTTTGTCAACGGACGTTATGCCGCCGGGTTGTCCGATGTCGGGACCCTGCCGCCCAAGGTGCGGATTGAAAGCCTGGCGTCGGCGCTCGTCTCTGCGCCTGACAAGGTCGAACCGTATTTGACGCGCCTCGCCGACGGCGAGCGCCACGCGTTCACGGCGTTGAACGCGGCGCTCTTCGAGGACGGCGCGTTCATCTGGATACCGGCCCATACCGTCCTCGACGCCCCGATTCACGTGCTGTTCGTGTCGAGTCCTGCTGAAAGGGCTCGTGACGCCCGCGCGACGATGACGCACCCGCGGGTGGTGGTGGTGATTGGCGAGGACAGTCAGGCATCGATCGTGGAGAGCTACGCGGGACCGGACGGCGGTTCCTATCTCACGAACACCGTCACGGAGGTCGTGCTCGGCCAGAGCGCGGTGCTCGACCATTACAAGCTGCAGCGCGAAGGGGTCCGCAGCTATCACATGGCGGCCATGCACGCGAGAGCAGCGCGCAGCGCGAATCTCAGAGCCCATGCAATCAGCCTCGGCGGTTCGCTCGTGCGCAACGAGGTGACCGTCGTTCTCGATGGCGAGGGAGTCGAGTGCACGCTGAACGGACTGTATCTCGCCGATGACCGGCGTCTGGTTGACAATCACACGACGATCGACCACGCGAAACCACACTGCGGCAGCCGTGAGATCTACAAGGGGATTCTCGCCGATGCTGCCCGGGCGGTGTTCAACGGCAAGATCATCGTCCGCCCAGACGCGCAGAAAACCGACGCCCGGCAGACGAACAAGGCCCTGCTCCTCTCGGAAGACGCGCTGATCAACACGAAGCCGCAGCTCGAGATCTTTGCCAACGACGTCAAGTGCACGCACGGCGCCGCGGTGGGCCAGATGGATGACGAGGCGATCTTCTACCTGCGGTCGCGGGGCTTGAGCGAGTCGGAGGCGCGGCATTTCCTGCTTCGCGCGTTCGCGGGCGATGTGCTCAACCGGATGCCGCTCGAGCCGCTCAGGACCGCCGTTGAGGAGGTCCTGGTGCGGCAGTTGCCATCGTACGCGGAGCGAGCGTAGGCCGCATCTTCGTACGTAGGCCGCATCTTCAGATGCGGCGGGGAATGTCGGCCGCATCTTAGATGCGGCGGGGAATGTCGGCCGCATCTTTAGATGCGGCGGGGAATATCGGCCGCATCTTTAGATGCGGCATCGCCGGGTCTGAGATCCGGCCCATCGATCATGGTTGACCTCTTAACCGTTCACGCACCTTCGGCCCTCGATCCGACGACGATACGCGCGGACTTTCCAATTCTCCGCCAACGCATTCACGGCAGACCGCTTGTCTATCTCGACAACGCCGCGACCACCCAGAAACCACAGTCTGTGATCGATCGGCTGGTCCAGTACTACGTCGAGGAGAACGCCAACGTACATCGCGGCGTGCACACGCTCAGCGAGCGGGCCACGGAAGCCTACGAACGGGCGCGCGAGACGGTCCGGCGATTCCTCAACGCCGCGGCCTCTCAGGAGATCGTGTTCGTGCGGGGGACGACCGAAGGCATCAACCTGGTGTCGCAGACCTACGGCCGCGCGAACGTCGGCCGCGGTGACGAGATCGTCATCTCCACGATGGAGCACCACTCGAACATCGTGCCCTGGCAGATCCTGTGCGAGGAGAAGCACGCCCGGCTGCGGATCATTCCGATCACCGATTCGGGGGAGCTGCAGCTGGATGAGTACGAGCGGCTTCTGAGCGACCGGACGCGGCTGGTCTCCGTCGTGCACGTCTCCAACGCGCTCGGCACGATCAATCCCGTCGAGGAGATCGTTCGAATCGCGCACGCCCGCCATATCCCGGTGCTCGTCGACGGCGCGCAGGCGGTGGCGCACATGAAGGTCGACGTGCAGGCGCTCGGGTGCGACTTCTACGCGTTCTCTGGACACAAGATGTTCGGACCGATGGGCATCGGTGGACTCTACGCGAAGGCGTCGCTGCTCGAGACGATGCCGCCGTATCAGGCGGGTGGAGACATGATCAGTTCGGTGACGTTCGAGCGGACCTTGTACAACGTGCTGCCGCACAAGTTCGAGGCGGGAACACCGAACGTGGCCGGCGCCGTTGCGCTGGCGGGTGCGATCGAATATCTCACGGCGATCGGCGTCGATCGGATCGCGGCCCACGAACACGATCTGCTGGCCTACGGCACCGAGGCGCTGTCGCACGTTCCCGGCGTCCGGCTCACGGGGACGGCCGCGGAGAAGGCGGGAATCCTCTCGTTCGTGCTCGACGGCGTCCATCCGCACGATATCGGAACGATCCTGGATCGCGAGGGCGTCGCCATTCGCACGGGCCATCACTGTTGCCAGCCGCTGATGCATCGGCTGGGCGTCCCCGCGACCGCGCGTGCGTCTCTGGCGCTCTACAACACGCGCGACGACATCGACGCGCTCGCCGGAGCGCTGCACAAGGTACGCGAGGTGTTCGCATGAGCTCCGATCTCGAGGAGCTCTACCAGGAGGTGATCCTCGACCACAACCGGCGGCCGAGGAACTTTCGTACGATCGAAGATGGCCACAAGGCCGAAGGCTATAACCCGCTGTGCGGGGATCGGATCACCGTCTATCTGCGGTTGAATGACGGCGTGATCGCGGACGCGAGCTTTCAGGGAGCGGGTTGCGCCATCTCGAAGGCGTCGGCATCTCTGATGACCGATATCGTGAAGGGAAAGACGCTGGCCGAGGCGGAAGCCTTGTTCGAGCGCTTTCACCGCATGATCACGGCGCCGCCGGAGACGCCGCCCGGCGACCTCGGCAAGCTGTCTGTGTTTGCCGGCGTTCGCCGGTTTCCCGTCCGGGTGAAGTGCGCGACCCTCGCCTGGCACACGTTCCGGGCCGCGGTCGAGGCCAGCAACGACGTGGTGTCGACCGAATGAAGCAACTGCCAATCGTTCCCACGCCCGCACCCGGCGCACCGGCCGAGGCGGCACGCGGGCAGACAGCCGGGATGACGAGTGATCCGGAGAAGACCGCCGCGTTGAAGCCGCTCATCGTTGCCGCGCTGTCCAGGGTGTTCGATCCCGAGATTCCCGTGAACATCTACGATCTCGGCCTCATCTACGACGTCATTGTCGACGCGTCGGGCGCGGTCGGGATACGCATGACGCTCACGGCCCCGGCGTGTCCAGCCGCCCAGTTCCTGCCCGGCCAGGTCCGCGACACGGTCGCCGCGGTCCCGGGAGTGACCGACGCGAAAGTCGATGTGGTGTGGGATCCGCCCTGGGATCGCGACCGGATGTCGGAGGCCGCGAAACTCCAGCTCGGGCTGTTCTAATTTTAGATTTGGTGATTTGTGATTGGTTGGTGATTGGCTGATTGGCGATCTCCGATTTATTTGTGATTGACGTGCATTGGCGCTGAATCGCAAATAGATCCGAAATCGCCAATCAGAAATCGCAAACCATTCGCCAATCGCCAATCATCGATCAGACATTGAACCCTTCAGCTGCGCGAGTAGCCGTTCCAGCATGGCCTCGACTTGATGCAATGTGACCCGGAATTCCCGGGAGTCGGTGTGGGAGACTTCGTGGCGGAGATCCAGCAGCTTCGCGTCGAGGATCTCACGCAGCATCACAGCGTCCTGTTCGGTCAGGGAAATCTGCAGCACTCAGCACCTCCGCCCGAGGAACCGGTCTGATTATACGGTGCTCGACTGGATCTCGGCGCCTCCCTCCTGCATCTCGGCGATGGCGCGGTCCGCGTCGCCCGGTTGCGCGTCGATTCCCGCAATCGCATCGCGCAGGACCGTGACCTTCAAGCCCGCCGCGAGCGCGTCGAGCACGGACTGCTTGACGCAGTAATCGGTCGCCAGTCCTCCCACATACAGGTGGTCGATGTGTCGCGCCTGCAGATCGGCAAGCAGGTTTTTGCCATCACGTGTGTGGCCTTCCAGCGCGGAATACCCCGGCTTGTCGGGATCCTGTCCCTTGCTGATCACGATCGTCGACTCCGGCAGCCGAAGATCGGGGTGAAAGCGCCCGCCATCGGTGTTCTGGACGCAGTGCGGTGGCCACTCGCCGCCGTACTCCTTGAAATGACGCGTCACGCGGGGATGCCAGTCGCGCGACGCATAAACCGGCATCCCACGTTCGACCGCGTTCGCGACGTATCGGTTCAACACGGGAACCACGCGATCGCCGTGAGGCACGGGCAGCGCTCCGCCCGGACAGAAATCCTTCTGCACGTCAACGATCAGGAGAGCCGAGCGACGCTCGTTTGTCATAATCGGTCGACTCTTACATGGTTGCGACCGCCCTTTCAACCGACCTCTACGAGCTGACCATGATGGCCGGCTATCACGCCGCCGGACTCACGATTCCCGCGACCTTTGAGCTCTCGGTGCGGGCGCTGCCGCCGACCCGATCGTTCCTCGTCGCAGCTGGGCTCGAGCAGGTGCTCGAGTATATGGAAACACTGCGCTTCCGGCCCGGGGACATCGACTATCTACGTGGTCTTCCCAACCTGCAGGGCGTGAGTCCCGAGTTCTTCGACGAGTATCTTCCCCGCTTCAGGTTCTCGGGAGAGGTCTGGGCGGTTCCCGAGGGCACGCCGGTCTTTCCTCCGGAGCCGCTGCTGAGTGTGACCGCGCCGCTTCCGGAAGCACAGGTCGTTGAAACCGCGCTCATGGCCTGGATGATGTTTCAAACGTCGGTCGCCAGCCGCGCGGTTCGTATCGTTGACGCCGCCTCGGGGCGCCCCGTGATCGAGTTTGGCGCTCGTCGCGCGCACGGCGTCGAGGCCGGCTTGCTTGCGGCGCGCGCAGCTTTTCTTGCCGGGTGCGACGGGACGTCGTTTGTCGAGGCCGGCAGGCGATTCGGGATTCCGCTGGCCGGAACGATGGGGCATTCGTGGGTGCTGGCCTTCGGCGACGAGGCGAGCGCATTCGGCAGCTACGCCGGAGTGTTCGGGGAGAAGGCTGTGCTGCTCCTCGATACCTACGACACGCTGACCGCTGCGAAGCGCGTCGCGACGTCGGGCTTGAGACCGGATGCCGTCAGGCTGGACAGCGGCGACATTGTATCGCTCAGCCGTGCCGTGCGGGAAATTCTCGATGCGGCTGGCCTCCATGCGACACGAATCTTCGCCACCGGTGACCTCGACGAGTGGCGAATCGCGGAAATCGTGACAGCGGGCGCGCCCGTGGACGCCTTTGGCGTCGGCACGGCGCTGAGCACGTCGAGCGATGCTCCGGCGCTCGGCGGCGTATACAAGCTCGTGGAAATCGAGCGCGCTGGAGCGACAACGGGAATCATGAAATTCAGCCCCGGCAAACACACGCTGCCTGGACGGAAGCAGGTCTGGCGCGTCGTGCGGGGCGGCACGGCCATTGAGGACGTGATCGCTCTTGCGGATGATGCCGGCCCATCAGGTGCCCGGCCGCTCCTGACGCGCGTCTTGAAGGACGGAAAGCGTGAGGTGCCCCCGCCGCCGATGCACGAGGTGCGCGCGCGGTGTCGAGCCGCCGTCGCGGAGCTTCCGCATGACGTGCGGCGGCTACACCAGCCACGCGGGTATCCGGTTCATTTGAGCGACACGCTGAAGACGATGATTGACCGACTGGCCAAACCCAAACGCTGACTTCGCTTGGTGGCCCTTCGTCCCGAGCGTCACCCGACCGGAGTCCGTCCCGCGATCATGTTCCGGTAGTCGGCCGCGATTGGATACCGTCGTCCGACGCCGAAAGCCTTGGACGAGATCCTGATACCCGGCGCCGCCTGCCGACGCTTGTATTCGCTCGCATCGATTCGGCGCACGACGTCGACCACGATGGCTGGGTCGATGCCGCTTTGACAGATGGCGTCGATGTCCAGATGTCGCTCCACGTACGCTTCGACGATCTCGTCCAGCATCTCGTACGGCGGCAACGTGTCGCTGTCCTTCTGGTTCGGACGGAGCTCGGCGCTCGGGGCCTTGGTGAGAATCGACTGCGGAATGACCTCGCGATTGCGGTTGATGTAGCGCGCCAGCCGGTAGACGAATGTCTTCGGCACGTCGCTGATGACCGCCAACCCTCCGCACATGTCGCCATACAGCGTGCAGTACCCGACCGCCAGTTCCGACTTGTTGCCGGTCGTCAGCAGCAGGTGCCCGAGCCTGTTCGAGAGCGCCATCAGCACCGCGCCGCGGATACGCGCCTGGATGTTTTCCTCGGTTGCCCCCGCACGGCATCCTTCCAGAACGGGTTCGAGAAGGTCGAGGTATGCCTGCAGGATGGTGTCGATCGGAATCACGCGATGCTCGACGTCGAGCGTCCTGGCCAGCGCTGCCGCATCCGTGAGACTGTGCTCCGACGAATATCGCGTCGGCATCGCCACGGTGAGCACGTGCTCGGGTCCGAGGGCGTCGACAGCAAGGCAGGCCGTCAGCGCCGAGTCGATGCCGCCTGAGAGCCCGATGACGACGTTGGCAAAACCGCACTTGCGCGTGTAGTCGCCCAGCCCGAGCACGAGCGCCCGGTGGGCCGCTTCCTCGTCCGATCCGCTTACGTCTCGGATGATCGGCGACGCAGGGGCCGCGTCCTCACCCGACAACGGGACGTCGTGGACGATGAAGTCCTCGGCGAAGTCGTGCGCGCGAACGACTTCTCGCCCGTCCGTGTCGATGCCGATCGAGTGTCCGTCGAAGACGAGCTCGTCGTTGCCGCCGACTTGGTTGACGTAGAAGAAATAGCGGCCGTTCTTGATCGCCTCCTGCCGAATCATCTGACGGCGGAGGTCGGCTTTTCCGAGATTGAACGGGCTCGCGGAGATGTTGATGAGCAGCCGCGCGTTCTGCGCCGCCAGCTCGCACACCGGGTCGCGATTGTACAGGCGTTTCGGCCAGAAGTCCCTGTCGTTCCAGACGTCTTCGCAGATGGTGACCCCCACGCGCGTGTCGTCGAGGGAAATCGGCTCCACGTGGTGGGCAGGTTCGAAATACCGATCCTCGTCGAAGACGTCGTAGCTCGGAAGCAGCGATTTGTACCGACGGGCGACAACACGGCCGTTGCGGCAGAGCGCGGCGGCGTTGAAGAGGCCCTTGCCCTCGCGCGAGGGGTTGCAATCCACGAACCCGATGAGCACGGCGAGACGGCTGGTGGACAGGGCGGCGACACGATCCAACAGGTCGAGGTTCATGTCGATGAACCGCGGGTGGTTCAGGAGGTCACGTGGCGGGTACCCGGTCGTGGCAAGCTCCGAGAAGACGATCAGGTCCGCCTCGACCGCTTGTGCGCGTCGAATCGCGTCGGCGATTTTCACGAAGTTTGCGTCGAAGGCGCCAACAGTGAAGTTCAGCTGAGCAAGCGCGAGTCGCATTGGACGGTTACACGGCTCCTTCGGAAAATTGTATTCATCGTACGCGAATACTTCGAGAGTACCAATTCCAGATGCGTTTCAAACTGTCTCCTTGCGATCACCCGCTGCGATGCCGAAGTGGGTATGATCGACACGCGTGATCGATCGACATCCCCCGGATGTGGCAGCGGCCGCCTCGGCCGTTCGGCGCATCGCTGACGCGTTCCTTTCTGCTCACCAGCGCCATTCCGAGACCGTGCTTGCGCGGGGCGGCTGGGACTACGAAACCGAAGACGATCGGGCTGAACGGCGCCGCCGCGAGGACGACTGGCTCGAAGGACTTCGCGCCCTCGAGGGAATGCTTCCCATTGGTGGAGCCGACTGGGCCACCCACGGCATGTTGCGCCAGGAGATCGAGGCCGCTGTGCGGTTGCGCGTCAACCGCACCGAGCTGTGGGACGTGAATCAGATGACCGGCTGGCATCTGGTGGTCGCGCACCTCGCCAACACGATCCCGGTCGACACGCCTGAGCTGCGCGAGCAGGCGCTCGGGCGATTTCGCGCGCTGCCTGGCGTGATTCGCGCGCGCCTCGACGACCTGCGGCATGGCGTATCGAGGGGGTACACGGCGGCGCAACAAGCCGTGCATCGCGTGAGCGAGCAGCTCGGCTCGCTGCTTTCCGGCGGCGTCCTCGAGAGCGCCGCGGCGCGCGCCAGCGATGCGGCGTTCGCGTCGGCATGGCGCGAGGTCATAGAAAAGGAAGTTCGTCCGGCGCTCGCCGCCTACCGCGAGTACCTTGTTCGCGACTATGCTCGAGTGGCCCGCGACACGCCGGGACTCTTCGCGTTGCCAAACGGCCTCGAGGCGTATCGCGCGGAAGTGTTCCGCTTCACGTCTCTCGATCTGACTCCCGAGCAGATGCTGGAAGGCGCCGACGAGGAGATGGAGGCGACCGACGCGCGGCTTCGCCCCATTCTGGCGCGGCTCTACGCTGGCACCACGCTCGAGGAGGGCAAGCAGGCGATGCGCGGGGATCCGCGGCTGACGCACAGGAGCCGTCCGGAAATGATCGAGCACGCGCGCTCGGTCATGGAGTACATCCGGCCGCAGCTCCCGCGCTTCTTCCTGCACACGCCGGACGTGCCGCTGGTGATCGAGCCGATGACGCCGGTGGAGGAAGGCATCGGCGCGTCGGGCTATTACCAGTCGCCTGAAGGTGAAGCGCCCGGCCGCTATGTCCTCAACACCGCGCACGCTTTGTTGATCGGCCGCTGGGAGACGACGTGTTCGGCGGTGCACGAGGGGTTCCCCGGTCACCACTTCGAGCGTGCCTACGGCGACGCGCGCAGCACACGACATCCGGCCACCAAGGAGCTGCAGACACAGGCCTTTCGCGAGGGATGGGCCTTTTACGGCGAGTCGCTCGCGAGCGACATGGGCGTCTACGACACGGACGTGGCGCGTGCCGGATACTACATGCATTTTCTCGAAGTGTGGGTCGGGCTGGTAGCCGACGTGCTGCTGCACACGGGCCGCGTCACCCGCGATCAGGCGATTGAGATTCTGATCAAACGCGCCGGGCGACTGCAGCACATTTCCGAGAGCCGCGTCGATCGCTATATCGCGGCGCCCGGCCAGGTGACCTGTTACATGATTGGATACCGTGCAGTACGCCAGCTGCGGCGCGACGCCGAACAGGTCCTCGGCTCCTGTTTCGACGCGCGGTCGTTCCATGACGTGCTTCTGCGCGACGGCCCGATCACGCTGCCGATGCAGCGCGCCAAGATCAATCGCTGGGTGGAGGATGTCCGTCATGCCAACCTCTGATGAACTGCTCGACCTGGCCGAGCGCTGCGCCGACAAGCTGGAGCTCGATGGCAAGATGCGCCACATCCCGTCGTTTTCCGACACCGAAGATCAGTGCGAGGACGAATACGAGGCGTTGCTCGAGGTCATTCACGAGGACGAGCTCTTCGCGCCGGTCGACATCGGCCGCCAGGAGGAGCTCGTCGAACAGATTGCGGCTGCGCTTCCCGAGGACCGGCGGACGATGATCGTGGAGCTCGCCGACAACCACGCGCGCCACGTGTGGCTGCAGCAGGAAGGCGCGTATCACCTCGGTCTGGCGGTGGGCAGGCGCCTGCGGCGATCATGACGCCGGGACCGGCGACGTGACCTCCAGGAGAACCTTCCACCGACCGCCCGGATCACGCGTCCAGAGCCGCGCGTAATAGCCTTTTTCGGAAGCACCTTCGCGCGCCCGCTCGTAGCGGCCATATGTGTAGCCGAGATCGCCCGCCCCGCTGACATCGGCGAACATGCTTCTGCCGCTGAACCGTCCCTCGCTTTCGCGTAGGTAACGATCAATAGCCTCTCGTCCCACGATGGGCATCCGCCCGTTGCGATGGAGCCGGGCATCGTCTCGGACGTGCTCCCGCGCGGCGTCGGCCAGGCCGCGCGCCCGCGCGGCCTCGAAAAAAGCTCGATCGGCATCGCGCAACGACTCCTTCTGGGCGTTGAGCTCCTTCACCGGCGCCCCGCTTCCCGTACCTACTCCAGACATCGGTGTGAACGACACGCTTTCGACAGGAGCAACGGGAGCGTCGAGCTGGATGCCCAGATCAAGCACCGCGCGGAACTCGCCTCCGCGCTGCTTCTTCCAGATAGTGAAGTACATCCCGTGTTGCGGCGGTCGCGCAGTGCCCGAGCGATCCTCGAAGACGAACGGACCCGTAGTGAATCCGAGGTCGCCCGAGCTCGACACGCCGCCCGTCATCGGAGCCCAATTGAGCAGCGGTGCCTTCGGGTTCGCGGGCGCCGCACGTTTCCGGATGGAGCGCTTTCCACGGCCTGGGGCCGGGGAGAATGTGATCCCATCGTCGGCCAGGTAGGTGAGAAAGGCCTCACGCTGTCCGTGCTCGACGCTGGCCCTCGCGAACGCGCGTTCCGTGTCGACCACGGCCTTCAGGGCCGGCGACAGCGACTGGGCAGCGAGCACGTCCGTGAGGATCAGCGGCACGGCAATAACAAACCAGCGCGACATGCCTACAGTCTAAGACGCGTCGCTGGCGCACCGCATTCCACTGGTGAGTCCACGACCGCTCGCAGCATAATTCGATGTGCCTGTCCCATACCTTCACTACGACGTCTTCACGCGCGAACCGCTGACCGGAAACCAGCTGGCCGTCTTTCTCGAGGGCCGGGCGTTTGCGCCCGGGCGAATGCAGGCCCTGGCTCGCGAGATGAACTTCTCGGAGAGCACGTTCATCCTGCCCGCCGACCGCTTCGACACCGACATCCGGATGCGCATCTTCACGCCGGCTGTGGAGCTTCCGATGGCGGGTCACCCGACCATCGGCAGCACGTTCGCGCTGGCGCACGCTGGCGTCATCGCGCCCGGGACGGCACGCTTCGTTTTCGGCCTCGGCGTGGGTCCGGTGCCCGTGACATTGGAATGGGACGATGCGCGTCTTCGCTTCGCGTGGATGACCCAGCCCAATCCCACCTTCGGGCCGGTCGTCACCGACGTGCAGCACGTGGCGGCGGCGCTCGGTGTGCCGCGCAGCGACCTGGCGACCGATATGCCAATCCAGGAGGTGTCCTGCGGTCTTTCGTTCCTGTTCGTCCCGTTCGCCACGCGCGCAGGCGTCGACCGGGCGGTGAGCGAGGCCGCGGCGCTGCGACGGCTTGGCGAGCAGACCGGGCTCGATCTTTCGGTGTACCTGTTCACGCTGGAGCCCGGCGAGCCGGAGGCAACGGTGTACAGTCGCATGTTCGCGCCGCAGTTCGGCATCACCGAAGACCCGGCGACCGGCGGCGCATGCGGTCCGCTCGGCGCTTATCTCGTGCGTCACGGTTTCGTGCGTGGAGATGCCGCGCAGCGCATCGTCAACATGCAGGGAGTGACCATGGGTCGGCCGAGCCGGATTCATATTGCCATTGGCGGCACTCCTGAGCGGATCTCCGATGTACGGGTTGGCGGCGAGGCGGTCCTCGTGGCGCGTGGTGAGCTGGTGATTTGATGCATACCGGCGGCGCGAAGCGCGGCCACCAAGATACTGCACGAAGCAATCAAGGGCTCTGCAGGGATATCACGGGCAGAGCCCTTGATGACTTCCATCTAGCCGAGAATCCCGAGGAGCTGATTCAGCAGCCTCGCGAGTCCTACCGGTGAGTCGACGAGTGCTCCCGG
>DASYQV010000169.1:0-3360 GCA_036005125.1 Vicinamibacterales bacterium
AAGCAAGCCTCCGGGGGCGCTAGACCGACGACGCAGGATCGATCGAAGGCGAAGAAGGCAAAGGCCGCTCGAAAGCCGACGAAAAAGCGTACGTAGGCCGGGTAGTACGTAGGCCGGGTCTTTAGACCCGGCGTGTGCCGCATCTAACCAGCCGAGCGGCTCTGCCGCTTGATATCCCAGGCAGAGCCCCTCGGCTGGTTAGACCAGTATCTTTTGGCGCGCTTCGCGCGCCTAGCCCGTTATGCGGTCGCACAGCGCGTACAAAATTCTCGTTCCGGGCCGCATAACGGGCTCTAAAGATGCGGCCTACGTACGTCATTCATGATTCATGATTCATGATTCACGAATCGGGGTCCGCAAACCGGTATCCCACCCACGGTTCGGTGAGGATGTACTTCGGAGACGAGGGGTCCTCCTCGATCTTCCTGCGGAGCGCGGCGACGAGCACTCGGAGGTGCTCGGGCTGATCGACGACGTGAGGACCCCAGACGGCTTTGAGAATGGCACGGTGTGTGAGCACGCGTCCCGGATGCTGCGCGAGGTACGTGAGCAGCTCGAATTCCTTGGGCGTCAGGCGGACTTCGTCGCCGTTTCTGAGCACCCGGAATCGCTCTCGATCGATGACCAGCCCACGTCGCACGATCGGCTCGCTCGGCGGAGAGGGGCTCTCCACTCGCCGCAGGGCAACACGAATGCGCGCGAGAAGCTCCTCGGTACCGAATGGTTTGGTCACATAGTCGTCCGCGCCGGCGTCGAGCGCGCGCACCTTGTCGCCTTCTGCGCCTCGCGCGGAAAGCACCAGGATCGGAACACTCTGCGTCTTGCGCACCTGACGGCACACTTCCACGCCGTCGATGTCCGGCAGGCCGAGATCCAGCACGATCAGATCCGGCTTGTCGCGATCGACCGTCTCGAGCGCTGCGCGACCGTTCATGGCCGACAGGACGTCATATCCCCGCGTTCGCAGCAGCGGCGCCACCGTGGCGATGATGTTGGGTTCGTCGTCGACGATGAGGATGCGCGAGGCCATAGCCCGTTATGCGGCTCGAAACGCCAATCCAGTAATCATAGTGGCCCGCATAACGGGCTAAGGCGCGCGGAGCGCGCCAAAAAGACACTGCCAACCAGGCGAGGGCTCTGCCGGGATATCAAAGGCAGAGCCCGGCAGAGCCCTTGACTGGTTACTGCGTGACCGCGGCTGCGCGCGCCGGTCCCGGGACGACAATCGAGAATCTTGCGCCTCCCCCGGGGACGTTCTCGGCCCACACCCGCCCTCCGGCGGCCGCCAGCAGACCGCGTGTGATCGCGAGTCCCATTCCCGTCCCGAACGTCGTCTGGCGTGCTGAGCGTCCACGATAGAAGCGCTCGAAAAGATGTTCGAGCTCACCCGGATCGAGTCCCGGGCCATGGTCAGTCACCGAGACGCGCAGACCGTCCGGTTCCACTCGGGCCTGCACCAGAATCGCCTTGTCGGGCGCCGAATACTGCGCCGCGTTCTCGAGCAGATGTGAGAGCGCGACCGACGCGAGGCCGGGATCGATCTCCACTTCCATCTCGGCATCGGCATCTACGCGGAGCGAGCGCCCGTCGAGCGCGTGCCTGACGTGCGCGGCGGCCGCATCGACCACATCGACGGCGGCCACCCACTGCCGCTCGACGCGAATGGCCGCCGCGTCGATACGGGCCATGTCGAGGATGTCCTGGAAGAGGCGCGTCAGCCGCTCGAGCTCGGCAATGGCGGCGCCGGCCTGCGCCCGACGATCGTCCGCTGAGAGGTCGTCGCGCAGGTTTTCAACGGCGACCCTGATGGCCGTGAGAGGCGTTCTCAAGTCATGGCTCAGCGACGCGAGCAGCGTCGCGGCGAGATCGACCTTCTGCTGCACGAGCTCCGCGGCTTCGCGCTCCGCGAGGAACTGTGCCCGTTCGACCGCGATTGCCACGACACCCGCAACCGCGTCGAGCGTGCCGATATCCACCACCGGTGCGACGGCTGCCAGCAGTCCGACCGCCCGTGTGCCGTGGCGCAGCGGGACCATCGTGATCTCGTTCTGCTCCCCGCCGCGGATGTGACCGCCGTACGCACGCTGGCGGGCGTCGAACTCCAGGGTGCCCCGCGCCTTCGCCATCGCGGTGTTCAGCACGGTGACATCGAGTGCGATCTGCTCGTCCCCGCCCTGATGGATCCGCCAGCCGTGATCGGCGGGAAGACAGATGGCTACCTTGGAGAGCTCGAAGCGGCGCGCGACGTGCCGGGCCAGCGCGTCTATCGCGGTCGCCCTGTCGGTCGTCAAGAGCACGTCACGCGTCAGATCGAACAGACGCGTCACCTCGTTCCGGCGTGCAATGGCTTCCCGTGCGCGGTCCTGCGCTGCCGCCGACAGGTTGCTCGCAATCACTGCGACGACGAGGAATGCGAACAAGGCGATCCAGTTCTGCGGATCGGCGATCGTGAAGGTGCCCACCGGAGGGAGAAAGAAGAAATTCAACGTGAGCATCGCGACGATCGACATCAGGATCGCGATTCGCAGGCGCGCAACGGTCGCGGCGCCCAGCACGACCAGCAGGAGCGCCAGGGCGACGGTCGTGGGGCTGATGTTGGGCAACGTCTGGAGCGATGCCGTCACGGCCACAGTGGCAGCGAGGCTCGCTATGAAGACGGCGATATCGCGAGCCGGCAGGGAGCGAAGCATGGTCACGTTCATTCTGCCACCCCGAGAGCGCCGAAGCGTGATCGCCGCGGATTTCTTACCGACTCTTTACGGATTTCTTATGGGGACGGGCTCTAAGGTAGATGCAGCGGACGATGCAGACGGTCACATCGTTTCGGACCTCCGCCGTGACGCGAGAAGAGCTGGGCGCCATTCTCGAAGACTATCTCGCGCTCGATCGCGCGCGGGTCTTCCGGAGGCTGCTCGTGACACGCTTCGGACTTCTGACGCTGGTCGTCGTCATCATTGCAGCCGTCACCCATGAGCTTTCCCCATTCGCCCGCTGGATCTCGATAGCGCTGTTTCTCGCGCCGCCAACATGGGCGTGGATAACCGAGGTCCGCCTCAGCCGACGGCTTGCGCGGCGACTCGATGAGGTCGATGGGGCGTCACGCACCCGTTGGCGCTAGGCCGGCTCGGCCACACGCATAAGAAAGTCGTAAAAAGTTCGTAAGTACGGCGCCCGCTCTCGTTCACGCAGGGTATTGTCCTCGCATAATGCAAGACAGCGCCAAAGTCGCTTCGCCACCTGAGCGATACGGGGGACCCACGCGAGCGTCACGCTCGTCCGGGGCGAATCCAGTGACTTGCTGGTAGAGGACTCCAACCTCGAGCCCGTCAGCTAACCCCGTCGGCGATTGGAGGTCTGCTG
>DASYQV010000170.1:0-67012 GCA_036005125.1 Vicinamibacterales bacterium
AACGAACGATTGAAGAAGCTTCTCAAGGACCACAAGATTTCTGAAGACGACGAACGGAAGGGGCTCGACCAGGTGCAGAAGATCACCGACGAGCACGTGAAGCTGATCGACGACCTGCAAAAAAAGAAAGATCAGGAATTACTGGGACACTGATCATTGCGGATTGTCGATTTCAGATTGCGGATTGGTTGGTGATTGTGGATTTCTGATCGCGGATCTCTTGATCGATTCAATCACCATTTACCAATCGCCAATCACAAACCAATCTGCAATCTGAAATCTGACATCGGCAATGTCGTATTTCACTCACCTTGAATGCTCGCGGCCCTGCGGCCGAGGGCCGCTCGATCCTCGCGAGCGGCACTTTCTCTGTGCGTGCGGCGCTCCCTTGCTGGCCCGATACGATCTCCAGGCTGCCAGATCCTGGACGAAGGAGTCGCTCCGCGATCGCGAGGCCACGCTGTGGCGGTACCGCGAGATGCTGCCGCTCGTCGAGGGTGACGAGCCGGTGACGCTCGGCGAGGGGTTCACGCCTCTCATCCATGCGCGGACCCTCGGCGGTCAGCTCGGGCTCGCGTCGTTGTACATCAAGGACGAATCACTCAACCCGACGAATTCGTTCAAGGCGCGCGGCCAGTCGACGGCAATCACACGGGCCAGGGCGCTCGGCGCCCGGACTGTCGCCGTCCCGTCCGCCGGCAATGCGGGCAACGCCATGGCCGCGTACGCGGCCCGCGCCGGCCTGGAGGCGCACGTGTTCCTGCCTCGCGATGCGAAGGAGCCGTTCGTGCTCGAGTGCCGTCTCTACGGCGCCGAGGTCACGCTGGTCGAGGGCGTCATCACGGATGCGGGGCGGGTGGCGGCCGAGCGTGGTGCGCCGCTCGGGTGGTACGACATGTCCACGCTCAAGGAGCCGTATCGCGTCGAGGGGAAGAAGACCCTCGCCTACGAGCTCGCAGAACAGCTCGAGTGGCGATGGCCCGACTGGATCGTCTATCCGACCGGTGGTGGAACCGGCCTGATTGGGATGTGGAAAGCGTTCGAGGAGATCGAGACGATCGGGTGGGTACCGCGTGGCAGACGGCCGAGGATGGTCTCGGTTCAAGCCGAGCACTGCGCCCCGATTGTGCGTGCGTTTGAGCAGGGCGCGGAGAGAGCCGAGCCGTGGCCCGATGCACACACGGTCGCCGACGGGCTGCGCGTGCCGCGGGCCGTTGCCGATTTCCTGATTCTGCGCGCCGTGCGCGAGAGCGGCGGCACTGCCCTGGCGGTCTCGGACGACGACATGGTCCGGGACATGGTTGAAATCGGCCGGCTGGAAGGCATCAGCGCGGCGCCCGAGGGCGGCGCAACCCTCACCGCGCTTCGGGCGCTCCTCGCAAAGGGCGCGATCAAGCCGCACGAGACCGTCGTGCTCTTCAACACGGGCGGGGCGCTCAAATACCTCGACATTCTGAAATGAGCGATGGTGATCGGCTTCAGGCTTCAATCACCGAACGCCACACCAATCGCCCGGGCGCTCAGCAGCAGGTCGTAGTCGAGCGGAACAGTCTTCGTGCGGCCGACAACCTCGCCAAGCGGTATCGGCACGATATCCGGAGGGTGGTTCGCCACCATCTTTCCGAACTGCCCGGCGCGCAGCATCTCTACGGCTTTGCCGCCAAAGCGGGTCGCCAGCGTCCGATCGAACGCCGTTGGCGCACCGCCGCGCTGCAGGTGGCCGAGCACGACGTATCGCGTTTCCTTTCCGGTCAGACTCTCGAGCGCGCTCGCGCACCGCATGCCGGCGCCGCCCAGGCGCTCCACGAAACCGCCGTGCGCTTCCTGGACGATTGAGACCTGCCCGTCCAGCGGTCTAGCACCTTCAGCCACGACAACGATGCTGAAGCGGGCGCCCAGGCGCTCGCGGCTCTGAATGCATTCGGCCACCTTGTTCAGGTCGTACGGAATCTCTGGAATCAGGATGACGTCGGCTCCGCCGGCAACGCCCGCCTGGAGCGCGATCCATCCGGCATAGCGGCCCATGACCTCCACGACGATGATGCGCCGGTGAGCTTCGGCTGTGGTGTGCAGCCGGTCGATGGCATCGGTGGCAAAGCTGACCGCCGTGTCGAAACCGAAGCAGCTCGTCGTGCCGAAGATGTCGTTGTCGATCGTCTTCGGCACGCCGACGATCGGGATGCCTCTCTTGTAGAACTCGTAGGAGATGGCGAGCGTGCCGTCACCGCCGATACAGACGAGCGCATCGAGCTCGAGCTTGTGGAACATCTCGAGCACGCGCTCTCCGTAGTCGAAGGTCCCATCCGGGGTGGCAATCGGCTTCGCGAAGGGATTTCCCCGATTGACCGTGCCGAGAATCGTCCCGCCCCGACGGAGGATGCCGGTCACGTCGCGTGGGGTCAGCGGTCGGCTCTTCTCCGGGTAGATCAGACCATCGAAGCTGTCCTCGAGGCCGAGGACTTTCATGCCGGCGAGGTGTGCTCCTTTGACCACGGCGCGGATGACGGCATTCAGGCCCGGAGCATCCCCGCCTCCGGTGAGTACGCCGATCTTCTTGACAGTTGGCATTCGTCGGACGTCGAAGGCGTGTGCGAAAGTGCAGCAGATCCAGCAGCAGGAACGAGTATAGCATCGCCATCTGGATGGGCCTCGCTGCGTTGCGGGGGTCTCATCTGCATGCTAGACTTGGAGTTCGTGTCGCGCGGTCAGTCCGCCTCTGTTCTTCCGGAACGGCTTGACGCCGTTCCTTGTGTGAGGCCGCGTTGCACGTCGCAATCACAACCGGGCGGCTAGCTCAGCTGGGAGAGCGCCGCGTTCGCAACGCGGAGGTCGGGAGTTCGAGCCTCCTGCCGTCCACCAAATTTGCTCAGGAAAAAGTCGTCTTCGGACGGCTTTTTTGTGTGTACGGGATTGTTCGAGCGTTTTTGTGGCCAATTTGTGCCAGCGAATCGAACGTCTCGAGCGCGGCGATGCGGCGCTCGAGCGTGTTGCTTTTTATTTCTTCCGCGTCGCGAGGTCGTAGATCAGACCGCCGAGGCCTCCGGCTGCAGCGCCGATGCCCGCGCCCTTCTTCCCGCCGGTGAGGGCGCCGACCGCGGTACCCGCGCCGGCGCTGCCGCCGATGATGAGAAGCTCCTTTTCCCACGACCGATGCCGTGTTGGAGGCCGCTCGACTTGCCGTTCGACCACCACGGGTGCCTGGACGAGCTGCTGGCGCGTCGCGCTCTGCTGCAGCGCAACGGGATGCAACGCGCCTCGATCATTTAGGTAGATGGCATGCGGTTCCGCCGCCTGTCGATCCGGAATGATCAGTTCGGCCCGACTACCGTCGGGTAGCGTCACAGGCACGACCGTGCCACGCAGCGCGCCGTCGGACGTGCGGATTTGACCCCGATACGCGTCCGTGATGCCGTACTGCCGCTCGAGCTGCTGGGGTGATACCGCTTGGACATCGCGCGAGCAGCTCGAAGAGACGAGGCTTCCCAACAACAACAGCGACAGGGCTGCCCTCATGGCCACGCTCCTCCCGCCTGGTGTTGTGCACGTTATGTGCCGAGCGTCCTTGGAAGAAACGTCTCCGGGAGGGCCGCCGCGCGGCTCACCGGTTCTGCGGAACGACCTCCGGCCACCCGTCGTTCCTCGTGCCACGAGACCATGAATGCGGGGATGGCGGCCGTCACGATAAATGCCATCGACCGCGTCCTTAACAAGTCGTCGTGACGATCTCCAGCGCGCGGGCCTCCGCCTTGCAATGATGAACGGACGTGCGTATTGCGGAGGCTAACAGATGAGCATTCTCGGGTGGATTCTCTTCGGTCTGATCGTCGGTGCCCTGGCCAAGTTGGTCATGCCCGGCCGCGACCCAGGCGGCATTATCGTGACGATGCTGCTTGGCATTGCCGGCGCACTACTGGGCGGTTTCCTCGGGCGTGCCTTCGGCATGTACGGTGAGGGTGATGCGGCTGGTTTCGTGATGTCGTTCATCGGCGCCGTGATACTGCTCGCGCTTTACCGAATGGTGGTAGGCAGGAGCTCCGTCGCCCGGCCATAGCTGGCCGGGACTCCGGGCCCGCGGCCCGCGGGGGGGTGATTCACGCCACGAGTCCTCACACGCCACGTTCTTGACACCCCGGAATAGGCACGGCCAGAATAACGGCCGTGCCTGTTCCCCGCATCACTCGCGAAGATCTGAAAGCCAAGCTTGAAAGCGTCGACCCCGTGGCGCGGCCGGTGCTGCTCGACGTACGGCTGAAGTACCCGTTCGAGCACAGTACGATGAAGCTGCCCGGCGCGATCCGCATGCTGCCACCCGCGGTCGACCTGGCGCTGCTTCCTCGAGACCGCGAGATCGTGGCCTACGACTCCGACCCTGACGAGCTCGTCAGCTCCGGCGTTGCCGCCACACTCATCAAAGCGGGCTACCGCGCCAGCGCCCTCAAAGGGGGCATCGTCGATTGGCTCGCGGCGAACTTTCCTACCGAGTCGAAGGACGCGCCGAAGCAGGCCGCGCCCGAACCCGGTTCACTCAAGGGTTAGGTTGCCCGACAAGGGCGGATGGAAACCAGAACCTTCGTGACACTAACGCGCTGAACTTTGTTTTTGACAAGAAGCGCGTTAGTGTCACTAGCGTGACAGCGCCCTTGGGGCACAGCGCGGCCAACGCAGGAGACGTTGTCATTGTTTGGTTGCGGCGTTGGCCGCGCTGTGCCCTTGGTGTGCTTCGTGGCTGATAAGCTTCGTGGTTGTCGTCCCCGCGTCGCGCGCTAGCCTTCGGCGATGTTCGACTCCTCAACCATCCCCCTCGGCCGCGCGCACGTACTGGCCTCCTCAATCCGGCGCGAAATGTGGGACGCGGGCGTCGATCCGGAACTGGTGACACCGGTCGGCAGGCTGCGGCGGTTCGCGCCGGCGGTCTCCGAAGTCTCGCTGCTGGCGACGGTCCCTGTGCCGGACCAGCCGCGCGTGTTGGACGCGTTCACCCGACTTCCGTCATCTCGACGCGTCGTGTCACGGGGTCCGACCAGCGTCACGGTGATGACGGATCGTGGGCCGACGACGCTGCACGTTGCGGACCACGAGGTAACGGGAGCCGCGCTCGTCTGGCTGACCGGATCGCGGGCGCATGTCCACCAGCTCGCCGCACTGGCTGCCCGCGAGGGTCTCCGGTTTGCGGACGCCCGGCTGTTCGACCGCGATAACCGGATCGTGGAGATCGAATCCGAGGAGACGCTGTATGCGCGGGTCGGTCTGTCCTACATCGCGCCGGAGCTTCGGGAAGGACAGGGAGAGATCGAGGCCGCGCGCGAGGGATGGCTGCCGCAGCTCGTGACCGAGCTTCACATCCGGGGCGACCTGCACATGCACACGTCGTGGAGCGACGGACGCGACTCGTCCGAGCAGATGGTGCGGGCAAGCCTCGCGCTCGGGTACGAATACATCGCCATCACCGACCATTCCGAGCGCGCCTGGTCCAGCCGCAAGCTCTCGCTCGAGGACGTTCCCGCACAACGTGCCGAGATCGAGGAGATTCGTGCACGCTATCCGACGATCCGGATCCTGCACGGCATCGAGGTCGACATCATGAAAGACGGGACACTCGATTTCGATGATACGGTGCTGGCGGGTTTCGACATCGTGCTGGCGTCGCTGCACGATCACGGAGGCCAGTCGGGCCCTGAGCTCATGGAACGGTACCTGGGCGCGATGCGGAGCCCGTTTGTCGACGTGATCACGCACCCGGCTGGCCGCTCGCCCGGTCAATGGTCCGGGTACGATCTCGATTGGGAGATCCTGTTCGTTGCGGCCGCCGAGACGGGAACGGCCATGGAGATTGACGGTGCGCCGGGACACCTGGACATGGACGGCGCCGTTGCGCGGCGTGCCGCCGCCGCTGGCGTGACCGTCGTAATCGATAGTGACTGTCACCGCGCCGAGTGGCTGCGCCGTCAGATGCGATTCGGCGTCGGCACGGCCCGCCGCGGCTGGCTCGAGCCGCAGCACGTCCTGAACGCGCGCCCGGTCCAGCAGATCGAGGCGTTCGTAGCGCGCAAGCGCGCGCGTCGCTGACACAGCGCGGCCACGGCCGCAACCAAACCATAATCCGGTGAGCGGCCGTGGCCGCGCTGTGTCGAAACCTGCGTTTGCTAGAGATACTGTGCGGCAGCGAAGCGGAGCCTATTCGCCGCATGGTTCTCGGCGGTTTGAGGCGGAGCTTCGCTGCTTGTAATAACCCCGAGTCGCTGGCGATAATCGTAGCGGTACTCGGCCTCTGGGTCGGATCCCACTTCATCGGAATCGGGCTAGGGGGTTCAGGCTTCGGGCTCTACTCGGGAACATCTTCCCAGAGGAGGGACAGATCCAGATCGATTGCGTCAAACGGCTCCGCACGAACGACGGTGAGGCCAGACCAGGTCGAGAGAATCATCCAGCGACCGCCTTCGAGACGGAGGACCTCGAGCGTCCGGGCGATCGGGTCGATCAACCAGGCGTGCGACACACCTTCGCGTGCATAAATCGGGAGCTTCTTGACACGGTCCATCCGTGCGGTCGACGGCGAGACGACCTCGCAGATCCAGTTTGGCGCCAGCGGAAAATACGCTTCCTCCGGGAGCCGCGGCATTCGTTCGCGTCGCCAGCCGGCGACATCCGGCACGAGGATATCGGCTCCGAGGTGCAGCTCGGGCTCGCCGAGGATTCGCCAACCTCCGGGACCGCTACGACCACGATCGAACGGGCCGTGCAACGCTCCAACAAGGCCTGAACTCGCCTCCGCATGCCGGGGTGCCGGACGCGGAGACGTGTAGAGCTCGCCGTCGAGAATCTCGGCCACGAGATGGTCGGGCACCTTCATGAGATCCTCATAGGTCGCCGGAGTGCGGGTCCGATCGGACTGCGCCACCCGGCGAGGATAGCACGCCAGAGTGATGGCACCGCATGTCAGGCCTGAAACCTGAAGCCCGTAGCCTGAAGCCGGCACCCGACACCGACGCTGCCCACGTCGTCGTTGCCGCAGTGGTTACCACGATCGCTTTCTGGACGTACATGCGTACGCTCCTACCCGGCGTGGATCTTGGCGATACCGGCGGCTTCCAGGCGGCGGTGCTGTGGCCCGAGATCAGCGCGCGTCAGGCATACCCCCTCTACTATTTCCTCGCCAGGCCGTTTGTCCTCGCAACGGCCCCTCATCATCCGGCAATCGCCCTGAACCTCTTTTCCGCGGTGTGCGCGGGGCTCGCCGTCGGCCTGCTCACCTGGGTGACGGCGGCTGTCTCTCGATCCGTAGCAGGCGGGGCGGTCGCGGGATTGTTCCTGCTGTTCTCGTACACCTTTTGGCACCAGGCGATCATTGCGGAAGTCTATGCCCTTCACCTGATGCTCGTCGGCATGTGCCTGGTCGCGTTGCTCGCGTACGAGCGGCGCCGGACTAGGGCGCGCCTTGCGGCCTTCTTCGTCATGTACGCGCTCTCGTTCGGCAACCACCTGTCGATGATCCTTCTGCTCGTGCCGTTCGCCGTGTTTCTGCTGATGACGATGAGCCGGCCGTCGGAGCTTTTCCGGCCGTCGACTGTTCGCATGGCGCTGCTCATCGCCGGCGCCGGGGCGCTGCAGTACCTGCCGAATCTGGTGGCGCTCTGGAGGGATCTCGACTCGCCCGAGCGGTGGACGGACAAGCTGGCAGCGTTCTGGTTCGACACAACCAAGGCGGACTGGCGCGAGTTGATGGTGCTTGGCGTGGGCCCGGACCAGACGCTCGATCATCTGGCCATGTTCTTCTTCGACCTGCGCCAGCAATTCGGGATATCTGGCGTTCTGCTCGCCTTCGCGGGCGCCGTGGCGCTGTGGCGCACACGCAGGCCGTGGGGCGCACTCGTCGTGCTCGCGTATGGCATCAACACGATATTTGCGCTCACCTATAACGTGGGTGACGCCCACGTCTTCTTTCTGCCCGGCCACTACTTTGTCGCGCTTGCGGCGGGGTACGGCGTGGCGACGGTCGTGCGGATGCGGCGCGGTGGCGCAGCGCGGGCGGTGGCGATTGTCGCAACCCTCGCTGCAATCGGGTACATTGGCTGGCGCGCGTACGACACCTGGCCCGTGGCCGATCGTCACGCCGACCGGCGTGGCGAACAGCTCGCCGAACGACTGCTCTTCGGACTCGATGAGCGCCGCGACCTGCTCGTCACGCAGCTCGACTGGCAGGTTGAAAACGCGATCCTGTACCGGACGCGCTATCACACGCGACATGTCGTCTGGATCCGCCTTCCAGACGTCATGCTGCACTTTCCCTTCCTCGTTCGAGACAATCAGGCCATCGGCCGCGACATCGTGCTGACGCCGGGTGCCGCCGCGCAGGTGGCCGAAGCGTTCGGACCCCTCTTCCCGCTGGCCATCGACGACACGCTTCCAACGCCGACGCTGGCATCCGTTGCGGCGCGCATTCCCCGAGGGGCGCCGTACGTACTTGCGCTCTTGACGCCTCCGCGCGAAGAGCAGCTTGATCCGGAGATGTTTGGAGCCGCATTGATACAACTCGCCGGCGGTCGTCCCCCGGCCCGGGATCCGTCGGTGTACGAGGTGGTTGCGGGTCTCGCGGGCGAGGCTCCGACTTACTATCGGTCCGCAGCCCGGCCGTTCCGCGAACGGATCAGTTTGGAAGACGCGACGCTCGATGTACGCATGGAGTCGTGGCTTCCGACCGAGACCTTCCGGCGTGGCGGCTTCGGCCACGTCGTTCGCAACCACCGCCACGTGGCCGCGCTGGAGCGCGGGGTGAATCTCGTCTGGTTCGACGGCCGCGGCGAGCCCTCGACACCCTTCTATGCCGCCGGTCTCTACGCTCCCCAACCACGGCTGCGGCTCCTGGCCGAGGGTGCGCCGTCCGTTGCACGGCTGGCGTCGTCACAAGCAGTAGGTCAAAGGTCAAAGGGCAAAGGTCAAAGGTAAGGTCAAAGGTGTAAGTCAAAGGTCCAGCTAAAAGGTATAAGGTTAGGTCCAAGGCAACAGTCGGATCCTCTTGCGAGACGGCTGCGGCACGTACGCTGCCTTTGCCCTTTGCCCCTTTGACCTTTGAACCTTTGCCCTTTGACCTCTGACCCTTGACCTTTGACCTTTGACCCTTGACCTTTGACCTCTGACCCTTGACCTTTGACCTTTGACCTCAGGCCGCATCTAAAGATGCGGCCTGCGTGCTATCGTAGATTCAGCTTGCCTGTCTGATGCGAACCTGAGCCATGGTGCGATACTTCCCCATTGTGCTGACGCTGTGTCTTCTGCCGATGGCGGCCGCCGGGGTCCCCAACGCGCGTGTTTTGCGCGCTGGGGTGGAAGGCGCGCAGTCGAGGCCCGCTCCCGAAGCGCTCGCGCGCTCGCTGCAGCAGCGATACGAAGGAATCAAGGATTTCTCGGCTGATTTCGTCCACACGTACCGAGGCGGCGTCCTGCGACAGCAGGCCAAGGAGCAGGGCACGGTCACGGTGAAGAAGCCCGGCAAGATGCGCTGGAACTACACGACCCCCGAAAAGAAGATGTTCGTCTCCGACGGGGTCAAGATCTATTCCTACGTCCCGCAGGACAAGCAGGTGATGGTCGCGAAGGTCCCGTCCGCCGACGAAGCGACCACGCCGGCGATGTTCCTCGCGGGAAAGGGTGATATCGCCAGGGACTTCAAGGCGAGCTACGCGGACGACAGGGCCTCGGGCGGTCTATATGCGTTGAAGCTGGTGCCCCGCCGGCCGGAGCCGGAATACGAATCCCTCATTGTCATCGTGGATCCCCAGTCGCTCCAGATTCGCGCGCTCACGACATTCGACACGCAGGGAGGCGAGTCGACGTTCACGTTCAACAACATGAAGGAAAACCAGGGAGTGTCCGATAAGGAGTTCGCGTTCCGCATTCCGCGCGGCGTCGACGTGATTACCGATGGCGCATCGAGGTGATAGGACCGCTATGCGGTCTCTCATTGGGATTTTGTACGCTTTGCGCCGCACCCGCATAGCGGTCCTCGGCGCGCGAAGCGCGCCAAAAAGATACTGTCCAACCAGACAAGCGCTCTGCCGGGCCGGGGCCCCCAACGCGCGTTTCCCAAGTCGCGGTCGCTTGCGACCGCGACCCAGCCAGCGCTGGTTGTGCGGTCCGCCATCGGCGGACCGCCGGGGTGGAGATGGCAAGGGCAGAGCGCTTGTCTGGTTCGGTCTGATCGTGCTCGTGGCGGCCACTCTGTCCGCCTGCGCGTCAGCAACGTCGATGCGCAACGGCCGCTTTGCCGAGCAGGGGCGGGACTACGATCGCGCGGTTATCGAGTACACCAAGGCCCTGCGGGAGCATCCCACAGACAGCAACGCCCGGCAGGCGCTCGAGCGGATGAAGTTGCGGGCGGCGCAGGAGCACTTCACCCGCGCGCGCCGCCTGGCCACCGCCGGCAATCTGGACGAGGCGCTGATCGAATACCAGCTCGCCGCGGAATTGAATCCAGACAACCCGGACATCGAGGACGCGGTTCGAACGATCCGTTCACAGCTTCGCAACAAGATTGCTATCGCGCGTGAGGGCAAGACGCAGCTCGAGTCGCTCATCGAGCGCTCGAAGCTGCTCGCGCCGCCCGGACTCGACCTGCCTCCGGATGTCAAGCTGCCGGAGTCGCTGACGTTTCGCGACGCGGGCTCCCGGGACGTCTACACGGCAATGGCGCGGTTCGCGAACATCAACGTGGTGTTCGATCCGCAATTCCGCGATCAGCCGGTCACCGTGGACCTGCGCAACACGACGCTCGCCGATGCGCTGACGTCGGTCTCGACGGCCACGCGCAACTTCTATCGCGTCACCGCCGCGCGCACGATCACGATCATCCCGGACACCCCGGCCAAGCGGCGTGAGTACGAGGAAGAGGTCGTCCGCACGTTCTATCTCAGCAACGCCGACCTGAAGGAAACCATCGACCTCCTGCGCATCGTCATCGATGCCCGCCGCATCGCGCCGATCGCGGCGACCAACGCGCTGACGATCAAGGACACGCCCGAACGCGTGGACGCCGCGGCGCGCGTCATCGCGGCCATCGACAAGGCCCGGCCCGAGGTCGTGATCGAGGTCGAGCTGCTCGAGGTCGATCGCACGCGGCTGCTCGAATACGGCCTGCAGCTCGCCTCACCGGGCTCCGCGGGCATCAATGGGGGGGCGGACGCGAACCGAAAAGACCTCACCCAGCACGACCTGACGAATCTGTCGCCGCGCGATATCTTCCTCACGAACCTGCCCGCTCTCTATTACCGGCTGCTGAAGCGCGACAGCAACACGCGCACGCTGGCGAACCCGCAGCTCCGCACATCCGAGGGAATGCCTGCCCGGGCGAGATTCGGCGAACGCGTTCCCGTACCCGTCACGACGTTCTCGCCGATTGCTGCCGGCGGCGTCCAGCAGCAGCCGATCACCTCGTTCAACTACGAGAACATCGGCGTGAACCTGGATATCACGCCGCGTACGCATCACGACGACCAGGTGTCGCTGTCGCTGAGGGTCGAGGTCAGCAGCATTTCCGGCGCGGGTTTCGGCGGGCTCCCGACGTTCGGCAATCGCGAGATCAACACCGTGATCCGGCTGCGCGACGGGGAAACCAACATGCTCGCCGGCCTCATCAGAGACGATGAGCGGCGCGTGCTCGAGGGCATCCCGGGCCTGAGCGACCTTCCGCTGATCGGGCGGCTGTTCGCGTTCAACCACAAGGAGACGCAGGAAACCGATATCGTCCTCACGCTGACGCCGAGGATTATCCGCGTGCTGGAGCTGACCGAGGCCGACCTGCGGCCGTTCCGCGTGGGCCGCGAAAGCGGGGCGACGATCATCGATCTGCCCGCGCCGCCTCCTCCCCTGCCGCCGGGACCGACTCCGCCGCCCCCGAAGCCGCCCGACGATACCGCGCCGGTGGCGCCGCTTCAGCCGGCGGTCCCCGTGAAACCCCCGCCGATTAAGCCCCCGGCTCGGTAGTCACTCGAACGCCCGAAGCCTGCTCACTCGACCTTCGCGACCTTCGCTCCCAGCGCAAGCAGCCGGTCGACTATCTGGCTGTACCCGCGCTCCACGGTTTCGAGGGGCGCGACGCGCGTCTGTCCCTCGGCGGCGAGCCCCGCGGCAATCAGTGACATGCCCGACCGCAGGTCGCGGCTGTCGAGCACGCGCCCGCCTCGGAGCCTGGTCGGCCCCGTCACGATGATCCGGTGCGCGTCGGCGAGGAACAGATCGGCGCCCATGCCGCTCAGCTGCTCCAACGCAAAGAGCCGGAGCTCGTACATCCAGTCGTGCACGAGGGAGCGGCCTTCCGCCTGCGTCGCCAGCACCGTGACGAGACTCACGAGATCGCTCGGAAAGCCGGGCCACAGACCGGTCGTTATCCGTCGAACCGCCGTCGGCTTCGACGGTTTCACGACGAACGTGCCATCGTGCATGACGCACTCGATGCTCATCCGTTTGAGGACGGCCGCCACGACTTCCATGTCCTGGCTCCGCGCGCCGCCGATGGCGATCTCCCCACCCGTGATGGCACCCACCACCGCCCAGCTTCCCGCCTCGATGTAGTCGCCGCCCAACCGGTGCTCCGCGCCGCGCAGCTTCGCGCCCGTGATGCGGATTGTGCCGCTGCCGGCGCCCGACACCTCGGCGCCCATCTTCTGCAGGAACTCACAGAGCTCGACGACGTGCGGCTCCTCGGCCGCGTGACGGATTTCTGTCGTTCCGTCTGCTGTTGCCGCGGCCAGCAGCGCTGTCTCCGTGCCGGTGACCGACGCCTCGTACAGGTACATCGAGCATGCCTTGACCCCATCCGGCATTTCCAGCACGTGGTCGGGACCCTTGACCTCGTGCGCGCCCATCGCGAACAGTGCTTCGAGGTGCGTGGCGATCGTCCGGCGGGCGGGAAAGTCGCCGCCCGGCGGCGCGATGTGGGCCTTCCCCGTCCTCGCCAGCAGCGGTCCGAGCAGCAGGACCGACCCGCGCAGCCGTCCGACGAGCGCCCGATCGGGAGTCGACTTGGTGACCTTCGGCGTCCTGACGCGCAACGTGGTACTGCCGATGCCTTCGACGTGAGCGCCCACGTCGAGAAGAAGCCGCGCCATGACCTCCACGTCCCCGATTCGCGGGACGTTCGTGAGCACGCACTCCTCCTCGGTGAGCAGACACGCGGCCAGTAACGGAAGCGCCGCGTTCTTGTTTCCTTCGACCGAGACGCGGCCTTCGAGTCGGTGCCCGCCTTCGATCAGCAATGTGGCCATTCAGCTCTTCGCTTTCTGCAGAAAGTCGACGTCCTCGCTTCCCGTGAAACCAATGAAGACCGGTTCCGGTCTCAGCCAGATGCCGAATCGATTGATGACCGAGCGCTTGATTTCCGCGGCGAGGCGGACGATCTCGCGTGCCGACGCGCCGCCGCGATTGATGATGGCCAGCGGATGCTTGGACGATACTCCCGCGCGGCCGTGAACGTACCCTTTGCCGAAACCGGCGCGCTCGATCAGCCACGCCGCCGGCACCTTCACGTTGCCATCGCTCATGGCGAATCCCGGCGCGCACAGCTCGAGCTGCGTCGAGGCCGGCATGATCGGATTCATGAAGAACGAGCCGACACTGCGAGTGTCCGAATCGTTCTCGTCGAGCACCATTCCCTTCCCTCGTCGAATGGCGAGAATGGCGCCGCGGATATCGGCGACCGTCGGCTCGCGCAACCCTTGGCGATCGACGTACGCGATGACGTCGGGATACGTCAAGGTTGGCGACCCTTCGTGCATGCGAAACACGACGCGGCACACGGTGAACCGGCTCGCATCCTGCTTGAAGCGGCTGTGTCGATACGTGAACCCGCAGTCCCACCCGTCGATCTCCACGATCTCGTTGGTGTTGCGATCCACAACCGTCACCGACGCGATCGTGTTCGCCACTTCCTGCCCGTACGCCCCTACGTTCTGGATCGGCGTGCCGCCCGTACTGCCGGGGATACCGGACAGGCATTCCACGCCGGCCAACCGCCTGGCGACCGCCCGCGCCACGAGATTGTCCCAAGGCTCGCCTGCGCCGGCATCGAAGATCGTCTCTCCTTCGTCCTGGCGGGTTTCAATCCCGCAGATCGCGACCTGGAGGACGAGACCGCTTACGCCCTCGTCGGCCACAACGAGATTGCTTCCGCCTCCCAGCACGAAGAGCGGATGGCCTCTGTCTGCCGCCCAGTGATGAGCGGCGCGTACCTCGTCCACTGTCGTGGCTCGTACGAACCAACGGGCCGTGCCGCCAACGCCGAGCGTGGTCAGCCGGTCGAGCGCGACGTTCTCCTGCACATGCAGGGTCGCGTTACCGGACGGCAAGGAGCTTACCTTCCTGCCCGATGAGGGCCGCGAGCGCTTCGCGCCGCGTGCACATCGTGAACTCCACAGAGTCACCGGGCGCCATCTGCGCCGCCAGCGGCAGATCGGCGGTGATGACGGTCGCAATCTGAGGGTATCCACCGGTCGTCTGCCGGTCTGCCATCAACAGGATCGGATCGCCCGCGGGCGGAATCTGAATCCCACCCATGAACGTCGCGTCAGAAATCATTTCCAGGTCCGACGTACGCTCGATCGTGCCGCCGGCCAGGCGATAGGCCATCCGGTTCGACCTGGGCGTGACCGTGAACCGGCTGCGTTCGAGCACATGCCACGCCGCCGGCCCGAAGAAATCATCCTGCGGGCCTGCGAGGACGCGCAGCCGCGCACCGCCGGCCGACGGCGCCGCATCCTGCGGAGCTGCCACGGGTGGAGCCGCGGCCAGCGCGCCCAGGCCCAGGCGGTCGCCTGCGGCAAGCGGGCGGCCGTCGAAGCCACCCATCGCGCTCGGGACATGCGTCGCACGGCTCCCGAGCACGGGGCGAACGTCGATCCCTCCCGCCACGCCGACGTACGCGCGCGCCCCCTGACGACGATCGCCAAAGCGCAGCACCGAGCCGGGCCGCGCACGGACGGGTACGTTCAGCTTCACCATCTCGCGGTCCAGCGTTGCCGAGAGATCCGCACCCGCAACCGCCAGCACGATTTCGCGCTCGATGCGCAACTCGGGTCCGAGCAGCGTCACCTCGATCGTGGCGGCCTCCGGATGGTTGCCCACCACGATGTTGGCGAGCCGATGCGACACCGGGTCCATCGGACCGGCAACCGGGACACCGCGATCCTGGTGCCCCCAGCGACCGAGATCCTGAATCGTGGTCAGCAGACCCGGGCGCACCACGGTGATCGCGGGCTCGGGTGGCCGCGCATCGCGTGCAGGCTGCGCCCGAAGCTCCGGGCCGGTGTCGGCCAGCGTCGGTACCGGAACGAAGCGGACCTCGTCGCCCGCCTCGAACAGCGACGGAGGCGTGCGCGCCTCGTCGAACAGTCTCACGCGCGTCCGGCCGATGATCTGCCACCCTCCTGGAATGTCCTGCGGATAAATTGCTGTCTGGCGCCCCGCGATGCCGACGGATCCCGAAAGCACCCTGGCGCGCGGCGTCGGATGACGAGGAGCCGCGATTGACTCGTCCACAGGTCCCATGTACGTGAAGCCGGGAACGAATCCCAGCATGAACACGCGGTACGTCGTCGACGCGTGCCGCCGGACGACCTCCTGCTCCGACATGGAGGCATATCTCGCGACGGCAGGCAGGTCTGGTCCGTTCTCCCCGCCATAGACAACCGGAACCTCTGTCAATCGCGACCGCTCGACCGAAGCTGGACGATCGGACGCATCCTCGAGCGAGGCCGTGACCGATTCGAGCATCGTATGAAGGGGATCGAAGAAGACCGCCACAGAACGGTACGTCGGAACGACGTCGCGAACGCCTGGGAGGGCCGCCCGCCGAAGCGCGCTCGCGATCGCAATCGCCAGGGCATTGACCTCGGCATCGATTCTCGGTGCGAGCTCGAGCAGGAGCGCCGAATCGCCCGCTTCGCGGAGCCGGCGCGCCCATGTCACGCGATTCGCGTTCACGCCGCCAGCGCTCGCAGCAGCTTCTGATGGATGCCGCCGAAACCGCCGTTCGACATCAGCACGACGATGTCCCCTTCGCGATGCTCCCGGACGATCGTGCTGATGATGTCATCCACTTCGGGAATGTAACGGGCGTGCTGACCCCCCTTGCCGAGGTCGCTCACGAGCTGCTCGGCCGAGAGGCGCTGATCTTCGGGCAGCGTCGATCGGAACACGGCCGCGACGATGACCTCGTCTGCGGCGCCGAACGCGCGGGCAAAGTCGTTCTGAAAGACACGGCGGCACGACGAGGCCGAGCGCGGTTCGAATACCGCCCAGAGACGACGGCCGGCGTGGCCATGCCGCAATGCGTTCAGCGTTTCGTGCACGGCCGTCGGATGGTGCGCGAAGTCGTCGAGGATGGTCACGCCTCGTGCGGTGCCTACGACCTCGAGCCGGCGCTTGATGCCCTTGAACGCGCGCAGCCCGTCGGCAAGTGTCGCAGCGTCGAGGCCGACGTACGATCCCACCGCGATGGCGGCAAGCGCGTTCCTGACGTTATGCTCGCCAAGGAGCGGCGACCTGAAGCGTCCGAACGGCTCGCTTCGCCGCCGCACGCTGAACGAGGTCACGCCGTCGGCTGTCTCGACATCGCGTCCCTCCCAGTCCGCGCCGTCGGAGGTCCCGAACGTCTCGACCGGGCTCACCGCATGTTTCGCGAGCGCCGCGGCTTCGGGGCTGTCGGCGCCGAGCAGCAGCAGACCGTTCCGCGGCACGAGGTTCACGAGCCGGCGGAATGCGAGCCGGACCGCATCGAGATCCGCGTAGATGTCCGCGTGATCGAATTCGATGTTGTTGATGACCGCCACATCAGGCAGGTACTTGAGGAACTTCGCCGTCTTGTCGAAGAACGCGCTGTCGTACTCGTCGCCCTCGATCACGAAGTCGCGCCCGGCGCCGACCCGATAGCTCGAGCCGTGCTCCCCGAGATTGAGTGCGATGCCGCCGACGAGCACGGTCGGATCGAGCCTGCCGTGTGTGAGCAGCCACCCGGTGAGCGACGTCGTCGTGGTCTTGCCGTGGGTGCCGGCCAGCACGATCGAGCGAGAGCCCCAGAGGAACTGATCGCGAATCGCTTCGGGGAGCGAACAGTAGCGGATCTTCCGCTCGAGCACCGACTCCAGCTCGGGGTTGCCGCGGGAGATGGCGTTGCCGACGATCACGAGATCGAGGTCGCTGGTGACGTGATCGGCCTGGTAGCCGATCATGGTCCGGATTCCTTCCGCCTTGAGGAAGTCGCTCATCGGCGGATAGATGTTCTGGTCCGAACCGCGGACGTCATGCCCCTTGCGCTTGAGCAGCGCCGCCAGGGTGGCCATTGCCGTGCCGCACACGCCGATCAGATGAATGCGTTGCATGCGACAATCGCGAATCGAAGGTCAAAGGGCAAAGGGCAAAGGGCAAAGGGCAAATCGAAGGTCAAAGGTCAAAGGTCAAAGGTCAGGTCAAAGGTATAGGTGCAGGTCATAGGTCCAGGTCATAGGTACAGGTACAGGTTCAGGTTCAGGTTCAGGACCTGCACCTATGACCTGCACCTATGACCTATACCTATACCCAAACCTCTACCTTCGACCTGTACCTTTGCCCTGATACCTTTGCCCTGACTTTTGACCTTTGACCTTTGACCTTTGACTGAGCTCCGTTAAGCAAACTACGTGACCGCCGCCTCTTCAATCACCAACCGCGGACGCAGGTTGCCGACTACTCGCGCGGTCACGCCAAGCGGCACCGTCCAGCAGGGCCCAGTGGTATGCCCCGAAGGGAATCCGAACAGGACGGGTCCCGGAAAACCATTCAACGGACCGGAAATGGCGTCGCGCGCCGTGGGACATCCACCCGGCTCGTCGCAGCCGGGCATCTCGCCGAAGACGATCCCGCGGGCGCGTGACAACACGCCGGACAGTCGCAATTGCGTCAGCATCCGATCGAGGCGATATGGACGCTCGTTCACGTCCTCGAGAAACAGGATGCATCCATCCGGTGGATCGAATGCAAACGGGGTGCTGAAGGACGCGAGCAACTGCGTCAGGGTGCCGCCCACGAGCGGACCCGAGGCCTCGCCGGGCCGGATGCTCTCCAGCCCGTCGGGAGCCATCTCACCCGGTGGCTCGACCGACGTCAGGCACCGGAGCCATGACGTTCGATCGAACCCGTCCTTGCCGCGCGCCAGCCGTCCTTCGAGCATCGGACCGTGGAAAGAAGCGATGCCGCAGCCGATCGTGAGCCACGTCAAGATGGATGTGTTGTCGCTGTAGCCGATGAAGGCCTTGGGCGTTCGTCGCAGATCGTCCGGTTCGAGCAGCGGCAGCAACTGAACGCTCCCGTAGCCGCCGCGCGCGGCGACGAGCGCAGCCACCGACGGATCGCGCCACGCCTCCAGGAAGGCGGACGCGCGCATCTCCGGCGGACCGGAGACATATCCGGTGCGGGCAAACACGGATTCGTCCCACACCGGCTCGAAGCCCTGCGCGCGCAACTCGTCGACGCCGCGATCGAATTCGTCCCTGGCAAACGGGCTCGCCGGCGACACGACCGCTATGCGGTCGCCGGGCCTGAGCGCGCGCGGTTTCAGCATGCGATTAAAGAAAACGGCTCATCTCGTCGGCGACACGGCGATGCTCGTCGCAGCCGAGGATCGCCCGGAGCGGCGTGCGTCCGGCGGCAACTGGGACGGCAAGGAACCGCTCCTTCGCGCGGCGATGCCGGGCCAGCGCGTCTTCCACTCTCTTGGTCGGCAGCCGGCGGTCCTCGGCCGCATGGATCACGGCTTCGAGCGTCGCGGCCTGCAGATCGACGTTGCCGCTGCAGATCAGAAGCCCGTCGCAGCCCGCGGCGAGCGCCTGGACGCCGGCGTCAGGGACGGTATAGCGTCCCGAGATCGCCTTCATCTCGAGATCGTCGCCGAGGATGACGCCGTCGAACCCCAACTCTTCGCGCAACAGGTCGCGCGTAATCCGAGGCGAGAGCGTCGCCGGGCGCTCCTCGTCAAAGGCCGGCACGAGCACGTGTGCGGTCATCATGAACGCGACGTCCGCCTCGATCGCCGCGCGAAACGGCACGAATTCGACGCGGCGGAGCCGGTCTGGTGAATGCTCGACCACCGGGAGATCCAGGTGCGAGTCAACCGAGGTGTCGCCGTGGCCTGGAAAATGTTTGCCGCACGCCGCCATGCCGTTGTCCTGCATCGACCGGACGATGACCGCGCCGAGCCGTGCGACCGTGTCGGCGTCTTCGGCCAGCGCGCGATCGCCGATCACAGGGTTCTTTGGATTCGTGTGGATGTCGAGCACGGGCGCGTAGTCGAGCGTGATTCCGACGGCCCGCAGCTCTGTCGCCAGCGCCTTGGCGAACCGGCGCGCCAGACCGGTATCGCCGCTCCGGCCGAGCACGGCCATCGGCGGCCATTCGGTGAACGGCGCGCGCAGGCGCGCAACACGTCCGCCTTCCTGGTCCACGCTCACCCACAGCGGTGTGTCAGCGGCCAGCGTCTGCAGGTCGTGCGACAGCTCCGCCACCTGTTCGGGCGCCTCGATGTTGCGCGCGAAGAGGATGATCCCGCCGAGCTGGAACTCCTTCGCGAGCGAGCGGATTTCGGGTGTGATCGTCGTTCCCGGCAGGCTTCCGATGAGCAGCCGACCTATGTCGCGCCGAAGGGATGAAGCCATTCAGTCATTATAGCGATCGTGTCGTTCTCGGTTCTGTGTTCAACCTTCTCAGTTCGTGTTCACCTTCTGAGTTCGGTTCAGGTTCGGGCTTCTGTCTTCGGTTCAGCGTTCGGTTCTGGCTGGGTCACTATAATGCCAGAGTGCAGATTGACACCTCTGCGCCCACGCGCATCGACCTGGCAGGGGGGACCATCGACATCTGGCCCTTGTATCTGTTCCATTCCGGCGCGCAGACGATCAACGCCGCCATCAGCCTCCGGGCCCGTGCGCGCATCGAGACGCGCAGCGATCAGCGCGTCGTCATCCGCTCCGAGGACACGAAACGCAGCGTGGACGTCGCCGACTGGAGCGAGCTGCGGGAAGAAGGCGAGCTCCGGCTGCTGTCGCTGCTGACGTATTGGTTCCTCCGGGGGCCGGAGGCGCCGGCCCATGGACGCAAGGAAGGCCTCACGCTCACCACGCGTTCGGAATCACCCGCGGGCGCCGGCATTGCCGGATCGTCTGCGCTGAATGTCGCCGTCTGCGCCGCGCTCGCCGAGTGGACCCGCCATCATTACGAGCCGGAGGCGCTGCTGCAGATCGCGATGAACGTCGAGGCCCAGGCGATCAACGTTCCGACGGGGCTGCAGGATTACCGCCCCGCGATGTACGGCGGCGTCGCCGCGCTCGAGATGGACGTCGACGGCGTCCGCCGTGTCGCGCTCGACGTCAACGCGCGCGAGCTCGAAAGCCGCGTCGTGCTCTGCTACACCGGCGAGCCGCGAAACTCCGGCACGAACAACTGGGAGATTATGAAGAAGCACATCGACGGCGACCGCTACGTCTTCGACTGCTTCGAGCGCATCCGGGACACGGCAGCGCGCATGCGCGCGGCGCTTGCAGCCGACGACTGGGACGGGGTTGGGGGTGCCATTGCCGAGGAATGGGAGAACCGGAAGTGCCTCGCACCCGGCGTGACGACGCCCGTCATCGAGGATTTGATTGCCCGCGCACGGGCGGCTGGCGCCACGGCTGCCAAGGTATGCGGCGCGGGCGGCGGAGGGTGTCTCTTCTGCTATGGGCCGCCTCCCCAGCGCGCAGCGATCGCGGCCGCGCTCGATGCCGGCGGTGCGCGCGTGCTCGAGTATCGGATCGAGCGCCACGGCCTCACACGTGGATAACCAGGCAATTGCTCGGGTGTTCGCGGAAATCGCAGACCTGCTCGAGATCAAAGGCGAGAACGCGTTCAAGATTCGGGCGTACCGCACCGCATCCGACACGATTGCCGCCTGGGCCGACGGCGTCTCGCGTCTGGACGAGAAACAACTCCTCGAGCTGCCCGGCATCGGCAAGGACCTCGCCAAGAAGATCCGTGAGCTTGCCGACAGCGGGACGTGCCGATTCCATCAGGATCTCCTGCTCGAGTTTCCGCCGACGATCCTCGACCTGCTTCGGCTCCAGGGCGTCGGGCCCAAGACGGTGGCACTCCTCTACTCTGCTCTCAACATCCGCACGCTGGACGATCTCGCTGCGGCGGCACGGGAAGGGCGCCTGCGCGAGCTGCGCGGCATGGGTACGAAGAAGGAAGCGCTCATCCTCAAAGCGCTCGACGAGCGACAGAAGGACGCCGGCCGGCACCTGTTGTCCGATAGCATCTCGATTGCCGCAGAGCTCACGGGGTACCTTCGCGAGCGCGCGCCCGACGTCGAGTTCGTGCCGGTCGGCAGCCTGCGCCGCGGGTGCGAGACGTGTGGAGACATCGATATTCTCGCAGTGGGCCCCGACGTGGCCTCGGAACGCGCGGCGGCCCTGATGAGCGCGTTTCTCGAGTCGCCCAGGGTTGAACGAGTGCTGGGCCATGGCGACACGAAGAGCAGCATCCGTCTGTCGGGCGGCTACCAGGCCGACCTGCGACTCGTTCCGGCGGAAAGCCGCGGCGCGGCGATGCAGTACTTCACCGGCTCCAAGGCGCACAACATCGTCCTGCGCGACAGGGCGATTCAACGCGACTTGAAGCTGAACGAATACGGTCTGTTCCGCGTCAGCGACGACGGGCGGGTGGCAGGCGATACGGAGGAAGGAATTTACGAGGCGCTCGGCCTTCAGTACATCGAACCCGAGCTCCGCGAACAACGAGGCGAGATCGAAGCGGCGCTCGACGGCCGACTCCCGCGGCTGGTGGCGTTGACCGACCTGCGCGGCGACCTGCACATGCATACGACCGTCACCGACGGTCGCGACGACCTGGTGACGATGGCGGAAGCGGCGCAGCGAGCTGGACACGAGTACATTGCCATCACCGATCACAGTCGTGCGCTGGCGATGGCCAACGGCCTCGACGAGCACCGCGCGCTGGAGCACGCCGCACGGATCCGCGATCTGAACGGTCGCTTCGAGGGCCTGACGCTGCTGGCCGGCATCGAGTGCGACATCCTGCCCGACGGCCGTCTCGACCTCGCCGACGACTGCCTTGCCCAGCTCGATCTGGTGGTCGCCTCGATCCATTCGCACTTCAGCATGGACGAGTCGCAGATGACCGACCGCGTGTTGCACGCGCTCGAGTGCCCGTGGGTTGACGTACTCGGTCACCCGACAGGACGTCTGCTCCTCAAGCGCGAGGGCTACCGACTGAATATCGAACAGGTCGTCGCCGCCGCGGCCCGCGCCGGCGTGGCGATGGAGATCAACTGCCAGGTCGACCGGTTGGACCTGAACGACGCGCAGGCACGCCTGGCGCGTGAGCGCGAAGTACGGCTCGTTATTTCGACCGACGCACACTCTGCGCTGGCGTTGGGTAACTTGCGCTGGGGCATCCGTATGGCCCGGAGAGCCTGGGCCTCGCCGGACGATGTGCTGAACGCGCGAAGCCTCGAGGAGCTGCGCCCGCTTCTCAGACGGAATCGGAACAGGTGAGCGTGGACGAGAAGACCGGGTTCGTGTCGCTCACGGCGTTGCGCGGCCAGGCACCGGACCCGGAGCAGGCGCTTGCCGAGATCCGGCGGATCTATTTCAAGACCACGCGCCAGACCATCGAGAACGATCTCGCGCACGCCATCGAGCTGCTGAAGAGTCTCCCGACCGAGGAGGAGCGACAGAAGGCGGCCGTGTACATGGATGGTCTGGCGCAGATGCGATCCGACTGGGCGCGCCGCGACAAACGGCGAGACAGACCCGCGACAGGGACTCGCGCGCCGAAGCCGCCGAAGAAGCCGTGAATCATTTCCGCCTTCGGGCTCGGAGCATGAGGACATGATGCTCTTCGCCACGTCTCGAGCGCGCCGCCTTGCATCTTCCCGGCGCATCTTGAGATGCGGCCCAGAGGAGTCACGACTCCCGGAGTAGAGTCAGTAGAATCAGCAGAATCACGTCATGCGTCTCCTCGCCGTGCTCGCGTTCGTCGCCGCGATATGGGCGCTCCTTGTCCGGCTGACTGGCGGCTTCGTCTTCTCGGTGGCCGGCGTACAGATCTCCTCGACCGATCCGATCCGCCCGCTCGTCGCAGCCCTCATTGCCATCGCTGCGTACGCCGTCCTGTCGGCCCTCGCGGGACGGCATCCAGGTCTGTCGGCCTTGACGCGTCGCGTCGGTCCGCGCGGGCTTGCCGCCGTTCTCGCCCTCGGAAGCGTCGTCACCGCGCTGAGCCACGCCTCATGGACGGCAGGTGGAGCGGACGAGTACTCGTACGTGAGCCAGGCGGATTTGTGGTTGCAACGGAAGCTCACTGTGCCGATGCCGATCGCGACGGCTGTCCCCTGGCCGGATGGGCTCGCGACGTTCACGCCGCTCGGCTACGGGCGCCCGGCGGAGGGTGCCGCGATCGCACCGGTGACCGGCCCCGGGCTCCCGTTGATGATGGCCGCGCTGAAATCGGTGGCCGGTCACTGTGCGGCGTTCTGGATCGTGCCGCTGACGGCGGGCCTGCTCGTGTGGGCAACCTTCGCGTTGGGCCGCAAGGCGGGATCCGATGTCATCGCCTTGGGCGCGGCATGGCTCGTCGCCACGAGCCCGACGGTTCTCGCCATGGCGAAGTCGCCAATGAGCGACATCCCTGCGGCCGCGTTCTGGACCCAGGCAGCCGCGTGGGTTGTGGGCGCGTCGCTGCGGGCATCGATCGCGGCGGGTCTCGCGGCATCGATGGCGGTGCTCATCAGGCCGAATCTTGCACCGCTGGCGGCGGTGATGGCTGTGTGGCTCTTGTGGCGCGACCGTTCACCTGCTCGCGCGGTCGCGTTCGTGTGCGGGGTACTGCCCGGCTGTCTTGCGGTGGCGTTGTTGAACAACGTTTTGTACGGCTCCCCGTTCTCGTCCGGGTACGGAGATCTGAACAGTCTGTTATCGGTGGCGCACATCCCGGCCAATCTCGCTCGGTACGGCCGATGGCTGATCGAAACGCAGACGCCGCTGGCGGTTGCCGGGATGCTTGCGCTGGCCACGCCTACGCGCGTGGTCTGGCCGACGGACGACGCCCGACGCGCCGCCTTTCTGCTCGCGTCGATCACCGTTGTCGTCTGGGCCATGTACTGCGTCTACATCGCGTTCGACGCCTGGTGGTTTCTGCGTTTCCTCCTCCCATGCTGGGCGGCTATCAGCATCGGCACCGCTGCCCTGGTTGTCCGCCTCGGCGAATGGACAGGAGGGGGACAACGCGTGGCGGTTCTTGCCCTGATTGCGCTCGGACTCTACGCGGTCGTCACAGCGATTCGCCATGACGTGTTCCCCGCCGGCGAGGGCGATCGCCGGTACGCGACCATCGCGAGCCTCGTCGAGCGCACGACCGAACCTTCCAGCGTCATCCTCACGTCGCAGCATTCGGGGTCGATCCGCTACTACGCAGGCCGCTTGACCCTTCGATTCGACCTGCTCGATCCGGCGTGGCTCGACCGGGCCATTGCATGGCTGGACCAGCAGGGACGACGTCCTTACATTCTCGTCGAGGACTGGGAGATGAAGCCGTTCGAAGAGCGCTTCGCGGAACGGAACGCGCTCGGGCGCCTCGCACTTGCGCCCGTGCTTGCCTACCGCGCATACCGCATTCCCGGCACGATCTACTTGTTCGATCCGCGTCGCCCTGAAGGTCCGACCTTGGAACCGCCGCCCGTGCGGGATCCACGACCCCGGTGCGTGGCCCCGGCCGCCGAACCAGCGCCACGCTGATTCTTGATTGGATTCATGATTCCAATCGCAAATCATGAATCATGAATCACGAATCATGAATCATGAATCGACGGTCTGAGGTGCTACAGTATGCGGCTGCGTCGGGAGACGTTACTCGACGTGACTGGAGGAGAGAACGATGCATCGCCAGCTTGCGTTCTGTTGTTTCCTGACCTGCGTAGTCGCCGTGCTGGGTGTCGTCGCCGCGCAGAATCAGGGGGCCGGTGCGGCGCCGCCGAATCCCAATGAGGTCCGCCTCGTCGGCAACCGCTTCGCGCCGCTCACATACCAGCAGATGACCCCCACGCAGAAGAAGATGTTCGAGAACCTGCTCTCGGGCGAGCGGCGCGGGGCCGGTGGTCCGTTCAACGTCCTGCTGCGGAGCCCGGAAATGGGCGACCTGGCACAGAAGTTCGGCGCCGCGATGCGCTTCCATTCGTCGATTCCGAAAAAGCTGAACGAGCTTGCGATCATCATCACGGCGCGCCACTGGACCGCGCAGTATGAGTGGTATGCACACCGCCGCCTTGCTCGAGAGGCGGGTCTGAGCGACGCGATCATCGATGCGATCGCCGCCGGACAGCGGCCCACCGCGATGCAGCCGGACGAAGAGGCCGTGTACACCTTCTGCACCGAGTTGATCACCACCAAGCAGGTGAGCGACAGGACGTTTCAGGCGGCCAAAGACAAATTTGGTGAGCGTGGCGTCGTCGACCTCATTGGCGTCACCGGCTATTACGGCCTCGTGTCGATGCTGTTGAACACGGATCGCTATCCGCTGCCGGAGGGCGTGCAGCCCCCACTGAAACCACTCGGCCAGTCATCGAGATGAATTGACCTGATTCACGGGCGATTCTTGATTCTTGATTCTTGATTCATGATTGACCCGCCAACCAAATCAGGAATCAGGAATCAGGAATCAGGAATCAGGAATCAGGAATCGGGAATCAGGAATCAGGAATCACTTGTCGATCACGATCTTCTTCCTCGCCGTCACGCGCAGGATCTCCGGCACGTTGCGATCGGTCGAGAGCATCCGGAGGTCCTTGTCGTTGAGGCGCGGCAGGAGGTTCATCGAGAGCGCGACCGGTGTCTTCGGATTCTTCGTCAGCGCGAGCATCACCGGGTAGTTCTTCACCCAGGCGCGCGTGTGGCCGATGATCCGCAGGATCTCGTCGGAGACGTTCGCCATCTTCGCGATCGACTCCACCTCGGTTTCCGTCAGCTTGGGGCTGCTCAGCACGGCCACCGCGACGATCTTGTTCGGGTCGCGGATCAGGATTGCGCGCTCCTCGCGCGTGCCTTTCATGGCGAGCGAGATCCGCTGTGCCACCGATAGCGCCGCAATCTTCAGCATCGCGGTCTGCTGATCCTCCGACCCCTGCTCCACCGGCGCTGCCTCGGCGGCCGGCTCCGGTGTGGTATCGATCAGTGGCTGATCCGTCTCGCCGGACGGAAGCGCGGCGGGTTCAATGCCCCGTGCTGCGAAGAAGGCGCGGATCTCGGCGGATGCATCGGCGCGCGCGAGGAAGGCGGCAAGCGACTCGCGAGGGACAGCCGCGAGCGTTGCCTCAGCCGCGCGCGCAATCTCAGGGTCGGAGTCGCTCACGAGCAACGTCAACAGCCCGAGCTGCTCGTGCGCCCGCGGGGCGAGCGCCCCGCGCGCCGCAAGCAGCCGGATGTCGTGCGCGACCTCGCCTCGCCGAAAAAAATCCAGAAGCGGCGTCGAAGTCATCGCCTGATTCGTGATTTGTGATTCATGACTCGTGATTGGCGCTCGGTACGAGGCTCGGGATCCGGAATCGCGAACCGCGAATCACGAATCGACCTACTGAGACGCCAGGAAGGAACCGTAGTTCTGTCGGCCGATTTGCACGGTCCGTGCCTCGCCGGCCGCACCGAGCGACACGGCCGGCTGCCCGTTGATGGTCAGCTGCACTGCGCGGGCATCGCTCATCCCGAGCGTCATCTCGCGCTGTGCCTGGAAGACCAGACGTTCACCCGCCGCAAACCCGCGCGACTCGCGGCGCGTGCCGTCAATCGTCACCTCCAGCGTGACGGGAGCGGTCGCCAGAATCTCGAATGAGAGCGGGACCACGGCCTCGCCGCCGGGAGGTGCCGGCGCGCCCGGCGCTGACGGGGATGGCTCAGAGGCGGTCGACGTCGCGGCGGCGCCGCTCTCCGCACGCGTGGCGGCGGCACCGGCCGGCGGGCGCGCCGGCGGTTCCGACAGCGTCAGATAGAGAATGACGATGGCGAGCGGTACGGCGGCCGAGATGAGCTTGAGGGCGGTTTGAGCGCTCTGGCGATCGCTCTCGATGGCCTCGTGATCTTCCTGAGGCACGTGTGGACTGCCGGCCGTGACCGAATCGTGCGGAAACTGCGTGAGGAAATCGCGCACGGTGTCTTCGGGATCGAGGCCCACTTCGATGGCATACGAGCGGACGAACGCACGGCTGAAAATACCGCCCGGCAGGCGTGAGATATCGTTGCGCTCGAGCGCCTCGAGCGCGGCAACCGAGATCTTGGTGGCCGTCGCGATCTGACGCAGCGAGACACCACGCGCCTCGCGCGCCCGCTTCATCTTCGTGCCGAAATCGACCACGCGATGTTCAGCCATCAGCATCCGGGCCCTGTTAGGCCGTTATGCGGCCTCCAACGAGTGGTTTGTCCCCCTGTCCGACCGCATAACGGACCAGGCGCGCGGAGCGCGCCAAAGAGACGCTGTCGAACCAGGCAAGGGCGCTACCAGAGTATAAGACAGCGCCCTTGACTGGTTAGGGAACGCTCAAAGGTGTGTCAAACGCCCGCGAGGCCTGCCGCACGATAACTTGCAGCCGGAAAAGTGAATCCGGACCGGTCGTGGCAAAGAGTCCGATGGCGGCAAATCCTGCTGCCCCGGCCGCGGCGATCCCGCTCAGTCGCTCGAGCGTCACACCGCCGATGGCCAGCACAGGCACCGGCACCGCATCAACCGTCGCACGAAGGGAGTGCAGGCCAACCGCAGCCGCACCCGGCTTGGAAGAGGTCGGAAATACGGTGCCGAAGATCAGGTAATCAACTCCGCCATCAGCCGCCACGCGTGCCGCCTCATCAGCGTCGTGTACCGAGCGGCCGACGAGGAAGCCCGACGGCACGAGTCGTCTCAGGCGCGCCGGCGGCACGCCGTTCGCGGGGAGATGCACGCCGTGCGCCCCCGCGGCCAACGCAACATCGACGCGATCGTTGACGAGCACGCGCGTCGCGGTCCCACGCGCTGCCTCGACACATCGCCCAACGAGGTTCAGCAGGTCGCGCGTCGCGAGATCGCGCTCCCTCACCTGAACCAGGTGAACACCGGCCGCGGCGGCCGAGCCCACCTGCCGGACGAGTTCCTCCTCCGGTTCACGTGCGAACCGCGTGCGGTCGGTGACGAGGCAGATCACAGGGCGCAAGATGCGGGCTCCGGGCCCCAGGCTTCAGACTCCAGGGCTCCCACCCGAGCCAGCAGTCCGAATCCCGGTTTAATCCTTCGGCGTGATTTGCGAAGCACTGAACGGCGACGGTGGTCGATCCACGTGCCGCGATGCCAGCACCGAAACCAGCTCGGCAAGCCCGACGCAGACGTTGACCAGGCCCAGGCCTGAAACTGCGCCCCGAACGAAGTTGTTCCTGATCACGCCCTGCACGAGCGGCATGGCCTGGGCGAAGTAGTTCCGTTCCCAGAATGCCGACCACGGCACGACGATGAGCAGGAAACCGACCTCGAGGAAGAAGGCGACGAGGATGAGCCGCTTCACGTGGCCTCACCCCTCCGTCGGCAGTCGCGAGAGCCGCTCAATTCGGGATGCCACATCACGGTACTGCCCGGCATCGGCCTGGAGCTCCAGCAAGACCGCGAGCGCCCGCGCGCCCTCGCCCGACCGCTGGAGCGTGTCCGCGAGGTCGTACATCAACGCGTGTGCCTCGTCGAGGCTCGGCGCGGGCGCCTCGGCGGCGCGCTCCATCCAGTCGACGCCGCGGCCGAGCTCACCGTTCCGCGCGTACAGGCGCCCAAGCTCGGCAGATGCCTGGAAACGCATGAGAGGCGAGCGCGCCGCCACCTGAAGCGCGTCGATCGCCTCGGCGATGCGACCGTGACGCGCGTACTCGAGGCCGCCGGCGTACGCCTTCTCGGCATCCGTCGCCCGTCCCTCGCTGGCTGCCTTCGCTCGCAGGTCCTCGAAGACGCGCTCGAGATCCGGCGGCGGACCGACGGGTTCCGTCGTCGCCCCGCTCGTTTCCGCACTCAGACTGTCGAGGGCGGGCATCAGATCGGTCGAGTCGGGCACGCTCGACGGCGCCCTGCTGAGCTCGGCAAGCGCTTCGTTCAAATCAATCTCGGCCTCATCGAGCACGATTGCGCCGTCGGTGTCTGTCAGGACCGGCGTGTCGGTGGCCGCGTCATCGGATGGACCTGGACGATCGAGCCGACCTGCGGGGGTGGTGAACGGATTGTCGCCGCTCAAACGCTCGACGATGACCGCATCCGGATCGAGCACGCCGAGCAGGAGCAGCGCGCGACGGAACCGGTCGACGTTCGCCGCAACCCACGGTTCGCGTGCGACGAGATCTTCGGCAATCACCCTCGCCTCTGCGCCGAGTCCAGCCGCCAGGTAGGCATCGGCCAGTTGCGTCTGGGCCCTGTGCATTGTCGAGTCGAGCCCGCCGTCGACGCAGATTTCGACGAGCTTCAACAGCGCAGGGATGTGAGTTGGCGCGTGAGACACGAACTCATCGAGCGCTGCCGCGGCCGCGGCCCAGTCCGCTTCGAGGAGCGCCGCATCGGCGGCTATCTCCACCGACGCGAACGCCGCATCCACGTGCTTCTGCTCAGCAAGGTCGCGGGCCAGCGCCACCAGATTCTGGCGCCGGTCGGGATGCCGGGTCAGCAACCGCGTCAGCGCGGAGCGTCCCTGGTCGATTCGGCCGGTTTCGAGCTCGACGCGCGCAAGGGTCAACAGCAGTTCCGGATCGTCGCCAACGGCATCCGGGCTCAGGAACGTGCGGGCATGCTGCGGAAACCCCTCGGCAAGACACTCGCGCGCGAGCCGCGCCCGTAACGCGAGATCCTGTGGATCGAGCTGGGCCGCTTCGGTGAGCACTTCCAGCGCCTCCCGGCGTCGCCCCTGCTGCTCGAGCGCCTGTGCCACCTCCTGCAGTTCCCCAGAAGTCCGGGCGACAGCCCTCGCCTGACCGATCTCTCCCTGGCACAGGAGCCCGCGGAGCAGCCGGCTGCGCAAGTCCCTGCGGTCCGGATCGAGACGCACCGCCTCGGCAAGCGCGGCGAGCGCATCGCCCCCGCGCTTCTGGTTGTCGAATGCCGCTGCCGCATCCTCGAGCAATGCACTGGCCCGTGACGTGTCGCCGAGGTGCACCGCCGCGCGCGCTGCGACCATCTTGCACTGGGCGTCGGCAGGGTCGATCTCGCCGACCCGCACAATCATCTCCGCGGCTCCCCGTTGATCGCCGCGCGTGCGACGGAGCTCGGCGGCCTGCCGCAGGTAGGCCTTGGCGTCGACGAGCACGCCCTGCCGGGCCGCCAGGTCGGCGAGCCGCAGCATCGAATGCTCGTCGTCGGTGATCTTGAGAATCTTCTTGTAGAGGGCCGCGGCCTTCGAAAAGAACCCTTGCTCGAACAGATGGTCCGCCACGCTCGTGAAGCGCGCGACTGACTGTTCGAACTGCCCTGCGCGGAGATAGAGATCGCCGAGGGTATTCACCGAGCCCCAATCATGTGGCTGATCCGTGATGAGCTGGACGTACTCCGCGATGGCTCCGTCGAGCTTTCCCTGGCGAAGCAGCTTCTCCGCCCGTCTCAGCGTCTCGTCGCGGTCAACAGGCACCTTATCAATTTGCGATTTGCGATTTGTGATCTGTGATTTGATTGCTGATTTCTGATTTGAATCGCTGGCATCAATCACAAACCGCAAATCACCAATCAAAAATGTTCTAGTCCATTGTATCGAACAGAGATGGAGGCCGGAACGAGCGGCGGTGGAGCGGCGAGTAACCGTAGCGGGCGACGGCGGCGAGGTGATCGGCGGTTGCGTAACCCTTGTGGTGATCGTATCCGTATCGCGGATCGGCGGCGTGGTGCCCCATCATCTCGCGATCGCGCGTCACCTTGGCGACGATGGAGGCGGCCGCAATGGCCGTGCAACGTCGATCGCCGTGGAGCACGCCCCGCTGAGCGACATAGAGATTTGGAATCCGGAACGCGTCAACGAGCACCAGGTCGGGCAGCGGCGCGATTGCGAGGACCGCGCGGCGCATCGCCTCGAGCGATGCGCGATGAATGTTCAGCTCGTCGATTTCGGCGGGGTCGGCCGCAGCGACAGACCACGCCAGCGCCTTCCTGGTGATGACCTGGTAGAGCCGCTCACGCTCGGCGGCCGTGATCATCTTCGAATCACAGACGCGCGGGATGTACCGATCCGGATCCAGGATCACCGCGGCCGCCACCACCGGACCCGCAAGGCAGCCACGTCCGACCTCATCGCATCCGGCGACACGGTAGAACCCCCATCGCCGGACGGCGTTTTCGAGGGTTCGCATGGCTCGGATTCGGGGCATCTTCGCTGACCCTCAAGGTCAAAGGTCAAAAGTCAAAGGGCAAAGGTAAGGTCAAGACCTGACTTTTGACCTTTGCCCCTTTGACCTTTGACCTTGCGCGCGTTATGCGCGCTTGGTCTCTTTCATACGCGCAGCTTTGCCCTTCAGGTTGCGCAGGAAGTACAGCTTCGCGCGGCGGACGCGCGCGGATCGCACGACGTCGACCTTGGCGATCGTCGGGGAATGCAGCGGGAAGATCCGTTCGACGCCCTGGCCGAACGAAACCTTCCGGACCGTGAACGACGCCCGGGCGCCGCCTCGATGCATCCCGATCACGATGCCCTCGAAGATCTGGATGCGCTCCTTGTCGCCTTCGCGCACCTTGACGTGGACGCGGACGGTATCTCCCGACTTCATGTTCGGCCGATCGGTCATCTGCGACTTCTCGACCAGCTCAATCGCGCTCATTTTGTCACCCCATCCTGCGACGCCGACTGCTTCAGCTCGTCCAACAGCTCGCGCTCTTCATCGTCGAGCGTGGCGGTCGCGAGCAGATCGGGACGCCGCTCGAGCGTCCGCCGCAATGCCACGCGTTTTCGCCATCGCCGCACCTCGGCATGGTGCCCCGACAGCAGCACGTCCGGTACCTTGCGTCCGCCAAACTCGGCCGGCCGCGTGTAATGCGGGTGGTCGAGCAGCCCCCGCGAGAACGAGTCCTCTTCGACCGACGTCGCGTCGCCGACAACGCCCGGCACGAGGCGGCTCACCGCGTCCAGGATCACCAGCGCTGGAAGCTCGCCGCCGCTCAGCACGTAGTCGCCGATCGAGAGCTCCTCGGTCGCGACGAGCTCGCGGACGCGCTCGTCCATGCCCTCGTATCGACCGCACAGAATCACCACGTGCTCCAGGCCGCTCAGTCGCACGGCCTCTGCCTGCGTGAACAGCCGTCCCTGGGGCGACAACAGCACCACCGTCGACGGGCTGCCGCGGTGCTGGCGAATCGCCTCCACTGCCTTCGCGAGCGGCTCCGGCTTCATCACCATCCCCGGTCCCCCGCCGTAGGGCACGTCGTCGACCGAACGATGCCGATCGGACGTGTGGTCGCGCAGGTCGTGGACCTTCACATCCAGCACGCCAGCCGCGACGGCCCGGCTCACGACGCCCTCGGTGAGGGCGGCCTGGACCATCCGCGGAAAGATGGTGACGATGTCGAACTTAATCTCCGTTACCTCCGACTGACATTGAGATCCAGCAACCCCTCGGGCGGCTCGATTCGAATCCGCTTGGCGCCGACATCTATATCGACGCAGATCTCGGTGGCGAGCGGAACGAGGATCTCTCCGCGCCGGCCGTCAACTACAAGGCGGCTCCCGCCGAGGCCACCTTCAATACGCGACACCGTCCCGACGACAGCACCGTCCGGCATTTCAACCACACATCCGACCAGCTGATGGTGGTAGAAGAGCCCTGGCTCGAGCGCTGTGAGCTCCTCCTCCGGCACCCGCAGCTCCACTCCGGCCAGCCGCTCGACGTCCTCAACCCTCTCGAACCCCTCGAAGTCGATCACCGGACGACCGCCGTGGAACCGGACCGAGCCGATCGTCAGGCGTTCGTCACCCTGCGACGATCGAATCCAGAACGATGCGCCCTTCCGGAATCGCTGCTCGGGGAAGTCCGTTTCAGGGTTGACGATCACCTGTCCCCGGATGCCATGCGGTCGGGCGATGCGTCCGACCACGGCCATGTCGTCCCACTGCGCCATGGATTCCGTCCGTCACCGCCTCGACCGGCGCTTCAATCTCGAATGTCGAGAGATGCCTTCCGGCCATGCTGCTCCGCCGTCACCGCAACGAGCGTACGCAGGGCAGCAGCCGTGCGCCCCTGCCGTCCGATAATCTTGCCGAGATCGCCGGGCGCGGTCGTCAATTCGAGCACGGTCATGCCGCGACGCTCGTGCTCGGACACGGTCACGGCGTCTGGGCGATCGACGAGCGCCCGCGCCACGACCTCGACGACCGCACGCAACGGACTGGTCGCCATCACTCGGCGGGCGCGGGCGCCGGCGCCTGGGCCGCCGGCTTGACGGCAAGGTCGCGCGTCAGATGTTTCGCGAGCAGCGTTCGTACCGAATCCGACGGCTTCGCGCCCTTGCCGATCCAGTGTTGGATCCGCTCCTTGTTGAGCTCGACCCGGGCCGGCTTCGTCTGCGGGTTGTACGTGCCCACATTCTCGACGAAGCTGCTGTCGCGCGCGGACCGCGCCTCCACGACCACCACGCGAAAGAAGGGATTCTTCGTCGACCCCATCCGCCGCAAACGAATCGCGAGCATCTATCCTCCTGCTGTCCTTCGTAGGCCGCATCTTTAGATGCGGCGCAGTGCCATACGGCTTTTTCGTAGGCCGCATCTTTAGATGCGGCCCAGCAAAATGTACTCGGGTCTAAAAACCCGGCCTACGTACGTCCGATCACCGGCTCTTGATCAGGCCCCACGGCCCTTTCTTCTTTTTCTTCCTCACGCCCGCAAACCCGCCGCCACCGGCAGGCATCTGGGACAGCTTCGGCATGGCTTTCGTGCCTTTCATGCCCTTCATCGCAGGCAGTCCGCCCTGTCCCACCATCTTCAGGACCTTCTGCATCTCGGTGAACTGTTTGAGGAGGCGGTTGACCTCCTCCACCGAGGTGCCGCTGCCCTTCGCAATCCGCTTGCGTCGGCTGCCGTTGATGATGGTGTGTCGTTGCCGCTCCTCAGGCGTCATCGACAGGATGATCGCCTCGAGGCGCAGGAGCTGTTTCTCGTCCGGCTTGTTGTCGGCGATCTGCTTCAGGTTGCCGAGGCCGGGAATCATGCCGATGATGCTCTCGAGCGGTCCCATTCGCCGGATCGTCTTCAACTGCGATCGGAAGTCTTCCAGCGTGAACGCGTTCTTCCGCAGCTTCTCTTCGAGCGCCTCGGCTTCGTCCTCGTCGATCGCCTGCTCGGCCTTCTCGATGAGCGAGAGCACGTCGCCCATGCCGAGCATGCGCGACACGATCCGGTCGGGATGAAAGAGCTCGAGATCCTCGAGCCGCTCGCCGCTGCCGACAAACGCGATGGGCACGCCGACGACCGACACGACCGAGAGCGCCGCGCCTCCGCGCGCATCGCCGTCGAGCTTGGTCAGCACCACCCCGGTGACGCCCACTCGCCGATTGAACTCGCCCGCGCTCTTGATCGCATCCTGCCCCGTCATGGCGTCGGCCACATACAGCAGGTCAGACGGCTTGACGGCGTTCTTAATCGACTGCAGCTCGTCCATCAGGTCGTCGTCGATGTGAAGCCGGCCGGCGGTGTCGACGATGACCGTGTCGAATCCCTTGCCCCTGGCTTCCCCCAGTGCGCCGGTCGCGCGCTCGACGGGATTCATCGTCGTCGGCGCGTGCACCCGGATCGATGCCTGGTCGCCGAGTACAGAAAGCTGCTGGATCGCCGCCGGCCTCCGGACGTCAGTGGAAACCATCAACGGGTGACGGCCCTGGCGGGTCAACCACTTCGCGAGCTTGGCAGCGGTCGTCGTCTTGCCGGACCCTTGCAAACCGAGCAGCAGGACCACGCGCGGCGTAGGAGCCGACTTCGTCAGACCGCCTTCGGCGTCGCCGAAGAGCGCCAGCATCTCGTCGCGCACGATCTTGATCACCTGCTGACCGGGTGAAAGGCTCTTGAGGACCGCCTGGTCCATTGCGTGGTCACGGACGCGATCGATGAATGCCTTGACGACCCTGAAGTTGACGTCGGCCTCGAGCAGCGCCAGCCGGATCTCGCGCAGCGCCGTTTCGACGTGGTCCTCCGTCAGCCGCACCTCGCCGCGAAGCGACTTGAAGATGTCCTGGAGGCGTGTGCTCAGCGAATCGAACATGATGGGAAACCGTTGGGCAGACTTGCCCCCTTCTGAAGCATGCGCCGGGTCGGTATTGACGACCCGCAACCGGCCTACACTGCCGCTAAGCCTAACGGACGCAAACTCTTATGCTAAGTCAGATGGGGTGATCCCGGCAACATATCAGGAATCAGGAATCAGGAATCAGGAATCAGGAATCAGGAATCAGGAATCAGGAGTCAGGAGTCAGGTCAGGAGTTAAAGGAAGGACGCATGCCTTTCGGGAAGAGCGGATTTTGCCCGGCTCGCTCTGACTCCTAGCTCCTACCTCCTAACTCCTGAGTTCAGACTGACGACAGTTTATGGCCGAGTTTGTCCTTCTTCGCCTTCAGGTACTTGCGGGTGGACTCGTTGGCCGGTATCTCGAGCGGAACCGTGTCCGAGATCGCGAGGCCATACCCCTGCAGGCCGACGAACTTGCGCGGGTTGTTCGTGAGCAGTCGCATCGTCTTGATGCCCAGGTCAGTCAGAATCTGCGCACCGATCCCGTAATCACGCTGGTCGGCCTTGAATCCCAGGCGTTCATTGGCCTCGACGGTATCGAACCCCTGATCCTGCAGCTCGTACGCGCGGATCTTGTTCGCCAACCCGATCCCGCGTCCTTCCTGATTCAGATAGAGCAGCACGCCGCGCCCTTCCTGCGCGATCCGGATCATCGCGGTTTCCAGCTGCGCTCCGCAGTCGCAGCGCGCCGAATGAAACACATCGCCGGTCAGGCATTTCGAGTGCACGCGGACCAGTACGTCTTTCCCGTCGCCGATGTCGCCGCGCACGAGCGCGACATGCGTCTCGCCATCGATCTGGTTCTCGTAGCAGGCGATTCGAAACGCTCCATGTTCTGTCGGGAGCTCGGCGGTCGCCGCGCGCTTGACGAGCCGTTCGGTCCGCATGCGGTACTGGATCAGGTCTGCGATGGTGATCATCAGCAGACCGTGCTTGCGCGTGACCTTCGTGAGCTCCGGCACGCGTGCCATCGTGCCGTCCTCGTTCATGATTTCGCAGATCACGCCGGCAGGATAGAGACCGGCGATCCGCGCCAGATCCACGGCCGCCTCGGTCTGTCCCGCCCGCACCATCACGCCACCGTCGCGCGCCCGAAGCGGGAACATATGACCCGGGCGCGCGAGATCGGACGGCTTCGTCTCGGGATCGATCGCGGCGAGCACCGTCGCCGCGCGATCCGCCGCCGAGATTCCGGTGCTGACGTAATGCTTGGCCTCGATCGAGACACAGAACGCCGTGTTGAACTGCGTGGTGTTCTGATTGACCATCAGCGGGATCTCGAGCTGGTCGAGCCGCTCGCCGGTCATGGGCATGCAGATCAGACCGCGCCCGAACCTGGCCATGAAATTGATCGCCTCGGGCGTAATCTTCTCCGCCGCGATGGTGAGGTCGCCCTCGTTCTCCCGGTCCTCGTCGTCGACGACGATAATCATGCGGCCCGCACGGATCGCCTCGACGGCCTCCTCGATCGCGGCAAATGGTCCGCGGCGTGCGCCCTTGGCGATGCGAAGCTTCGATGGCATGTCTAATGTGATTTGGTGCCGGTCCGACGCGCCGGGTCGATGCCCGCCAGTTCCACCGCACGGAGCACGTACTTGCCGATCATGTCGCATTCGAGATTCACGCGATCCCTGAGCCGCAGCGACCGGAGGCTCGTATTCGCCCAGGTGAACGGAACGATCATGACATCAAACTGCGACTCGCTCAGGCCCGCGATCGTCAAGCTGACGCCATCCACGGCGACCGAGCCGCGGCGGATGAAATAGGGCGCAAGCGACGGCGAGTACGAGATTGTCAACCAGTTCGAGTCGTCCTGACTCCGGATGTCCTCGACGGTACCCATGCCGTCCACGTGCCCCTGCACGAAGTGGCCGCCCATGCGGCTGTCTGCGCGGACGGGGCGCTCCAGGTTGACGGTCTGCGCCCGGCGAAGCGCGCCGAGCGTGGTGACGCGGGCCGTTTCGGGACCGATATCCGCGTGTACTTCCCCATCCTCCGACACAACCACGGTGAGGCACACACCGTTGACCGCGATGCTGTCGCCGGGTACGAGCTCCGACGCCAGTTCCGTTCGCATGCGCAGCCTCAGGGACGATCCCGTCGTCTTGGTTTCGATGATGTCGCCGACCGCTTCAATGAGGCCTGTGAACATAGCCTTCGATGATAACGTCCGGTCCGCGCACATCGATCCGGGAGTCGATGAGCGACGCCGGTGAAAACGCCCGGCCGTCGAGCAGTGGTAAGCCGGCTGGCCCGAGCACGTGAGGGGTTACGTACAACTGCACGTAATCCACAACGCCCTCGTCCCACGCCGCACAGTGAATCGCGGCGCCCCCCTCGAGCAGTACGCTCTGGATATCGAATGAGATCAACTGTCGCAGCATCGGCGTCAGGCCCGGCTCGGCGACCGGCACGACCGCTGCCCCCGCGCGTTCGAGCGCTCGCGCATCAACCGCCTTCGCAGCCAGCGCCTCAATGGACGTCAATATTATGACCGGTCCTGTTTCAACGGTCGAGAACAGCCGAGCTTCAGGCGGCGTCCTCAGACGCCGATCGAACACGACCCGGGCCAGGCGCCGTTCCCGGTAGACCTCCCGAACCGTGAGCAGAGGGTCGTCCACGAGCACGGTATCGGATCCGACGCCAATTGCATCAACCGTTGCCCGGACGAACTGTGCACGCCGGTTCGCCGGCGCCGAGGTCAGGAGCGTCCGCTCGCCCGCACGCGCCGCGATCCTTCCATCGATGCTCGTTGCCGCCTTCAGGATGACGAACGGCCGGCCCTCGCGGCGCGCCATGAAGAACGGCTGATTCAGCCGTGCGGCAGCCTCGTGTCCGACACCCACGTCGACCTGAATCCCATGCCTGCGAAGCTCCGCGAACCCGCGTCCCTTCACGCGCGAATCGGGGTCCTCGATTGCCCCGACCACGCGGCGGATTCCCGCAGCCACGATCCGCTGAGTGCAGGGACCGGTTCGTCCCGTGTGTACGCACGGTTCCAACGTGCAGTAGAGCGTCGCGCCGCGTGCCTTGTCGCGCGCCTGGTCGAGCGCGTGAACTTCGGCATGCGGCTCGCCCGCGCGCTCGTGGCAGCCCTGCCCGACGACAACGCCTTCATCCGTGACGACGCACGCGCCGACCACCGGATTCGGAGTGGTGCGGCCGAGTCCCCGCTCGGCGAGCTGCAGAGCCCGCCGCATCCAGTCGTCGTCCTCGCGTGACATCTCCTAAGGCCAGTATCGTGACGAATGAAGCAAAGCAAGGTTCTCGCTCGGCCTTAGCCCGTTATGCGGCCCGGAACGAGAATTTTGTACGCGCTGTGCGACCGCATAACGGGCTAGGCGCGCGAAGCGCGCCAAAAGATACTGCTCTAACCAGCCGAGGGGCTCTGCCTGGGATATCAAGGGGCAGAGCCCCTTGGCTGGTGGAGATGTCCAGTCCCCGCACAGCGGGGCCCAGACAACACTGCCGCAGCGAAGCGGAGCCTCTCCGAGGAACAGACCACTCGTCTCGGGCGGAGCTTCGCTGGCCGTTACCACTTTTCCTGGAAGAGGGCATCGACATAGTCCTGCGCGGAGAAGGGGATCAGATCGTCGATGCCTTCACCAACCCCCACGTAGCGGATCGGCAGTTTGAGATCGTGCGCGATGGCCACCGCAACGCCGCCCTTTGCCGTGCCATCGAGCTTGGTCAGCACGATGCCGTTGACGCCCGCGACGCTCATGAACTCGCGCGCCTGCGCCACGCCGTTCTGGCCGACCGTGGCGTCGAGGACCAGAAGCACGTCGTGTGGCGCGCCTTCGGCCGCGCGACCGGCGACCCTTCGGATCTTCTCGAGCTCGTTCATGAGGTTCACGCGGTTGTGCAGCCGGCCCGCCGTATCGACGAGGATCGGGTCGCGTCCTTTGGCCTTGCCGGATTGAATGGCGTCGAAGACCAGCGCCGCCGGGTCCGACCCTTCACGCGCGCGGATGATGTCCACACCGGCCCGGTCGGCCCAGATCTCGAGCTGCTCCACCGCGGCCGCACGGAAGGTGTCGGCCGCGCAGATGAGTGGCGACTTGCCGGTGGACCTGAGCAGGTTCGCGAGCTTGCCGATGGTCGTCGTCTTGCCCGTGCCATTGACGCCGACAATCAACGTGACATGAGGCGTACGGCCGTTCGGTGCGGGGCTGGTGTCGGCGCCCTGGAAGATCCGGCGTATTTCTTCCTTGACCAGGTCGCGCAGGCTTTCACCGCGTCGCGCGCGGCTGCGCACGGCTTCGACAATGCGTTCGGTAGCGGCGATGCCGACGTCAGCCGAGATCAGAAGCTCCTCGAGCGCCTCGATAGTGTCGACATCGACCGGCCGTGTCCGCTGCTCGGGCTCGTCGGCACGTTGGACGATCTCCTCGAAGCGGTCGACGATCTGTTGTTTGGTGCGGCTGAGCCCGTCGCGTAGCCGGTCGAAGAAACCCATGTTGCGATCTTAATTCACGGGGAGATCGAGGACATTCATGATTCATGATTCTTGATTTCAAGTCGAAACACCCAATCACGAATCCTCTCCACGGAGCTCGACGTTACGTCTCCGCGCGCTGCGGACGCAGCATCAGGTCGTACACGGCGGTTCGCGGGTCTTTTCTGCCGGCCAGAAGTTCCGCGACCTGACCGGCAATCGGCAGCTCCACGCCGTGGCGCGCGCCAAGGGCCAGCGCCGCATCGGTGGTGCGGACGCCTTCGGCCACCATCTTCATGCCGGCCAGCACCTCCTTCAACGTGCGGCCGCGTGCGAGCTCGAGGCCGACGTGGCGGTTCCGGCTCAACGTTCCCGTACACGTCAGCACCAGGTCGCCGAGTCCCGTCAGCCCCGAGAGCGTTTCGCGCCGGGCGCCGGCCGCGCACGCGAGGCGGGTGATCTCGGCAAGGCCCCGCGTGATGAGAGCAGCCAGGGCGTTGCGTCCCAGACCGAGGCCCTCGACCATGCCGGCGGCAATCGCGATGATGTTCTTGAGCGCACCGCCAATCTCGACACCAATCACGTCGTCGCTGCCGTAGAGGCGGAAGTACGCCGCACGGAAATCGCACTGGACGCGCTCGACGGTCGCAGCGTCTCTGGAGGCCACCGACACGGCCGTGGGCAGCTCGCGCGCGAACTCGGCCGCGAAGCTCGGGCCCGAGAGTACCGCGACGTTGTATCCGGGGCCTGCCTCCTGCTCGATAATCTCCGAGACCCGGAACAAGGTGTCCTGCTCGAGCCCCTTTGCTGTGCTGACGATCGTCACGCCCGCAGGAAGATACGCGGCCGCGCGGCGAATGACGTCGCGTGTGCCGTGCGAGGGAACGGCCGACACCACGAGCTCGGTCTCGCGAAGCGCGTCCTCGAAGCTCGACGTGACGAGGAGCTGGGGTGGGAAGGTGACGTCGGGCAGATAAATGGCATTGGCGCGACGGTTGACCATGTCGGCGACGAGCGCCGGATCGCGCGCCCAGAGCCGTACGTGATGTCCCAGCCGCGTGAGATGCACGGCCAGCGCGGTGCCCCAACTCCCCGATCCGAGAACCGCCACGCTCTTCATTTGTGATTTGGGATTTGTGATTTGTGATTTGTGACTGTGGGTTTCGACGCGCAGCGCGCCCGGGCGCAATGACCATGCTTTAAATCGCAAATCACAAATCGCAAATATCGCAAATCGCAAATCATGAGAGTCGTTGGCCAATGCGGCGCTCGGTGCCGGAACGCAGACGCGAGATGTTTCCGCGATGACCGTAGATCACGAGGAGCGCCGTGAGCAGTGCGCCGACTATGACGGCGGGTGGCGCTCCACTGGCGGCCGTTGCGATCGCCAGTGTTATCACACCGGCCAGCGAGCCCACGGAGACGTACCGCGTCACCGAAACGCCGATGATGAAAACGCCGCTGGCAATGGCGAGCGCGGCGGGCGCAAGCACCGCGAACATGCCGGCGGAGGTGGCCACACCCTTTCCTCCGCGCCAGCCAAGCCAGATCGGGTAAATGTGTCCGACGATCGCCGCCACGCCGGCCGCAACCGGCGGCGTGGGGCCTGTCGCGATGCGCTGTGCGACCAGTACCGCCACCGCACCCTTCACGCCGTCGAGACACATCGCCGCCGCCGCCATCCGCATGCCGCTCGTGCGAAGCACGTTGCTGGCGCCGACGTTGCCGCTCCCGACGGTGCGCAAATCGATCCCGCGCCGCCGCGAGAGCAGAAATGCGAACGGCACGGAACCGACGAGATAGCCGAGCAGAACGGCGAGAAGTATGACCATGCCTCCTCGACGGCTTCGGGCTTCGGACTCCGGGCTTCGGTCCCGATTCTCGTCCACTCCGCCGAACGTCCCGGGCCATGCAGGAGAATCAGGACCGTCGCCTGGCGCCAGAAGCCCGGAGCCTGCCTCAGCACCGCAATGGCGTGCGCAGCATTGAGACGTACGTGGGGCCCTTCGACGACAGCTTGCTCTGGAACAGTGTAATCGCGTCCACGTTCGTCGTTCCGATCGACTGCCCGGCAATCCCTTCGAACAGCGGGATCGGTCGCAGGCCACCGGCCTCGCGGACGCGCGCCAGGGTGAGGTGAGGAGCGTAGGGGCGCGCCTCCCGCTCGATTCCGAGCGGCTCGAGCCGGTCGCTTACGGCCTTTTCGAGCTCCAGCACCGAGTCGCGCCCGCGTCCGGCAGCCACCCAGACCACGCGCGGCGGGCCCTTCGGTGGAAAGACCCCGAGCCCCTCCCATGCAACAGCGAACGGCTCCATGGGAATCGCATCGCGGAGCGCCCCGAGAACCTCGCTTGCCCGTTCGTCACTCACCTCGCCGAGAAACCTGAGAGTGAGGTGCATGCGATCCGGCGTCACCCACGTGAGCCGCGCGTTGCGCGTCCCGCGGTCGACACGTCGCCGCAACTCGGCGACGAGCGCTGCGGCCTCGCGCAGGACCTCCGCGCCGAGCTCGATCGCGACGAACAATCTCATATGGAAGGCGTCAGACAATCACCTTGCTCTCGCGCAACGCTGTGATCTCGGCCGCGGAGAAACCCCAGCTCGCGAGCGCGGCCTCGCTGTTCTGTCCCAGTCGGCCCGGCGGGCGGGGTACCGCCGGCGGCGTCCGGCTCAGGCGTGGCGCGGGGGCCGGTTGGGTGACGCCCGCGACGTCGATGAAGGTACTGCGCTGTTTCAAGTGCGGGTGCTCGGGCGCCTCGCCCGGTGTGAGTACGGGAGCAAAGCAGACATCGCTGCCCTCCATGATTGCGCACCACTCCTCCCGACTCTTGGTCTTGAAAACCGCTCGCAGGCGCTCCTTCAGCGCCGGCCACTGGTCACGGTCCATCCGGTTGGGAAGGCTCTCTCCAGCAAGGCCGGTACGCTCCAGGAGCTGGAGATAGAACTGCGGCTCGAGCGACCCGATCGAGATGTACTTTCCATCCTTCGTTCCGTAAACCTCGTAGAAGGGCGCGCCCGTGTCGAGGAGGTTGGCGCCTCGCTCGTCGGTCCAGGAGCCGACGGCGCGCATACCGTGCAGCATGGCCGAAAGGAGGGCCGCGCCGTCGACCATGGCGGCGTCGACGACCTGGCCTCGACCCGAGCGGCCGCGCTCCACGAGGGCACAGAGGATTCCGAAGGCCAGCAGCATGCCTCCGCCGCCGAAGTCGCCAAGCAGGTTGAGAGGAGGCACGGGAGTCTCGCCCGATCGTCCGATTGGATGGAGGACCCCGGCCAAGGCGATGTAGTTGATGTCATGCCCGGCGGCGTGAGCCAGGGGCCCATCCTGCCCCCAACCCGTGACCCGCCCGTATACGAGCCTCGGTTGGCGGGCCAGGCAGATGTCTGGCCCGAGGCCCAGCCGCTCCATCACTCCCGGCCGAAAACCTTCAATGAGCGCGTCGGCGCTCTCCACGAGGCGGAGAACGCTCTCCACTCCCTTCGGGCTCTTGAGGTCGATGCCCACGCTCGGACGTCCGCGACTGAGTACGTCTCCAACCCTCGGAAGGTCGTCATGCGCCCGAGCCTCCGGGAGACGATCGACACGCAGAACGTCCGCGCCCATGTCGGCCAGCACCATGGCGGCGAACGGCCCCGGGCCAATACCCGCGATCTCAATGACCTTCAAGCCTTGGAGTGGGCCCATGGGACTCTTGGGCGTGAACCTACGACGTCGCGATCATCCGTCGCACCATGTCGAGCGCGGCCTGCGATGCCTGGAACTTGACCTGCTCACGCTCGCCCATGAATCGCACCGTACGGACACGGCTCGCCTCCGGCGTGATGACCGCGACGCAGACCGTCCCGACGGGCTTCTCCGGCGTCCCTCCACCAGGGCCCGCGATTCCGGTCACGCCGATGCCGACCTCGAGTCGAGCGCTCACCCGGATGCCCTCCGCCATGGCCACGGCCACCGGTTCGCTCACGGCGCCGTGTTCGGCGATGAGCGCGGCTGGAACGCCGAGCATCTCGGTTTTGGCGTCGTTGCTGTAGGAGACGACAGACCGATCCACGTACCGGGAGCTGCCGGCCACATCGGTCAGGCGCGAGGTAATCAGGCCGCCAGTGCACGATTCGGCGACGCCAATGCGCCAACCGCGCGCGAGCAGGAGGTCGCCGACGACTTCTTCGAGCGCCCGGCCGTCCGTGCTGTACGCGTCACGGCCGAGGACCGCTCGCACGTGTTCTGCTGCACGATCGAGCGCCGATTCCGCCGCCTCCGGCGTCTCGGCGCGCGCCGACAGGTGCAGCTCGATCTGTCCGAAGGCGGCCAGGATGGTCGCCGAGATTGGGACCGCCGCCGCGGCCCAGGCCGCATAGAGCGGCTGCACGGCTTCTTCCGTGTGGGATTCGGTCCGTCCCGTAATCCGGATGATGCGGCGGCGCAGCGTCGTCATCGCGGCGCGGGACTGCAACCGGCTCTCGACCAGACCGCGGAGCATCGGCTTGAGCTCGCGCGGAGGCCCCGGCAGCAGCAGCACGACACGGTCTCCGTGCTCGATCCAGAGTCCCGGCGCGGTGCCGTTGGGGTTGTCGATCGGGTCGGCGCCTTCAGGCACCATGGCCTGCCGGCGGTTGATCTCCGGCATCTGCCATCCGCGCGCTGCAAATCGCTGGCGAAGGCGCTCGGTGATCTCCTGCCGCTCGTGGAGCTTTCGCTGAAGGACGTCGGCGACCACCTCGCGCGTCACGTCGTCATCGGTGGGCCCGAGGCCGCCGCACAGCACGATCAGCCCGGCGCGTTCGAGCGCGCTCCGGACGAGATGCGCCAGCTCGGCCCGATCGTCGCCGACGACCCCCTTGAATACGACCTCGATCCCGAGGGTGTTCAACTGCTCCGTGATGTACAGCGAGTTGGTGTCGATGCGCAGCGGCGTCAGAAGCTCGCTGCCCACGGCGATGATCGCCGCCCGCTCGAACGGGGCCGGTCGCTGCTGCGGCATGGCGGCGTTCATGTCAGCCACCCGGGCATCGTCAGCAACAATGTCCGCATGACCAGATTGCCGTAAATGGCCGCCATGCCGTCGTCGGCCATCACGCCAAGGCCACCGGGCAAGCGTTCGAACCGTGCCGACGGAAAGGGTTTGATGACATCGAGGATCCGGAACACGACGAACCCGACGAACGCTCCACGCACCGTGACCGGCAGCAGGAACAGCGTCACCAGCATGCCCACGACCTCGTCGAGCACGATCGGCCCCGGGTCGATGCCGCCGAAGTGATGCTCGGCCACCGTCCCGCTCCAGATCCCGAGCGCGAACAGCGCGAGGATCACCACCACCTCGACAACCGTCGACCCCGTCGTCCGCACCGCAAAGAAGACGGCCAGGCCGGCGGCCGAGCCGAACGTGCCGGGTGCAACGGGTACGTACCCCACGTAGCCGAACGTGGCGATGAACAGCGCGAGACGGCGCATCGGTCCCGATTCGTGATTCGTGATCCGTGATTCGTGATTTGTGGTTCGTGAGTTTGCGATTCGCGATTTGTGGTTCGCGGCGAATCGCAAATCATTCCCACCAATCAGAATCACAAACCAGTCACGAATCACAAATCACGAATGCTTTTCGATGACGCGCGTACGGGTCAGGCGGTCGTGCACGGCGCGGCGGTCGGATCCGACGAGCGCGGGAAGGAACCCGAGGCCGAGCGACACGACCGACAGGGCGCCGGCAAGCGTGCGCTGAATCGCAATGCTTCCATCGAGCGAGTCGCGACCGTCGGCAATGACCCGGATCCCGACAGCCATCTTGCCGATCGTCTGACCGCCCACGGCCGTAAACGCACTGAAGTACGAGAGCTTGAGCAGCAACAGGAACGTCAGCAGCGGCACCGGCGGAACGACTGCCCACTCGCTCATCGTCAGACCCGCGATGCGCAACGTGAAGTACACGATCGCCAGGTCGATGGCCAGGAGGAGCGCGTGATCAATCGCAAGCGCCGCGAGACGGCGACCGGCGATCCGGTCGACGCGCGTGCTGACACGCGGCACGGTCACGGGCTCGTGACGCGCAATCGTCGCGTCAGGAGGTGCAGCCGCCTCCTCGTGGAAGTCGAGCTCCATCTCGGGACGCGCAAGCTTCGATGCGGCACGTGGGCCGGGGTCCCCAACGCGCGTTTTTCCAGTCGCGGTCGCTCGCGACCGCGACCAGCCAGTGCTGGTTTCGCGGTCCGCCTGCGGCGGACCGCCGGGGTGGACGCGCGGTGAGTCGGGCGTCCGACGCACGGCCAGCGGTGGACGAGGCGCGCTCGGCAGCGCAATCAGCGGCGCGTCATCCGGACCGTAGGGACCGAATAACGGCAGTGCGACATCCGGTTTGCTCGGGGGCGGTGCGGCGGACGACGCGACCGGTGGTGGCGTCAGACGATCGCCGGCCGGCGACCGCGTTGCGGCGCGCCATCGATCCAGTTGGTCCAGCCAGACATCTGTCGAAGGAGCCTCGCCCTGATCCGGGTGAATTGTCACATCCGGGACTGCCGGCGCATCCTCACGCGCCATGAGCGAGAAATCGTATCCGCAGTTTTTGCACCGGTCGCCCGTCTCGAAGCCAAGATAACCGCACTTCGAGCACTTCATGGATGTGCCTCGGGGTTGGACGCCGTGCCATCCCGGGCGGGCACGCCGGCCGTGGCAAGCAACTGCCGCTGAACGTCGGCGCGGAGGCGCTCGGCTTCGCCGCGAAGCGGGTCGGCGATACCAATCGCATCGAGCGCCCGGAGCGCGTCGCGGAGATGTCCATCGGCGTACAAAGTCCGGGCGCGCGCAAGCACTCTTTCCGATGATCGGGCTACCGGGAGCGGTTCCTCCGCCACCGCCGGCAGGCGCTCGCTGCGAGGCGCCGTGGGCATGTCCGCGAGCCACATGCCCATCGGGAATCCACCCAGCACCACGGCGGCAACCACGGCAACGAGCAGCGACGCGGCGAGGATCCACGGACCGCGGGCACCCGAGGCGGGGCGCGTACTTTCCCTGACACGGGCCGTCGCGCGCCGCTCCGTCGCGGCCCGCGGCACCTCGGCGACCGATGCCGGCGAGGCGGGCATACCCAATCGGTTCAGGCGCTCGAGAAACACGAGCGCGACATCGTGCGCCCCGCCCTGCTCGACCGCCTTGGTAATCAGCTCGCGGGCTTCGGCCGTTTCGCCGCGATTGAAGGCGGCGACTCCACGCTGCAACAGCTCCTCGGACTCCCGGTGACGCTCGGCCAGCGCGGTGCGCGCGCGCTCGATGTAGGCGCGAGCCCGATCGTGCCCGCGCTCGAGAAAGACGACCCGCGTCCAGACGTTGATGGCCTGCTCGAACTCGCCCGCAAAATACTGATCGAGACCCGAGAGAAGGAGCTGCTCGATCCGGGCTTCGCGGTCGGCCTCGCCTGGCTGGCCCGCGGGTTGGGATGGTTCGGTGCGCAACGGATCCGACATCAGCCGCTCGCGATTATCGCACGATCCGCCACGAAGCACACGACGATTGGCCACGAAGGACACAGCGCGGCCAACGTCGCAACCAAACATGACACGCGTTGCCTGGTTGGCCGCGCTGTGTCCCAAGGACGCTGTCACGCGACTGACACCGTGGCTGATCTTCGTGGCTGATCTTCGTGGCCTTCGTGGCGTTCGTTACGAGCGTATGGTACAAGCAGCCGATGGCCATCATCGAGTGCGTCCCGAATGTGAGCGAGGGGCGGCGGCCCGCTGTCGTTGAAGCGCTCGTCTCTGCAATCAGACGCGTGCCGGGCGTCCGCGTGCTCGATTACTCGTCGGACCCGTCACACAACCGCTCCGTGTTGACGCTGGCCGGTGAAGCGGCCCCACTCAAGGCGTCGATCCTTGCGCTGTTCGAACAGGCACTGACCGCCATCGATCTGCGGACGCACACCGGAGAGCACCCGCGACTCGGCGCGGTCGACGTGGTGCCGTTCGTGCCGATTGAAGGGGTAACGATGGCCGACTGCGTGGCGCTTGCCGGCGAGACGGCGAGAGCCGTCGCTGAACGCTTCGGCGTCCCGGTGTACCTGTACGAGGAAGCATCGACGAACCCGGCACGCAGGAATCTCGAGGACATACGCCGCGGCGAGTTCGAAGGGCTTGCAGAAAAGATGCGGAAGCCCGAATGGGCGCCGGACTTCGGTCCCCCGACACTGCACCCATCGGCCGGCGCGTCGGTCATCGGCGCGCGCATGCCGCTCATTGCCTACAACATCAACCTGGCAACCGATCGTCTGGACGTGGCGAAGAAGATTGCCTCGGCCATCCGTCAGAGCAGCGGCGGCTTCCGGTTCGTCAAGGCGATGGGCATCGCGCTCGAGGACCGCGGGATCGTGCAGGTGTCGATGAACCTGACGAACTTCGAGAAGACGCCGATGTTCCGCGTCTTCGAGGTCGTCAAGCGCGAGGCGGCGCGCTACGGCGTGAACGTCCTGGAGAGCGAAATCGTCGGGTTGGTGCCGCAGGCCGCGCTCGTCGCCACAGCGGAATACTTTCTGCAACTCGCCGCGTTCAATCCTCACCAGGTGCTCGAAACGAAGCTCCGCACAAGCGAATAAGCGACACGTGATGAGGCTTGTACCTCATGTGTTGTCTTACCACACGCGCGAACACCCGAAACATCGCCGATTCGTGAACGTCCGTGACGGGGTCAGAACGGGGTCAGACCGAGGTCAGACCGGGGTCAGACCCTGATCATGGATCGACTCAAGGCATTGACACGGGTCGACTCAATGAACGGGCAGCTTGGAAGGTGTACCGTCAAACGGCTTCCTCATCGTCCACCCTGCGCGACGGGACGATGCCGAAGCCCCGCATCTTCCGGTACAGGTTGCTGCGCTCGATCCCGAGCACTTCCGCGGTTCGCGAGATATTGCCCTGCTGCGCGGCGAGCGCGCGCAGGATGTAGTCGCGCTCGAACCGGTCCCGGGCATCGTGAAGCGGGGCCATCGTCGACGGGCGGACCGCGTCGGACGCAGGCGGCATGCTCTGATCGAGGAAATGCAGGTCGCGCGACGTGATCCGTTCGCCGGGGACCATGATCATCAGCCGCTCGACCAGATTCCGCAGCTCGCGGACGTTGCCCGGCCACGGGTATTGCTGAAGGGCGATCACCGCGTCCGAGTCGAACACCTTCGGGCGACGGCCGTACTCACGCGCCAGCCCGACCATGAAGTGGTCGGCGAGCAGCGCGATGTCCTCCTGGCGGTCGCGCAGCGGCGGCACGAAGATCGGCACCACGTTGAGGCGGAAGTAGAGATCCTCGCGGAACCGTCCGGCCCGGATCTCCGTCGGCAGGTCCTTGTTGGTGGCCGCCAGCACGCGGGCGTCGATCCGGATGCGCGCGGAGCCGCCGACAGCTTCCATCACCTGCTCTTGAAGCACGCGCAGCACCTTGGCTTGCGTCTTGAGGCTCATGTCGCCGATCTCGTCGAGAAAAATCGTCCCGCCGTGGGCGCCTTCGAACTTGCCCCGGCGATCCGCGACGGCGCCCGTGAAGGCGCCCCGGACGTGGCCGAACAGCTCGCTTTCGATCAGCTCCTCGGGAATCGCGGCGCAGTTCACCTCGACGAACGGACCGGCCCGTCGACGGCTGAGCGCGTGGATGTTTCTCGCAACGAGCTCCTTACCGGTGCCGTTCTCGCCGAAGATGAGCACGCGCCCGTTGGTGGGCGCAGCCATGGCCACCTGTTCGCGGAGCTGCTGTATGACGTAGCTGTCGCCGACGAGCGTGTGCTGCACGTCGACGCGCGCACGCAGGGCTTGATTCTCCGCCTCGAGCCGCCGCTGCCGGAGGGCGTTCCGCACGACCAGCACCGTCTTGTCGAGCGAGAGCGGCTTCTCGACGAAGTCGAACGCACCCATCTTGATGGCACGCACTGCCGACTCGATGTTTCCGTGCCCGGAGATGATGACGACCTGAGCCTCGATCTGCCGCTCGCGCATGCGGGCCAGCGTCGCCAGGCCGTCCATGCCCGGCAGCCAGATGTCGAGCACGACCACGTCGTAGGTCTGCCTCGTCAACCGATCGAGGCAGGACTCGCCGCTCTCGACCGCGTCCACCTCATAACCTTCGTCGCGCAGCACGCCGCCGAGCGCGCTGCGGACACCGGGCTCGTCGTCAACGATTAGGATCGATGGCATCTGGTCTCTGTTGCCCGACTCGGGACTCGAGGCTCGGGGCCAGGGGCCTGATTCTCCTGCGCCTCGACGCAGCACAGGAGCAACATGACGCGAGCCCCGAGCGCCAAGCCCCGAGCCTACGCCGGCAATTCAATCGCGAATCGCGTTCCGCGCGGTGTGTTGTCCGATACGTCAATGCTGCCGCCGTGCTCCGCCACGATGCGACGCACGATCGCCAGGCCGAGACCGCTTCCACGCCGTTTCGTCGAATAGTACGGGAGGAACAGCTTCTCGCGCTCGGCCGGAGGGATCCCCGGGCCGTCGTCGGCCACGACGACGCGGACGAGATTGTTGACGCCGTCGTGATGCGCCTCGACATCGATCACGCCGCGCTGGTCCGTCGCTTCGATCGCGTTGTCGACGAGATTGATGATCACCCGCCGAATCTGCTCCGAATCGACGGAGACCGTCGGCAGCGGCTCCTCGAAGTGCCGCCGGATCTCGACCGCGGTGAAGATGCCGTTGTAGAGCGCCAGCGCTTCGGTGAGCAGCGCCAGCAGGTCCGTGGGAACGGCCCGGGGCACCGGCATCCGGGCGAACTGAGAGAACTCGTCCACCAGGCCCTTGAGCGATTCGACCTCGCCCACGATTGTCGAGGTGCACTCGTCGACCAGCTGCCGGGTCTGCTCCGCCGCGCCCCCGAAGTGCCGTCGGAGGCGCTCGGCGCAGAGCTGAATCGGCGTGAGCGGATTCTTGATCTCGTGCGCCAGCCGCCGGGCGACCTCGCGCCACGCGGCAACTTTCTGCGCCCGGATGAGCGGCGTCACGTCGTCGAAGACCACGACCATGCCTTCCGAGACGCCATCCTCGCGCTGGAGCGGCGTGGTCATCACGGCGAGGTGCATCTCACGGCCGTCGCGGGCGAGCGCCAGCTCCTGCGGACGGATCTCGCCGCGGCTGCGCGAGGCCTCGTCGAGCAGGATGGCAAGCGGCTTCAGCTCGGCACGGTTGAGCACGGTCGTCATCGGCAGACCCGAGGTGCTGGCATCGATACCGAGCATCCGGCCCGCGGCGCTGTTGACAGTGCCAATGCGGCCGGCAGCGTCGACCGACAGCACACCGGTCGCAATCCGATCGAGAATCGTCTCCACGTACCGCCGCCGGCTCTCGACGTCGTGATGCTTGCGCTCCAGATCGACCGCCGAGCGCTCCAACCGGCGGCGGCTGGCGGCCAGCTCGCCCGCCATGCTGTTGAAGGCATCGATGAGCGATCCGAACTCGTCTGTCGTCTCGGGGACGACGCGGTGGTCGAGGTGCCCTGCACCGATCTCTCTGGCAGCCGTGGAGAGCATCTGCACCGGTCGCGTAATGCGCTTGGCGAGGTACAAACCCATCCACGTAGCGCTCACGAGAATCATCAGCGTGAGCGTCAGGAAGAACGACAAGTACACGCCCGCCAGCGGCTGCTTGAGGACCCGCATCTGCTGATAGTCCTCGTACGCGTTCGTCATCTGCCGGGCGCGCGCGGCGAACTGACCGCTCAACGAATCGCTGGCAACAACGACGCCGCGCACCGGACTCTTCGGAGACGATCGAATTGGAACGGCGGCACGAACCAGCTCGGCGCCCCCCGCGGCGCGCTCGATGACCCACGACTCCCCTGTCCCTGCCGCAATACGCTCGGCGAGCCGGTCGGCGGACGCTCTGGTATAGCCGATCGAAATCGACGGCGAGACCACGTCCACGACGGGCATGACCGCAGGAAGCGAGGTGCGACCGGGTGTCACGCGATACACCTCGACGAGACGCGCACGTTCCTGCAGCACTGAGGGCGTGACGAGATCGCGTACGGCCTGCAGATTTCCCGAGCCCAGATCGACGGCCGCCAGCGCGTCGGCCAGCTGCCGCGCCTGCGCGGAAACCAGATGCTGCCGCTCCTGGTAATAATCGCCGGCGATCGCGTTGGCCGTGCTCAGCACTTCGTCCATCGGCGCGTTGAACCATCGGTCCACGCTGGTTCGGATCAGCTCGCTCCCGACGATCAGGACGAGCACGGCAGGGATGAGCGTCATCCCCAGCAGCACCGCCACGAGCTTGGCGCGGAAACGCGCGAACGGCAGCGCGCGCCGGCGCTCGACAATCAGCTTGACGATATTGCGCGCCAGCACGAACGCGAGCACGACGAGCATCGTGAGATTCGTGATCGAGAGCGCGTAGAGCACGACCTCCGTGAGGAAGTCGGGGGCCAGTTTCGCCGAGCGATTGGCGAGCGTCAGCAGGCCGGCGAGCGCCCCGACCAGGACGAGGATGCCCACGAGCAACAGCCGCGTGTTGTCCTTGAACGGTCGTCTCCCCGAGGGCACAGACCTCCGCCGCCAGGGCGGAGCCGCTGGACGGGGCACGCGGCGCGCGACAGTGGACATAGTACGACCGTCTGGCTCAGGGCTTAAGGCTCAGGGCTCAAGGCCTGATCCCCTGCACGCTCGCGAGGAGTACGAGAATCGGGCCGTGAGCCCTAAGCCCTGAGCCTGAGACATCAGTCTTTCGTATTCAACAGATCCTTCAACTCGTTCATGAACTCGCCGATGTCGCGGAAGTGACGGTACACGGACGCGAAGCGCACGTAGGCGACCTTGTCGAGCCGCTTCAGCTCCTCCATGACGACCTGTCCGACCTCGGCGGTCGCCATCTCCTTCTCGGGCCGGTCCTGCAGCATCGCCTCGACACGATCCGCCACGGCCTCGACGGCGGCGACGCTGACCGGGCGTTTCTCGCACGCCTTGAGCAGGCCCGCAATAAGCTTCTGCCGCTCGAAGCGTTCACGCGTCCCGTCCTTCTTGATCACCATGTACGGGATCTCGTCGATCCGCTCGTAACTGGTGAACCGGCGACCGCATTCGAGACACTCGCGGCGACGGCGGATAACCTCGCCCTCCTTGCTTTCGCGGGAGTCGACGACCTTATCGCCGAGATGACCGCAGAACGGGCACTTCATCGGTAACCGTCGTCTCCTCTCGCCGCGCGGCGCCGGCAAGGCGCCGCAGCCCGGCAAGGCTGAGGCCATCACGGACCATGAAGATCACTCCGGCGATCGTGACCGGCACGAATCCTATCGCCCACAGCACGATGGCCGCCCCCACGGCCGCATCGTTGGATGCGCCGAAGAACGTCGTCACCCCGATGCGGTAGGCCTCGTGGAATCCGCCGATCCCGCCCGGCGTCGGCACGGCGATGCCGATGACGAGCAGCGCCTGCATCAGGAAGCTGCCCGCAAACGGCAGGTCGATGTCGAACGCGATGGTGATGAGCCATGTCTCGAGCGAGATGGCGATCCAGATGGGAAAGGACCACAGGAGCGCCATGATGACCGCCCGCGGCTCACGCGCGGCCGCGAAACCCTGGCTGAACGTTCGAGCCAGGGCCGAAAGGCCGTGCGCGACCCGTGGCGGCAGCATGCGTCCGCATCGCAACACGAGCCGGGCGACGCGCTCCGGGTGCGTCGCGAGCGTCCACATGACGCCGAACAGCACGGCCGCGGCAAGGGCCGCCAGGGCCGCGGAGATCTCGATCGGACCGAGTAGCGGCGGCGGCACGGTTTGTCGACCGCCAAAGACCCAGACAAATGCCGCCAGCAGCGTGACGACGGCCACCATGTCGGTCACGCGTTCCATGACGATGGTCGCAAACGTCGAGCTTGTACTGAATCCCTCCTGCCGCGCCAGCAGGTACGGCCTCAGCAGTTCCCCGGCGCGTGCGGGCAACACCTGGATTGCGGCAAAGCCAATGACCGTCGCCCTGAAGGCCGTGCGGAATCGAGTTTCGCCGATCGGCCGAAGGAGGTGCTGCCACCGCACCGTGCGCATGATGAACGTGACAGCAATAATAACCAGCGTCAGCAGGAGCAGATCGATCCGGGCGCGGCGGATGTGACTCCACACCCCGGCCATGTCCGCGTTCCGCAGGAACCACGCGAGCAGGGCGATCGCCAGAAGCGACAGTAATACCGTCTTCCATCCGAAGGCTTCATTGAAGCCCGAGCCTTGCCGAGGCCTGATGTCTGAAGCCCCCTGGGGCCTGATGCCTGAGGCCGGAGGCCTCGTGTTCTGTGTGCCCATCGAGATCGTGGTCGGGAAGGTCGCACACAATATATCAGGCCTTCGCGGACAAAGGGCCGGAACGCTTGCGTACGGTTGCGGGACGCCGGCCGTGCCGTTAAGATGACGCGTTCCCCGCAAGGATTCCTCCGAGGATTCGCGATTGGCGATTCATGATTCGTGATTTGACCTTGGGGCGACACCAACGTCACGAACCGGAATCACGAATCATGAGTCACGAATCATGAATCACGAATGACCTTGTCCGCCGCTCCCCTGATCGAAACCCGACTCCACGGATTGGCGCCCGATCGCGTGGGGAAGGTGCGCGACATCTACGAGCTCGAAGACGCGCTCCTGCTGGTGGCTACGGATCGCATCTCCGCGTTCGACTACGTGCTCGGGTCAGGCATTCCCGACAAGGGGAAGGTGCTGACGCAGCTCTCCACGTTCTGGTTCGAACAGACGCAGCACATTGTGCGCAATCACCTGATCACCGCCAACGTCCGCGACTATCCCGCGTCGCTTCAGGCCCACGCGGCGACGCTCGCCGGACGGTCGATGATCGTCCGCCGCACCGAACCCATCCCCGTCGAGTGCGTCGCGCGCGGATATCTCTCCGGCTCCGGCTGGAAGGAATACGTCACAACCGGCGCGGTCTGCGGCATCCGGCTGCCCGCCGGCCTGCGTGAGTCCGACCGTCTGCCTGAGCCGATCTTCACGCCGGCGACGAAAGCCACCAGCGGACACGATCTCAACGTCAGCGAGGACGAAGCAGGACGCCTCGTCGGACGCGAGCCCGTCGCGCGCCTCAAGACGCTGACGCTCCAACTCTATCGGTTCGGCGCGGCGCACGCCGAGGCGCATGGGATCATTCTCGCGGACACGAAGTTCGAGTTCGGCCTGCTGCCTTCCGGCGAACTGATTCTCATCGACGAAGTGATGACGCCGGATTCCTCGCGCTACTGGCCGCAGGACTCGTATCGACCCGGCGGACCGCAACCGAGCTTCGACAAACAGTACGTGCGCGACTACCTCGAGGCGATCCGCTGGAACAAGCAGCCACCGGTGCCCACGCTTCCGGACGAGGTGGTTTGGCGCACGCGGGAGAAGTATCTGGAAGCGCATCGCCGGTTGACCGGCCGCGAGCTCGACTGATGGCGATGCGTGACGAGCTCGACCGTCTGGTCGAGGAGATGATCACCAAGGGCATCCGCTACGAGGAGGCCCACCGCGAGTTCGAGAAACGGTTCATTTCACGTGTGCTGGTCAAGGTGGACGGCAACCTCTGCCGTGCGGCCGATCTGCTCGGCATGCACCGCAACACGCTCAGTCGCAAGCTTGCCGAGTATCGAATCCGGCGGACCGCTTGACGCGTTTTTTAACCCTCACTACAATTGGCAGTCGCGCACAGCGAGTGCTAGCACGCTGTGCACCAGAGTGCCGATTTCCGTAGGTTCTCACAAACCCCGGGGCCCGGAATTTCCTGACGCGTCCTAGTTGCCGAATGTCTTCAGGGGGTTCCCTGGCGTCCCATTGCCACGACCAGACAGCTGGAGTCGACCGAGATGAAAGTCAGACCACTACATGATCGTGTGATCGTCCAGCGCCTCGAAGAAGGCGAACAGAAGATTGGCGGGATCATCATCCCGGACACGGCCAAGGAAAAGCCCCAGCAGGGCAAGGTCATTTCCGTGGGCCTCGGCAAGCGCGAGAAGAACGAGCGCATCCCGCTCGACGTGAAGGAAGGGGACACGATCCTCTTCGGCAAGTACTCGGGCCAGGAAATCAAACTGGACGGCAACGAGTACCTCATCATGCGCGAGGACGAAGTGCTCGCGGTCATCGACTCGAAGTAGGCGAGGGTCTTTTGGACCCGCGTCGCCGATCGGTGCGCGCGGGTCGCATCTGGAGAGAGCAATGGCAAAGCAGATCATTTACGGCGAGCAGTCGCGGCAGGCGATCCTTCGCGGCGTCAACCAACTTGCCGATGCGGTGAAGGTCACGCTCGGTCCCAAGGGCCGCAACGTGGTTCTCGATAAGAAATTCGGTTCCCCCACGATCACCAAGGACGGCGTCACGGTAGCCAAGGAAATCGAACTCAAGGACCCGCTCGAAAACATGGGCGCGCAGATGGTCCGCGAGGTTGCGAGCAAGACGTCCGACACGGCGGGCGACGGCACGACCACGGCCACCGTGCTCGCGCAGGCGATTTACCGGGAGGGCGCGAAGAACGTCGTCGCGGGTGCCAATCCGATGGAGCTCAAGCGTGGCATCGAGAAGGCGGTTGAATTCATCGTCGAGGGGATCAAGAAGCAGGCTCGGCAGGTCAAGGGCAACATGATTGCCCAGGTCGGCACGATCTCCGCGAACAGCGACGAGACGATCGGCAAGATCATCGCCGAGGCGATGGAAAAGGTCGGCAAGGACGGCGTCATCACGGTCGAGGAAGCCAAGACGCTCGAGACCTCCATGGAGGTCGTTGAAGGCATGCAGTTCGATCGTGGCTACCTCTCGCCGTACTTCGTCACCGATCCGGAGCGCATGGAAGTGGTGCTGGAGAACCCCGTCATCCTGATTCACGAAAAGAAAATCAGCTCGATGAAGGATCTGCTCCCGGTTCTCGAGCAGGTGGCGCGCATGGGTCGTCCGCTGCTCATCGTCGCGGAGGATGTCGAGGGTGAGGCGCTGGCGACCTTGGTCGTCAACAAGCTGCGCGGGACGTTGCAGGGCGCGGCCGTCAAGGCGCCGGGCTTCGGCGACCGGCGCAAGAACATGCTGGAGGACATCGCAATTCTCACCGGCGGCCGCGCGATCACCGAGGACCTGGGGATCAAGCTCGAGAACATCAAGATGGACGACCTCGGCAAGGCGAAAAAGGTCACCATCGACAAGGACAACACGACGATCGTCGAGGGCGCCGGAAGCGCGAAGGAAATCGAAGGCCGCGTCAAGCAGATCCGCGCCCAGATCGAGGACACGACCTCGGACTACGATCGTGAGAAGCTCCAGGAACGGCTCGCGAAGCTCGTGGGTGGTGTCGCGGTGATCAAGGTCGGCGCCGCAACCGAGACGGAGATGAAGGAGAAGAAGGCGCGGGTCGAGGACGCGATGCACGCGACGAAGGCCGCGGTCGAAGAGGGCATCGTCGCTGGCGGCGGCGTCGCGCTGATCCGCGCGGGCAAAGGACTCGAGGACCTCAAGCTCGAGGGAGACCAGCGGGTTGGCCTTGAAATCATCCGCCGCGCGCTCGAGGAGCCGATGCGCTGGATTGCCACCAACGCGGGCGCCGAGGGCTCGATCGTGGTGTCGAAGGTCCGCGAGATGAAGCAGGACGAAGGCTTCAATGCCGCGACCGAAACCTACGAGGATCTGGTGAAGGCCGGCGTCATCGACCCGGCCAAGGTCGTTCGCAACGCGCTGCAGAACGCCTCTTCGATTGCGTCACTGTTGCTGACGACCGAAGCGCTGGTGTCGGAAATCCCGGAGGAGAAGAAGGAAGCTCCCTCAGGTCCGGGCGCCGGCATGGGCGGCATGTACTAGGTCAAAGGTCAAAGGTCAAAGGTCAAAAGGCGTCAAAGGTCAAAGGTCAAAGGTCCGTCAAGGGCCGGCTCTCTCAGAGGGCCGGCCCTCGTGCGTTTTCAAGGCTGCAATTCGATTACGAGCCTGAGGTCGGCCCGGGAGCAGCCGCGCGCCGCACCGTGCAACGAACGGACACCATGGCAGGGCATGGCGCTTGCCCTTGGTGGCCCCGTGCCCCGGTTCGCCACCCCATTCGTCAAAGTGTTTGTCGTCCTGATCCCGCTGACGGTCGGTGCCGGGCGCATGCGGGCGCACGACTTTCCCACGAGTCCATCCGAGCTCAATCGCTGCCTCGCCGCTATCCGCGCCGTGTGCGCGCGCCGCATCCGGTCGCCACATCACTGCGACGAGCAGCCGGTGTCAGCCGCCGGCACCCAGCCGCTGCAGCCCCAGCGCATTCAGTTCCAATTGAATCTCAGCTAAGTACGTAGGCCGCATCTTTAGATGCGGCCCAGCGAATGTGCCCGGGTCTAGCCAGCCAAGGGGCTCTGCCCTTGATATCCCAGCAGAGCCGGGGTCCCCACCGCGCACGCTTGCGCGGTGGGGTGGAGAGCCCTCGCCTGGTTAGACCCAGTGTCTTTTTGGCGCGCTCCGCGCGCCTCGCCCGTCATGCGGTCGCACAACGAGTACAAAATTCGCGTGTGTGGCCCACGGGACCGGGGTTCGAATCCCCGTACCGGTACCATCCTTATAGATTCTCGTGGTGGGAAAGCCCCGCGGAAACGCGGGGCTTTTTTCTTTCGCGCCGAGATCGGCTGCTTCAGCCCAGCTGTTGCCAAGACCGTGAGGGGATTCTTTACTCCAGCGGCGGTGCAGATCCGTTACCTTGGTCATTTCTCCAGCACGTCAGCTCTTTCGAGAGCCAGGTCGACATCACTGTTCGACGTCTTCTGCCGCGCGATACGATCCTTTGCTGGGCCAGCCCATCAGTTTCGCGAATCGGCTGGGCCTGCCTCTCGGGGAAACACACGCACGTTGATCCCCGGGGGATACACTATTGATGTCCGTGTTCGTGATGTCCGTGTTCGATGTTCCAGGGCTGGCCCTGGAACATCGTGAATGCACCGGGACGACTGTTTTGCGGCACATCGAGTCGCCCCCGTGTGATCTTTGAACTCAACCAACGAGCCCCGCACTCTCGATGCAGGCTGCACCAGACAACCGCGCAACGCGCAAGCAAGTCTCCAGGAAGCATTCGCGCCCGCGCAAAGAACGGGTGCGATCGCCGGAGCACAAGCAGCCGCCACCGCGCACCGAGCGCCGCGCGGACACTCACCCTGACCCGTCCGCCCCGGAGGTGGCTCCGCAGCGGGAACGAGATTTCGGTATTGTTGGCGTGGGAGCCTCGGCCGGCGGTCTCGAGGCGTTTCAAGAACTGCTGTCGCACCTTCCGAACGATCTCCCGCTGGCGTTCGTCCTCATTCCTCATCTCGATCCGCACCACGCGAGCGGGCTCGTCGAGATCCTGGGCCGGGTGAGTCCACTCAAAGTGGTGGAGGCGGCCGACGGCATGGCGGCGCAGGTCGGACAGGTGGCGGTCATCCCGCCAAATACCACCCTCACGATCATTGATGGCGTCCTGCGCGTCACGCAACGACAGTCAGTTCATCGCCAGTCCCGGCCGATCGATCTCTTTCTGCGCTCCTTGGCCGAGGATGCTGGCAGCCGGGCGATCGGGGTGGTGTTGTCGGGCGGCCTGTCGGACGGGGCCCTCGGCGTGGCGGCGATCAAGGCGGCCGGAGGCGTGACCTTCGCCCAAGACCCGGACTCCGCCAAACACGACAGTATGCCGCGCAGCGCTATCTCCTCCGGCGCTATCGACTTCGTCCTGCCGCCCGCAGGGATCGCGCGAGAGCTGGCGCGAATCGGCGTCCATCCATACGTCGGTCGGCAACGCGGCGATCGCCAGCGCACGGAGGCGCCCGACGAGGAACGGGCGCTACAGGGCATCGTTCGGATGCTGCGCGGTGACGGCGGCATCGACTTCGCCCAGTACCGACAAACGACGTTTCGGCGGCGCATCGCGCGCCGGATGCTCATCCACCGCCTCGCCACGCTCGATGCGTACCAACGTCAGCTCAAGAAGAATCCGGCCGAGTTGCGGGCGCTCAGCCAGGACCTGCTCATCGACGTCACCCGTTTCTTCCGTGACCCCGGGGCTTTTGAGGCGTTGCAGCGAGACGTCTTGCCGAGCCTGGTCAAGCGAGCGGTGGACGCGGATCAGCCGATCCGCTGTTGGGCGCCGGGCTGCGCCACCGGCGAGGAGACGTACTCCCTCGCGATCGCGCTCTTGGAAGTGCGGGGCGAGACACGCACGCAAGCGCCGATTTACCTCTTCGGCAGCGACGCCAGCGAGACTGCGATCCAGCGGGCGCGCCGCGGCGTGTATCCGAAAAATATCGAGGCCGACGTCTCGGAAGAACGGCTCCGGCGCTTCTTCGTCAGGACGGATGATCAGTATCAAGTGCGGAAGAGCGTGCGTGATCTGTGTGTGTTCGCCCGGCACGACGTGCTGGCGGACCCGCCGTTCTCCAACGTAGACCTGGTCGCGTGCCGAAACCTCCTCATCTATCTCGAGCCCCCGGCTCAGAAACGCGTGATGCGAACGTTCCACTACGCGCTCAAGAATGAGGGGATTCTGCTGCTTGGCGGCTCGGAGACCGTGGGGGCGTTTGCCGATCTCTTCGGGGTCGTCGACAAGAAGCACAGGATCTACGCGAAGAAGGCGACGTCGGTGCGGCTCGAGCTGGGCGCCGTGGCTGGGCCCCGCGGCGCCGAACCGCTGCAGCCGACAGCCCCGGAGTCGCAACGGCCGGACGCGGGCCGGGGGGCCAGTGACGCCGTGTATCTCCAGCGGGAAGTCGATCGCATTCTCCTGGGCCGCTACGCGCCCGCCGCGGTGTTAGTGAATGAGGCCATGGAGGTGTTGCAGTTTCGCGGTCACACGAGTCCCTTTCTCGAGCCGGCGCCCGGGCATGCCACTTTCAATGTCCTGCGCATGGCGCGAGAAGGGCTGCTGATGCCCTTGCGTACGACGATCGCTGCCGTCCGGAAAGGAAAGACCGTTGTTCGGCACGACGGGCTGCGCGTCAAGCAGAATGGAACATTTCTCCCGGTCAACCTCGAGGTCCGTCCAGTCCGCAATGCGTCTGGTGGGCGTAACTACCTCGTTCTCTTCGAGGAGGCACACCGTCACGCGCGCGAGGGGCCGAAACAGGCTGGGCGATCCAAGCCGCCGAACGTGCGGGCGTCAGCGGCGGAGAACGAAACCCTCCGACACGAGCTCGCCTCGACAAAGGAATTCCTGCAGTCGCTCGTGGAAGAGCGGGAGGCGGCCAACGAGGAGCTCCGCTCGGCGAACGAAGAGATCCTCTCCAGCAACGAAGAGCTGCAGTCCACGAACGAGGAGCTGCAGACCGCGAAGGAGGAGCTCCAATCGACCAACGAGGAGCTCAACACCGTCAACGAAGAGCTGCAGCACCGCAACACGGAGCTGACCCAGCTCAACGACGACCTGACGAATGTGCTGGCGAGCGTCAGTCTCCCGATGGTCATCGCGGATAGTGCCGGCGCGGTTCGACGGTTCACTGCCCGCGCTGGGACGCTGTTCAACCTCACGGCCGCCGACGTCGGCCGGCCGCTCCGAACCGTCCGCCCGAACCTCGGCGACATCAGCGACCTACACGAGCTGTGCATGAAGGTGATCGACACCGCGATACCCACCGGTCGGGAGGCACAGGATCGCGACGGCAACTGGTGGAATGTGACCGTACGGCCGTACAAGACCACCGAGAATCAGATCGTCGGCGCCGTGATCGTTTTGACGGATGTCACGATCCTGAAGGGAAAACTCGACGACATCACCATTGCCCGCGATTACGCCGAAGGCATCGTCGACACCGTTCGCAGCCCGCTGGTGGTGCTCAATGCAGACTTGTCCGTCATGTCGGCCAACCCCGCCTTCTACAAGGCCTTCAAGGTCGATCGGGAGGAGATCGTCGGGGCGTTTATCTATGACTTGGGGAACCGGCAGTGGAACATCCCTGCTCTGCGGCAGGCGCTCACTGCGGTCGGCGAGCAGGATGCGACGTTGACAGACTTTGAGGTGACGCACGAATTCAGAACGCTCGGCCGTCGGACAGTGGCCCTCAACGCACGACAGATTCATTGGAAGGACCAACCGACCGGGACTATCCTTCTCAGTTTTGAAGACATCACCGAACGCCGAGAGTCCGAGCCACATGCGTGAAATACCATCCTTATAGATTCGCGTGGTTGGAAAGCCCCGCGGAAACGCGGAGCTTTTTTTTCTCGACGGCCCGGCGGTGTACGGAAGCCGCCAGGCGCACTGGGTGGGCTGCGGCGGGGCGAACGCATCCGAACCGGTTAAGTCGGGCCCAATCACGAGACAATGACTGGGTTCGCCTGAGGTAGGATCGCGTGACCGGTCACCGGACGGTTCCGCGTATACTGCGAGAGGATCAGCTGATGTCTCCGTCGCTCTCTGAGCTTCTGAAACTTCCGGCGGGCGAACGGGCCGAGCTCGCGATGGCGTTGTGGGAGAGCCTCTCAGAGGTCGAACGCGACGCCGAGCTCGAATTGACGCCTGAGGAGGCCGCTGAACTGGACCGCCGCTGGGCGGCGCACCTCGAGCGACCTGAATCCGCCATCCCCTGGAACAACCTCCGTCGAAAGCTGCTCGACCGGGAGTGAACCGACGGATCCTTTTTCGGCCCGAGGCCGAAGCGGAAACGTTGGAAACGCGGGACTGGTATGAAAGCCGGCGGCCTGGGCTCGGCGCCGAATTCCGCGTAGCGCTCGAGGAAACACTCCAACGTGTCGGCGACAACCCGATGCTATTTCGAATCGTGCGAGGAGAAACTCGGCGCGCGATCCTGAACCGGTTTCCCTACGCGGTGTACTTCCGCGTGGTTGAGAACGAAATCGTCATCCTGGCCGTGCATGGGCGGCAGCATCCGCGACGATGGCAGTTGCGTGCGTGATTTCACGTTGTCTCGGCGAGGTCTCAGGACTCGAGCGCTCGATATGATCACGGTAACCGCGGCCGCTCCAGCGGCATCATCGTCCGGGAGATCCCAGATGCCGCAAATCTCCGGTTTGCTCCCGCGGTCCGCGGGACAGCGCGGCCGGCCGCCGAGGTGCCCCGCCGGCGCGCCGGCGCGAACACCGCGAGATCGGCTGCGCCGGCCATGGCCTTGTAGCCGGCATCGCTGCCATGCAGCCAGTCACCGGGATGAAATTCGGGCCGGAACTTCGAGGGATCGTTCGCGTCGCGCACGACGGCCTCGAAGTCGATGACGCCGTCGTACTCGGCGCCGGTGCGGATCCAGTCGTTCAACGCGCGGCGCTTCGCCTCGCCGGCGTCCGTCCAGTAGAACGCGCCCTTGAACGGCGTCAGCGTCCCTCCGTAGATCTTGAGCCCGCGCGCGTGCGCCCGCTGGATCAGCGCGCGATGGCCGGCGATCAGGTCTTTGACCGTCGGTGACGCGGCGTCGAAGGCCATTCCGATGTCGTTGATCGTCTCCAGCACGATCACGTGGGTCACGCCAGGCTGCAACAGCACATCCTCGTCGAAACGCGACAGCCCGCTCGGCCCGAACAGGGCGTTCGGATCCTGGAGCGCATCCGACGCCGGCACGTTGAGGCCGGCACGCCGCAGGACATCCAGCCCCGCATTGTGGCTCAGCACCCGATTGCCGGCGATGCCGACATTGAGCACGGCGGGAGCCGACGCGCCGTACGCGGCCACCAGCCGCCGCGCGAGAAAATCCGGCCAACGACTGTTCGTGTCGGGTGTCGAGCCGGTCCCGTCAGTGATCGAGTCGCCGATCGTCACGACCGCGCCGGGCGCCGCTCCGCTGAGGACGTCGACGCGAGCCAGATAGAACCATTGCTGGAACGTCGACCCGACTGGCATCCGGGCCGCGCCGCTGTGGTTGCCCGGCGGCGACAGATAGTTGGTCGTCAACGCCGATGGGTGATAGGTGGCCGGCGACGTCGCGTTCGACAGGTCGTCAGGCAAGTAGATATCGATCGCCAGATCGCTGAGCGCCGGTACGGCGAGGACAACCGGATCGCTGACCACCATGGATCGTGCCTCGACCGTGACCGATGGCTGCCCTCGAAACGTCAGGCGCGCGCTCAATCGCTCGACGATGGCGGATCCTTTCTCTCGGATGGCGACGTGAGCGCCGCCGATCCGCAGCGGTGTCGTGCCGAACCGGTTCGTCAGCGCCACCCGCACCTGCGAGCCGCCGATGCTGGTCCGCACGATCTGCCGCAGCGTCTGGTTGGCGATGCGCGGCGGATTCCCGAATGGCGATGCCTCGGGCGGATTCCCCGCTGGCGCTGCCGACGGAGGCAGCGCAACAGGACCGCTGGCCCAGGTCCCCACCCATTGGTTTCCTCTGCTCCCTTGTGCCTGTGCGGTGACCGGCACGATCGGCGCGAGCAGGGCCACGGCCAGAGCGGTCGCGATGATGACATGACGATACCGGGACGGCTGGCGGCGTGTGTCACACCTCATGCTGGTTACCATCCTCTGAACTTGACGAAGCAAGTCTGGATACTTGGAACAGGCAGGAAGCCCAGGCATCGACCTCAACCGCCGAGTGTGGGCGACATCCTACACCGTCGCGCCCGCTGGAGCCGGGATTCTTGTCATACGGATTTGAGATCTTGGCGGGCGGCCAATTTCTTGGATCGGCATGATGAGCGTCGTCGTGACCACGCCGTTCCGGTTCTGCACGATTGTGACGGGTCTGAGTCTTGCCGCCCTGTGCACGTGGCTGGTTGCGCCGATGCCGGCGCAGGGGGGAGCGTCCGGCGACTGGCCGCACGACCACGAGGTCCGCAACTCCCGTTTCTCGCCGCTCGACCAGCGTTCGGCCTGAAGTAGTCACGGCCGGTGTCGTGGGGTCGCCAGGCGCTATAATGCGGACCCTCGCGTACACCATTCGAGCTGCCCGAAGTAAGGGAGGCCGACATGAATCGTCTGCTGGCCGTGCCGCTGGCCATCGCGCTGAGCTCAATTGCGCTCGGGGGACTCGTGGTCCGTGCCCAGGAGTCCGGGGCGCGGACCTGGCACGTGCCGATTACGCCGTGGGGGCATCCGGACCTGCAAGGCGTCTGGACGACCGACGCGGAAATAGGGATCCCCGTCGAACGGCCGGTGCAGTATGGCGAGAAGGCGCTGCTCACGGATCAGGAATTTCAGGAGAAGCTGAAGGGGCCAGCCGGGGGAAGCAGACGGCAGGCGACCGCTAACGAGAGCGTCAGTCCTGATTTGGAGCAGTGGTACGGGAAAACGGGGAACGCGTCGCGCAGAACCTCGCTGGTTGTGGATCCGCCCAATGGTCGTATTCCCGAATACACGGCCGAGGCAAAGCAGCGCGTGGTTCCGAAGGGAACGGTGCTCGGCTTCGTGGGCGGCAGCTTCACCGATGGTCCCTTCGACGGCCCCGAAGACCTGAATCTCTTCGACCGGTGCATCACGCGCGGCCTGCCCACGACCTGGTATCCCAGCCAGTACAGCAACGGGTTCCAGATCGTCCAGGCCAGGGAGTATGTCGCGCTCCTCTACGAGCGCCTGCACGAAGCCAGGATTATCCCGCTCGACGGACGTCCACATCCTGATCCGTCAGCATCGGGTCGTTTGTTGGGCGATTCGCGAGGGCGGTGGGAAGGCACGACGCTCGTCGTGGACGTCGCGAACTTCAGCGACCAGACGACGTTCATGAAATCGGGCCGTACCCTTCACTTGATCGAGCGCTACACGCGCGTCGATCCTGACACGTTGACCGTTTCGGTCACCGTCGATGACCCGACGACGTGGGTAAGGCCCTGGACGTTCATGGTCACCGGGAAGAGAGATGCGGACTACTGGCAGATCTTCGAAGGCGCGTGCCATGAGGGCAACTACGCGATGCAGCACATCCTGAGTGCAGCCCGAGCCAAAGAAGCTGAAGCCACTGCTGCAAAGAAGAAAGATTGACGCGGGCACGGCAAGATCGTACGTAGGCCGGCTCTTTAGTACTACTTTGTTAGATCCGAAGCTGAACTTCCCGCAATTTCAGCATCGTGTCGAGATAATGCGGATGCGTGACGAAGAAATGCGCCGTGAGAATCTCGGTGATCACCGCGCGCGCGACCGGCAGCGTCGGCAGGCGCGCACCGCGGCGTCCGCGTTCGTATTGCAGCCACGCGTAGGCCAAGGCCGTTAAGACGACATGCTTCTCCCAGCCCGGCAGCGAGCGGCCTTCGAAGTGATCGAGACCGAGTTCGTCTTTGAGCTCTTGGTACTGCTGCTCGATCGCCCAGCGCTGATGTGCCAACTGCACCAACTGCTGGAGCGAGGCCGTGACCGGCAGATTGACCAGATAGTACTTGGTGCGCGGCTGCGCGCCGAGGTCGCGTTCGCACAGCAGCCACACTTCGGGCGCGAGCCGGCGTTGCCGCCAATCGTGGACCGGGGTGACGCGGATCGCGCAGAAGCGGGCGCGCCACGGGGGATTCGTCCCGTTGCGCCACGAGACGCGGCACCACTGCGGCGGCGCTTGTGTCGCGGCCCACGCGCGTGCCTCGATGGCCTGCGTGCCAGCCGGCAAGTGCGGGCGTGTACGTGGGCGTCCGGTGCGCGGTTGGTCCGTCGGGCCCTGCAACGCGGGCGTGCCGAGAAATACCTTCACATCGGACGCGACACCGAGCGCATACGGCAGCTGCGCGCGATGCAGCGTACGCCGGAACGTGGCGTTGTTGCCGAACTCGGCGTCGGCGAGGACCGCCGTGACCGTCAGGCCACTGGCGCGCACTTGCTGGAGGAGCGTCAGCGCCATGCGCCACTTTTCCTGGAAGCGGACCGTCGCGGGGATCCTGGCGCGTCGCCGTTGCTCGTGGGTGAGCCACTCCTCGGGCAGGTACAAGCGCGCGCCCACCATCCACGCGCGGACGCCGGTCCAGAGCGCCGCGGTCACGGCCACCTGACAATTCGCGGTCTTGCCCAGCGTGCCGCAGTACTGGCGCGCCACGCCCACCGAGTGCGCACCCTGCTTGGGAAAGCTGGTGCCGTCGAGAATGACCACACCGGTCCGATCGGGGATCACGGCACGGAGCTGGCGCCACAGCGGCGCCGCCGTCCACGGTGCGTCGGTGATGAAGTGCTGGAAGGCTTGGTAGGTGCCGGGGTCGCTGAGGCGCGCGAGCATCGCGCTCATCGACTTGCGCCGGCTGTCGCTCAGCAGGCCGAGCAAATACCGACGGAAGGCACCGCGCTGCGCGACGTGGCCGAAGCACGATTCGAACGGCTCGAGCCATGTGCTCAACTGATCCAACCACGCCGGCGCATTGCGCGGCAGCACCGTGAGGCAGCCTAACCAAGTGGCCGCGCAACGACGAGCAGAAATAATGGATCGAATCCATCAGCGACAGAGATCGATTAC
>DASYQV010000171.1:0-5005 GCA_036005125.1 Vicinamibacterales bacterium
TCGTCGACGAGCTTCGAAGCGCCGGAGCGGACGTGCGCGTGCTGCAGGGCGACGTGGCCAGCCGGCAGGATGTCGCTCGTATTCTCGAAGAGATCGATCGGACGATGGCGCCGCTCCGGGGAATCGTGCACGCGGCCGGGATCAACGATGTCGGTTTCATCGAACGACAGCCGTGGGCGTCGTTCGAGGCGGTGTTCCCGTCCAAGGTCCGCGGCGCGTGGAATCTGCACACGCTGACCGGGACTCGCTCGCTGGATTTCTTCCTGCTGTTCTCGTCCACCGCGGCGGTGTTTGGTGGGCTCGGTCAGGCCAATTATTCCGGAGCCAACGCGTTTCTCGATTCGCTGGCGCATTACCGCCGCTCGTGCGGGCTCCCCGCGCTTGCCATCGACTGGGGACCGTGGGCCGAGGTCGGCATGGCCGCCAGGCTCGGCGAACAGGTCCGCAGGCGATGGGCCGCGCAGGGCGTCCGGATGATGAGCCCTGCACACGCGATCGCGACGCTTGCGTACCTGATGCGGGTCGAGACTCCGCAGGCCATCGCGACCTCGATCGACTGGCCGACGTTCGTGCGCGGCTACCCGCAGATCGAGCGGGTCTCGCTGTTTGCCGCGATGAGGGCGGAGAATCCGGCGGGCATCGAGGCGCTCGACTCTTCCGCCTCTATCGACCTTCGGCGCCGGCTCGCCGAAGCCGGTGCCGACGAGGCGCGCGAGCTGGTGCAGGACTACGTTCGCTACCAGTTCGCCGAGGCGCTTGGTTTCGAGCCGTCACATCCGCTTGATCCGGAGCTCAACTTCCTCGAGATGGGCGTTGACTCGCTCGTGGCGACGCGCGTGATGCTGGTGCTGAACGAGACGCTGCGCGTCAATCTCGCGGTGAGCGTCATGTTCGAGCACCCGACGATCGCGACGCTGGCCGCGGAGGTGAACCGTGTGCGGATCATCGCGGCGCCTTCGGCAGGTGATTGCGCCGCGCACGACAGCAGCCACGTTGAGACGGTCGAGGCCCCGCCATGGCTGTCGGCGCCGGTCATCGGCGAAGACCAGACAGCGGACGCACGCGCCGCTGAGGAAACGAGCATGGTACACGACGATGATGTGAATGCTGCTCCGCTGTCGTCGGCGCAGCAGCGGATCTGGTTCGTCAACAAGTTCGAAACATACGAGCCCGCGTACAACGAGCCCCTGATCCTGAGGATGACTGGAAATCTCCAGGTGCCCGTGATGGTCGCGGCCCTCGAGGAAATCGCGCGCAGGCACGAGATTCTGCGGACCATCTTCCGTCATGACAAGGATGGGCCCGTTCAGGTCGTCCTTCCTCCGGCCCCGCTCGACATGACTGTTGATGACCTGCTCGCAATTCCCGAAACTGAGCGCGAGGGGCATCTGTGGCAGGCGTTGAGCGACGAAGTACGTCGTCCATTCGATCTGAGCCTGGGCCCGCTGTGGCGCGCCCGTTTGTTCCGCGTGCGGGAGAACGAACATGTCCTGGCGCTGGTGCTGCACCACATCATCACCGACGGCTGGTCGCATGGCGTTCTCGCACGCGAGGCGATGACGTTGTACATGGCTTACAGCACGGGACCCCACCCCAGCGCGGCTGCCGCGCTGGGGACTCCGGGACGGCCGTCGCCGCTTCCGACGTTGCCGATTCAGTATCGGCACTACGCGCGCAGGCAGCGTCAGCAGCTCGAAGGCGAGCGGGTGCAGAGCCAGTTGCAGTACTGGGAACGGCAGTTGGCCGGGCTGCCTGTCCTCGAGTGGCCGTTTCTGCCTGCCCGCCGCGCGCGCCAGACATTTCGCGGGGCGCTGCATTCGTTCCTGATTCCCCGAGCGACTGCCGAGCAGCTTACCGCCCTCAGCCAGCGCGAGCGCACGACGCTCTTCATGACGCTGCTGGCCGCGTTCTTCGTCCTGCTGTATCGGCACACGCGTCAGTCCGACTTCGCCGTGGGAACACCGGTGGCCGGACGGACGGCCACGGACACCAAACCGCTTCTCGGCCTGTTCCTGAATCTCCTGGTGCTGCGGGCGAAGGTGGACGGGTCGATCACGTTCCGGGAACTGCTCGCGCGGGTTCGTCAAACGTCACTCGAAGCGTTCGACCATCAGGACGTGCCGTTCGACCATCTGATCGACGAGATGGGCATTCGACGGGACCTGAGCCGGTCGCCGTTGTTCCAGGTCATGTTCGTGCTTCAGAACACGCCGCTGCCGAAGCTGTCGGTGGGCGGCCTCGAGGTGGAACAGCTCAAGGTCGATCGCGGGACGTCGAAACTGGACTTCACGCTGTCGATCGAGCCGACGAGCCGCGGTCTCGAAGGTTTCATCGAGTACAGCACGGACATCTTCGATGCTTCGCTGATGGCGGCGATGATGCGCCACTATCAGCAGATCCTGGAAGGCATCATCGCGCAGCCGGATCAGCGGGTCGCCGAGCTCCCGCTCCTGACGGCGAACGAACGCGATCAGATCGTGACCACATGGAACGCGTCTGCGCAGGTGTGGCCCGATCCGACGGCGAATTCACTGGTGGCCTGGCTCGAATCACAGGCCGCGCGGACCCCGAACGCAATTGCCGTGTGGACCGATGCCAGCCCCGAGAACCGAGCCCCGATCCCCGAGCCCGAGATGTGGACGTACGCGACGCTGCATGCGCGCGCCAACCAGATCGCGCGGCGCCTGCAGCGTCTCGGCGTCGGCGCGGAATCGCGCGTCGGCGTATGGCTGCCGCGATCGCCGCAGATGGTGGCGGCGCTCATCGGCGTGCTGAAAGCGGGCGGCGCGTATCTGCCGCTCGATCCCAGCTATCCGGCCGCACGGTTGGCGTTCCAGGTGGCGGACGCCCAGGTGGCGGTCGTGCTCACCTCGACAGAATGTGCGGCGGACGTGCCGCCTGGCGCATATGCGATCGAAGTGGTGGACGCGCCGGACGCCGCGTGGCGGCAGGAAGCACAGACGGCACCGGCGGTGCGGGTGTCTCCCGACCAGCTCGCCTACGTGATCTACACGTCAGGATCGACCGGCCAACCCAAGGGGGCGATGAACAGTCATCGCGGCATCGGCAATCGGCTGGCCTGGATGCAGGCGACATATGGTCTGACGGCAGCGGACCGTGTGCTGCAGAAGACGTCGATCAACTTCGACGTGTCCGTGTGGGAGCTCTTCCTGCCGCTCGGAACGGGGGCGACGCTCGTGGTCGCGAAGCCCGGTGGACAGAACGACCCGGCGTACCTGGCCGACATCATCCAGCGCGCTGGCGTGACCGTGCTGCACTTCGTGCCGGCCATGCTTGAAGCGTTTGTCACCGCCGGCGGACTGACGTCCTGCGCGCGCGTGCGGCTGATGGTGTGCAGCGGCGAAGCGCTGCCGGGACCGCTGGCCGCGCGTTGTCTGACCGCCTGGCCTGGACAGTTGGAGAACCTGTACGGTCCGACCGAGGCCGCCGTTGATGTTACGTGGCAGCCGTGCACGCCGAAGGTCACGTCGGCCGCCATCGTGCCGATCGGGCGGCCGGTCGCAAACACGCAGGTTTACGTGCGAGATGCGGTCGGACAACCGGTTCCGGCGGGCGTCGTCGGCGAGCTGTATCTGGGTGGCGTGCAGGTGGGGCGAGGGTACTGGGCTCGACCGGATCTGACGGCCGAGCGCTTCGTCCCGGACCCGTTCAGCACGATTCCGGGCGCTCGCTTGTATCGCACCGGCGACCTCGCGCGATACCGGTCGGACGGGGTGGTCGAGTACGTCGGCCGCATCGACCAGCAGGTGAAGCTGCGCGGCAACCGGATCGAGCTGGGCGAGATTGAGGCGGTGCTGCGGCAGCAGCCGGGCATTCGCGACGCGGCGGTAGTGCTCCGCGAGGACGAATCTGGAGCGCGACGGCTGGTCGGGTATGTCGTGCCGGCAGGCCCGGCCGCGGAAGTCGTGATTGAAACGCTGCGCCAGCAGTTGCGCGCGCAGTTGCCGGAGTACATGGTGCCGGCGGCGATCGTCGCTCTCGACGCGTTGCCGCTCAATCCCAATGGGAAGGTCGATCGGCGAGCGCTTCCAGAGCCGGGTCCGATGCGGCCGGCGCTCAAGGTCGAGTTCGTCGCGCCGCGCAACGAGCTCGAACGTCTGCTGGCCGACATCGAGGCGGAGGTCCTGGGCCTGGATCGGGTGGGCATCCACGACAACTTCTTCGATCTCGGTGGCGCGTCGCTCTCGGGCCTGGACATCATGTCGCGGTTGAACGAAGCGGGCATCGCGGTCGAGCCGATGCAGCTCTTCGAATATCAAACGGTCGCGGAGCTTGCCGCAGCGCTGATCGAATCGGGCGCCGCAGTCGGAGATGCGTCGCCGCAAGCGCTCGATATCGGACTCGGAATTCAGGTCCCGAGCCCCGAGCCGCAGGCCCCGAGCGTGATCTGACGGATCCGATGCAGCAGAGTTTGTAACCCCGGACCGAAAACGCGCCACAGGAGAAGGTCATGTACGACGACGAGCAGGAAGACGACACCATCTACAAGGTCGTGGTGAACCACGAAGAGCAGTACTCGATTTGGCCCGCGCATCGTGAGAATCCCAACGGCTGGCGCGACGGCGGCAAGAGCGGCCCCAAGGCCGAATGTCTCGCGTATATCAAGGAAGTGTGGACCGACATGCGCCCGCTCAGCCTGCGCAAGCAGATGGAAGCCGACGCGCAGAGCGCCGCGGCCCGAAATTGAGGCCGCCGAGCGAGCGAAGGACGCGGAGACGATTAAACGCCGAGAACGCCGGGCGCGCGGAGAACCCTTCAGGAATACTCTGCGCGCTCAGCGAGCTCTGCGTTGAAAACTCGGCGGACTCGGCTCCCACTGCGGACCATGTTGACAGATACATCGCAAACAAGGAGATCCAACGATGGCGACCATGGGACGATATTGCAAAGCGTACGCGATCGATCAGTTCCGGAAATTCAAGGGATGGGAAGAAAAGATCGAGAACCTGGCCCCGATCGAGAACGACGAGGACGGATCGCAGCA
>DASYQV010000172.1:0-2002 GCA_036005125.1 Vicinamibacterales bacterium
GATCATCGTGATGAGGCGGGTCCGCCGGCGCTGCTCGAAGCCGTGGAACTTCCGGGTCCTCTGAAGCTGGAGCATCTGCTTCTGGTACAGGGGAATGAAGAACTGGGCGAGGATGAACAGCCAGATGAGCCAGGAGAGGTCGGGCACGCGCGAAGCATGCGCCCCCCGCGCGAGGAGTGCTTTCCGTATCGTCACGTGGCATGGCGGTGCCGCGCGCGGTGATCTTCGACCTGGGTGGCACGCTGGTTCACTGGTCGGACTGGGACACCGGTGCCGACGCGAAGTGGGCGGCCTCGTACGACCACCTGGTGACCCAGTTCGCCGACCGGCGCTGGCCGTCACGCGACGCGTACGTTATGGCGATGCGCGACGCCGAACGCGAGCATTGGAAGCGCGTGGACACCGAGCGCTGGAGCGGGCCGCCGACCGGGCTCGTGCGCGAGGGCTTTGACCGGCTCGGCGTGCCGGTGAGCGGCGCGGAATTGCTTGGCGCGATGGACGGCTACGCCAAGGCGATCGCCGGCTGGTCGAGCGTGGATCCCGACGCGGTCACCACGCTGACGCTGTTGCGCGAGCGCGGTTACCGACTCGGCCTGCTCTCGAACACCTGGTGGGCCGCGGACTGGCACAACGCCGACCTCGCGACGCACGGTCTCGCTGCTCTGATCGACGCGATCGCCTACACGTCGGACCTACCGCATTCGAAGCCGCACCACACGGTCTTCGAAGAGATGGCACGACGGCTTGAGGTGCTCCCGGGTGAGTGCGTCATGGTCGGCGATCGGATGGTCGACGACGTGTCCGGCGCCCTTGAAGCCGGCATGCGTGGCGTCTGGCGCAAGAATGCCTCCGGTTTCCCGTCGTCGATCGCTGTGCCGACTGCCGAGATCGAGACGCTTTCGGAGCTCCCCGAGCTGCTTCAGAGGTGGGGTGGCGCGTAGCTTCCCCGAGCGGCGGCCGGCCACCGAAACCCTCTCAACGCGACGGGGTCCCTCGGTGGCCGTCCGCCGCTGCTCGTGGGCCACCCACGAGCCCCTCACGTCATATCACGACGTCGAATGGGGCAGATCTGAGCACCGCGACCGACTCCTCTTTGAATTCCTCGTACTCGAAGGCATGCAAGCCGGCCTCTCCTGGGAAACTGTCCTGCGCAAGCGGCCAGCATTCCGTCGGGCGTTCGCTAGATTCGACCCCTCGAAGGTCGCGCGATTCGGAGCGCGTGAGGTCGCGCGCCTCTTGAACGACGAGGGCATCATCCGCAATCGCGCCAAGATCGACGCGGCGATCGGAAACGCGAAGGCCTTTCTCGCCGTGACGGACGAGTTCGGCTCATTCGATCGCTACGTCTGGGGATTCGACGACAAAGAGAGGCTGTCGAAAGACCTGAAGAAGCGCGGATTCAAATTCGTCGGTCCGACCATCGTCGAGTCGTTCATGCAGGCGGTCGGCATCCGGAACGACCACGAGCGCAGGTGCTACCGGTACAGCGAGCTCGAGCGTCGGAACGAGCGCACCAAGAAGCGGTACCTTGGGCGATGATCACCAACACCAACGGAGGTGATGCGCCGTCCTTCGGCCCTGGAGCGCGCTCCTGATCCCGAGCATCGTCCTTCTCGTCGGCTGCGAGGGCACGCCGGCGGTCACCTATCGGTCCGCGCCGCCGAGCTCGAGCGCCGCATCGTGGAGCTTCGACGGCGACGCAGCCGGCGCGCTCCCCTCCGGCGCCACGGTGTTCAGCGGAACCTGGGTGGTGCGAGCGGAAGCGGATGCACCGAGCAAGCCGAACACGCTCTGTCAGACGGGCAACGCCGAGTTCCCGGCGATAGTGCTGACGAGCAACGTGTACGGGGATCTCACGATAACTGCCCGCTTCAAACCGATTTCCGGAAAGACCGACCAGGCCGGCGGGATCATCTTCCGCGTGCAGGACAAGGACAACTACTACATCCTCCGCGCGAACGCGCTCGAGGCGAACGTCAACTTCTACAAATACGCGGGCGGT
>DASYQV010000173.1:0-15526 GCA_036005125.1 Vicinamibacterales bacterium
TTCGCGTCCTCGTTAAGATCGGATCCGCAGCGCCTGCTGCGCAGCTCTCATCGACTCGCATCACCCTCGGCAGGTTCGATCCTCATGACAAGCCCTTCCAGATCGTCCCGCAGGTCGAACCCGTTCGTCAGGAAATAGACGAGTCCATCCGGCCCTTGCTTCACGTCGCGGATCCGCTGCTTGAGGTCGGTCAGCAGATATTCGCGGGGCCGGTAAGTGTCTTCCCATCCGTTCTTGTTGAACCTGATGCGGTGGATCGCTCGTCCGGAAAGCCCTCCAACCAGGAGGCTGCCTTTCCACGTGGGGAACCGATCGCCGGTATAAAACGCGATCCCCGAGGCGCCAATCGACGGCACCCAGAAGATAAAGGGCGATTCCATGTCTCTCCGCACGGGCGTCTCCGTGATCGGGGCGCCCGAGTATTCGCGTCCGTACGTGGCGACCGGCCAACCATAATTGCGACCGGGCAGGATGATGTTGATTTCGTCGCCGCCCTGCGGACCGTTTTCGCTTTCCCACAGCGCGCCCGTGACCGGATGGATGGCCAGCCCGAGTTGATTCCGGTGACCCATGGAGTAGATCTCCGGCTTGTATCCGGCTCGGCCGATGAAGGGGTTGTCTGGCGGCACGCTGCCGTCATCGCGGAGCCGCAGTATCTTGCCGTAGTGGTTGCGGGGATCCTGCGCGAGCTGCCCGCTGGTCGTGGCGTTGATGGCGCCGCCGACCGTCATGAAGAGCGAGCCGTCGGGAGCAAACAGGAGCGTTGACGCCATGGCCGTCGGGGCGACCCATGGCTCCGTGACAAAGATGTCGCGGACGTCCGTGAGGGTGTTGCCTTCGAGGCGGCCGCGTGCCAGAGCGGTGGCAGAGAGGCCTTTGTCCCCCCGCTTCGAGTAGGCGAGATAGACAAGCTTGTTCTCTGCAAATTTCGGATGCAGGGCGACGCCCATGAGACCCTGCAGACTGACCGCGAACACCTGCGGGACTCCCGAGATCGGATTGGAATCGAGGACGCCGCCGCGCATGATCCGGAGACGCCCCGGTCGCTCGGTGACGAGCATGTCGCCGTTCGGGAGAAACGCAAGGCTCCAGGGGTGATCGAGCCCTCTGGCCAACGGCACAACCCGGACCTTGACCGTGTCGGTTTCAAAGACCCGCGGACCGTCGGGCGGCTTGACTTCATAACGCGGGCGCGGGGGCTGAGCGGCCGCGCCCTGCGGAGCCGGCCGCGTCGCTTGACTGTGCGCGGCACGGCCGGCCGCGCCGACCAGTACGCAGAGCATGGCCGTAACGAACCAGACAGTCGCGCGCTTCATGAAAAATCCTCCTTCGTGGCGGGCTAGCATAGCACGCGCCGGCGTCCCGTCTATTCCTCAGCTATCCTTTCTCAGCGCCGTCAGCGCGCCGACGAACGACGCCGCCGTGAACACTGCGAAGGCGCCGATCTCGAGGCGCAGCAGCGACGGATTCCCGAGGCCGGTCGTCGCGTACCGCAGCACGTCCACCTGCCAGGTGATCGGGTTCGCGTACGCCGCCAGGCGAAGCGGCGCCGGCAGCGGCTCGAGCGGGTAGAACATCGAGCTCGCGAAGAGCAGCACGAAGTAGAACACCGACGTCAGCGTGTTGAAGGCATCGTTGCGGCGGATCAATACGGCGAAGATCGCATACAGGAAGAACCACCCTGCCGTCCCGATGATGACCAGGAACGCCACGAGCGGCAGCATCGCCCAGCGCACCGGCACGCCCAGCAGCGCGTCCGCCAGTCCGATCGTGACGGTGGCCTGCACGAGCGCGATGCCGATGTTGAAGAGCACCTTGCCGACGAGATACTGCGCCCGGCTGATCGGATACGTCAGCATCTCGAAGTAGATGCCGTTGTCGCGGTCGAGGAAGAAGGACCACGCCGTGTTCGACGCGATGCCGAAGCTCGCCATCCCGAGCACGCCCGCCAGGAAGAACGCGTTGTAGTCGGCGGCCCCGGGACCGCCGGTGAAGTGCACGGCGCTGTTCAGGCCGACGCCGAACACCAGCAGGTATCCGAGCGGATAGACGACGTCCCAGAAGATGAAGAGCAGGTTCGTCGCGCGGATCAATCCCTCGCGATACATGACGGCAGCAAGCGCTCGCATTACGTGGCCTCCTTCCCGCCCGACGTCAGCTGCACGAACACGTCCTCGAGGCTGGCGCTTCCGACCTCGACTCGACGCACACGCCCGCCGGCGGCGAGCCGGCTGACCACCGCCAGCACGCGCTGCTCGTCCTCCTTCAGCGCCAGCTGCAGCGTGGAGCCGGTCACTTTCATCCGCACCGGGCCGAGCGCCGCGGCCTCGGACGCGATCTGCGGCGTCAGCTCTTCGAACGTCAGCGAGATGTCGTACACGCCTTTCGACAGGAGCTTCAGCGTGTGCAGGTCCCCGCGCGCCACCTGACGCCCGCGATGCATGATCAGGATGTCGTCGCAGAGCTCCTCCGCCTCGGTGAGCACCTGCGTGGTGAGCACGATCGTGCGGCCCGCGCGGCTCTCCTCCCGCAGCAACCCCATGACCGCGCGCTTGAGAATCGGATCCATCCCGGTCGAGAACTCGTCGAGGAACACGATGGGCGTGTCCACCATGAACGCCTTGGCCACCTGCACCCGGCGTCGGAACCCGCCGCTCAGGTCCTGCACTTTGCGGCCGGCATGCTCGCCGAGGCCGAACTGCTCGATCCCACGGACCGTGCGCTCGCGGAGGGCCGCGCCCGACAGTCCGTGAAACCGTCCGAACGACACCAGGTTGTCGCGAACGGTGAGCAGCAGGTCGGCCGCATGCTCCTGGATGACCACAGCGATCCGCCGCCGCACGTCGAGCGGCGAGGCGACCACGTCGAATCCGGCAACCCGGGCGCGACCCTCCGTGGGCCGGGCCAGCGTCGTCAGGACGCGCAGCGTGGTCGTCTTGCCGGCGCCGTTCGGGCCGAGAAGGCCGAAGATCGATCCTTCCGCGATCGAGAACGTCAGCCCGTCCACCGCCCGCGTCGGGGCGCGGCCGCGGCCATGAAAGATCTTGACGAGGCCTTCGACCTCGATGGCGAACGAAGACATGGGATGCCTCCCGGGCGCGGCCCCGCAGGCGCGACGCCGGATACACGTCGAACAGGTTGGATGGCGAAAACGGGGGCTCGCGTCAGCGACGCGAGGAGGACGTCAGAAGGGGTGTTTCATCGGAGGTTCGATGTCGAGTGGTGATCATATCACGATGAAGACTCGGCGGACTCAGCGTGCTCGCGTTGAAACCGTCTCTGCGCTCTCGGCTTCCTCGGCGCCGCGGGGACGAGAGAGCGCGCGGAGACGATTCAAACGCCGAGCGCGCGGAGCACGCGGAGCACGCGGAGAAATTCTTCAAAACGGCACGCCTCGATATCAGCGCTCCGTGACCGGCTCGATTTTCAGGATCGCCCCGTCCGGCATATCGGTCGTGACGTACAGGAAACCGTCCGGACCCTGTCGCACGTCCCGAATCCGCTGGCGCAGCTCGAGCAGCATCGCCTCGCGCCGCATCTCCAGTCCCTGACGGTTGAATATGAGCCGCGAGAGCTGCATGCCGGCCAGGCCGCCGACGATCAAATTGCCCCTCCACAGCGGGAACTTGTCTCCCGTGTAGAACACCATGCCCGAGATCGCGATCGAGGGTTTGTAAAACGTGACCGGTTCTTCCATGCCAGGCGCCGAGGTCGGTGGTTGCACCGAGGGCGGCGGCAGACCCGACTTCTTGCCCTCGGGATCGCTCGTGTACGCACGACCGTAGGTCACGAGCGGCCACCCGTAGTTCCGGCCCGCGCGAATAATATTGACCTCGTCTCCTCCCTGTGGCCCATTCTCCGTCTCCCACAACTCACCAGTCTCGGGGTGAATCGTCAGCCCGATGGCGTTGCGAATGCCGAGCGCGAAGATCTCGGGCTTGTAGCCGGCACGTCCGACGAAGGGATTGTCAGCCGGCACGCTCCCATCATCTTTGAGGCGAAGAATCTTGCCGCCATGCTCGCGCGGGTCCTGCGCCCAGGCGGTCGACCCGAGCTCCTCGGCGAAGCCTGGTGCCCCGATCGCCATGAAGATCGTGCCGTCCGGGGCGAACGCGAGTCGCGCCGAGGACGGGCCGTCCGTCCAGGTGCTCGACGCAAAGATTTCTCTCACGTCGGATAGCGTCGAGCCGCCGTCGTACCGCGCGCGGACGAGTGCCGCGGTCCTCACGGGGCGCGTGCCGGACTCGGGCTTCCAGTAGGCCACATACACGAAATGGTTCTCGGCAAACCGCGGGTGCACGGCGATGTCCACGCCAGCGGTGTCGCGGCGTGTGCTGGTGATGCCTTGCGGCAGACCCGTGATCGGTGTCGGTTCCAACACGCCCTTGCGGATGAGGCGCAGCGTGTTGCGGCCCTGCTCGGTGACCAGCATGTCGCCGTTGGGCAGGAAGGCCAGGGCCCATGGGTACACCAGGCCTTTGATCGCCGAGACGCGAATAGTTGCCGCCGCAGTCCTGAGCACCTGCGGGTTTTCCGGCAGGGCAGCCGTGCCGGCGGATTGCGGCGCTGCCGCATCAATCCGCACGAGCGCTGCCAGCGCGATCACAGGAACCCACGTGAGCACGCCTCTCGTCGTCGGCATCTCGGCCTCCTCCCGAGACAGCAGGAGATCGCGGAGACGATTCAAACGCCGAGCGGGCGGAGAATTGTTCCAGGAAGACTCTCGGCGAGCTCCGCGAGCTCGGCGTTTGAAACCCGTCTCTGCGTGCTCGTCGCACGGCGAGGCAGCAAGAGATCGCGGAGACGATCTAAACGCCGAGCACGCGCGGAGAGCGCGAAGAATTTTTCCAGGAAGACTCTCGGCGACCTCGACGAGCTCGGCGTTGAAATCCGTCTCTGCGTCCTCTCCTGTTTCGGCGCACGCCCGGGGGCAGCAAGAGATCGCAGAGACGATCGCACTGATGGAACGATGAACCGACAGAGGATCCATTTTCCCGATGATCAGATTCGATGAACAAATCTGAAATCGCCGATGATCCAATGCGAGGCCCTATGTCGTGCCGAGAGCCTTTCCGTAGAGCGCAAGCAAGCGGCTCCATGCCTTTTCCGCTTGATCCATGTTGTACACCCGCGAATCCGGAGGACACCAGCCGTGCGCACCCGCGTACACTTCGACTTCCGCGGGCAGGTTCGCCTTGGCGAACGTCTCCTTCAGCACGTTCTTCTCATTGGGCGAGCGCTGGTCGTCGTTTTCAGCGACCGCGATGAGGAACTGCGCCTTGGTCTTCGAGGCCTGGAGATGCGGACTGTTCGGCGCGTCGATCACGAGCCCGCCGCCATGGAACGAGGCGACCGCGCCGACGCGATTGGGTACGGCAGCCGCGGTGCGCAACGCAATCGGGCCGCCCATGCAGTAACCCTGCGTACCCATCTTCCGGGTCTTGGAAACCGAAGCCTGCTTGTCGAGCCACCCGATGAACGCCTTCGCATCGGTCATGTGCGTCGTCTCGGTCAGAGCCTTCATCAGCGGCACCAACTCCGGAATCGGGGTCGCAGCACCCTGTTCCGCGGTCGGGGCCTTCTTGACGCGATAGAACGGATTGACCACGAGCACCGAATAGCCCGATTCCGCGAGCCGTTTGCTCATCTGGCGCATCGCCGGCCGGAGCCCGAAGATGTCCGGCCACACGAGAACGCCCGGAGCCGCGCCCGTCGTCGGGTGCACGAAGTAGGCGTCGGCGGTGCCGTCCGGCGTCGTGATGTTCACCTCCGAATCCGTGACGGCGACCGCATTCGCGACCTTCGGCAGCAGCATGACCATGCCGGCTCCCAGGAGGGCGCCGAATTCGCGCCGCGTTACCTGTCCGCGGGCTTCGTACTCCTGTGCATCGTTCTCGAAATGGTCCTGATCGCACATATATTTGCTCCTTGTCCGTGTTAGTGGGCCCGCGCCCCCAAAAATCGTACGGCGACACTTTATACCGATTCGGTGTCCAGCGATGAACTGGACTGCATCACTTCCTCCGGTCGAGCCGGCGGCGGTGGTCGCCCGGCAGCAGGCAATTCGAGTCGCCTGTTCAACGCGGGCGCGGTGCTCGCGCTCAACACCACCTACGGGCCGCGGTGGCAGCAGCCGCTCACCATCCTCTCGGGCCGCTTCGTCAAATTCGGGGTGCACGTGGACTTCTAGCGTTCGTAGGCCGGGTCTTTAGACCCGGCGCGGGTGAATCACGTGAGCGGCATCTCAAGATGCGGCCTACGTACCCTGGGGCCCGTTGGCAGATGCCGCATCTTTAGATGCGGCCCAGTGTCGCGTCACGTCGACTTTTCGTCGACGAGTACCTTGAGGATTCTCACCAGGGACCGCTGTTGGCTGGGGGAGAGTCTGGATAGAGGGCAGGAGCCTCCCGTCATCTGCTTCAGCACATGAGCACGCAGCCGTGAGCCCTCCGGTGTGAGTTGAATCACCTTCACGCGCCGGTCATCGGCCGAGGGCTGGCGCTGAACGAGCCCGCGTGCTTCCAGCCGATCGACCAGGCCGGTCACGTTCGACGCATCGCACCGGAGAGTGTCCGCCAGGCGTCCCATAGGCAAGGGCCGCCCGGGCTCGATCAAGTGGAGGACATGGCACTGCACCGGCGAGAGCTCGAACTCTTCGCCGAGCGACGGCAGGTGTTCCCGCTGCGCGAAGAAGAACTTCACCAGGAGCTGCCACGCCCGACAGGCATCGGCGTCCATACGGCTCATCGGTGCGATTATACTTGATAGAGTTAATAGTTGACAAACTAAACTAATTCCCCTACCATGGTTAGCAGTATGAACAGGCTACGAATCATCCCCCTGGACGACATGGTCGTCTTCCCGGGCATGCCGGTCACCCTGCCGGTCGACGTCGGCAGCGACGATCGCGTGCTCCTCGTTCCCAGGCACGACAATACTTACGCGAAGGTCGGGATCGTTGCTGAGGTATCCGAGCGGATGCGGCTGGCCGGGCGTGGTGTCGCCGTGTCGCTGACCGGCCTCCACCGCGCCACCCTCGGCGGTGCGTCGGCCGACAAGGATGGCGTCCTTCGCGTCGACTACGAAGCCTGCCCGGATCAGATCCCCCCGGCTACGCTTACGCGTGAGCTGGAGCGCGAGTATCGCGCCGTCGTCGACGAGATCCTCGAGCTGCGCGGCGACGATGGACGGATCCGTGCGTTCGTGCGGTCCATCACGGATACCGGCGCGCTGGCGGACACGGCCGGCTACTCCCCGGACTTCAACTTCGGCCAGAAGCAGCAGCTCCTCGAAACCTTCGACGTCGTCGAACGGCTGAGGCTCGCGCTGCAGTTCCAGCGGGATCGGCTGGCGGAGCTGCAGGTGCGGAAGCGCATCCACGACGACGTCGAGGACGGCGCGCAGAAGCAGCAGCGAGAGTACTTTCTGCGCCGTCAGATGGATGCCATCCGCAAAGAGCTGGGCGAGACCGACGGCTCGATCGTCGAGGAATACCGCGAGAAGATTGCGGGTGCAGGCATGCCGGAGGCGGTGCGCCAGCAGGCCGAACGCGAATTGGGTCGCTTCGAGCGGATGGGAGAGTCGAACGCCGAGTCCTCGATGATCCGGACGTATCTCGACTGGCTGCTGGCCGTGCCCTGGGCCAGGCGATCGGAGGAGCGCCTCGACCCGGCACATGCCCGCGCGGTGCTCGATGCCGACCATGAGGGGCTCGACGATGTGAAGCGCCGCATCACGGAGTACCTGGCGGTTCGCAAGCTCCGGAGCGAGCGCGGCATGGCGGAGAACCGGCGGTCGGGCGTCATTCTCACGTTGATTGGCCCCCCGGGCACCGGCAAGACGTCGATCGGCGAGTCGATCGCGCGAGCGACCGGCCGGCAGTTCGTCCGGATGTCGCTTGGCGGCGTCCGCGACGAGGCGGAAATCCGCGGCCATCGCCGGACTTACATCGGCGCGCTGCCGGGCCGGCTCGTGCGCGCGCTGCGCGATGCGGGCACGATGAATCCGGTCATCATGCTCGACGAAGTGGACAAAATCGGGGCCGACTGGCGCGGCGATCCGTCGGCGGCGTTGCTCGAGGTGCTCGACCCGGCGCAGAATCACGCGTTCCGGGATCACTATCTCGACGTCGAGCTGGATCTGTCGCACGTGCTGTTTGTCGCCACCGCAAACGTGGCCGACACCATTCCCGGCGCGCTCTTCGACCGGATGGAGGTGATCAGATTCGACGGCTACACCACCGACGAGAAGGTCGCGATCGCGCGTGGGCACCTGTGGCCGCGTCAAGTCGAGCGGAACGGTCTCCGTCCGGATGAAGTGACCACCACGGACGCCGTGCTGCGCCGCATCGTCAACGATTACACGCGTGAAGCCGGCGTTCGTCAGCTGGAGCGGGAGCTCGGAACCGTGCTGCGAAAAACCGCCACGCGGATCGCGTCAGCGGACCAGGCGTCGCCGATCGCGATCGATGAAGCGGCCGTGCGCGACGCGCTCGGGCGTCCCAAGGTTTTTCACGAGGCGGCCGTCCGCACCGCGGTCCCCGGCGTGGCCACGGGCCTCGCGGTCACCGGCACGGGAGGCGACGTGTTGTTCGTCGAGGCGGCGGCTATGCCAGGCAAAGGCGGTCTGGTCCTGACGGGTCAGCTCGGAGCCGTGATGAAGGAGTCGGCGCGGATCGCGCTCACGTACGTGAAGAGCCACGCGTCCGAGCTCGGCATCGATGAGCACGCGCTCGACGGACGCGAGGTGCACGTTCACGTGCCCGCCGGTGCCATACCGAAGGACGGTCCGAGCGCCGGGATCACCATGGTGACGGCGATTGCGTCGCTTCTGACCCGGCGGCCGGTCAGGAGCACAATCAGCATGACCGGAGAGGTCACGTTGCAAGGGCGCGTGCTGCCGATTGGCGGGTTGAAGCAGAAGGTACTGGCCGCGCATGCCGCCGGCCTCACCGAAGTGATCGTCCCGGAGCGCAACGAGCCGGATCTGGACGATGTGCCAGCTGACGTGCGGGACGATATGAAGTTCCACATCGTCGGGTCGGTGGATCAGGTCCTGTCGCTTGCGCTCGAGCCGGCGGAACTCGCCATGGCTGCGTAGCTGTCCCATTCTTGATTCTTGATTCTTGATTCTTGATTCTTGATTCGGCCAAGGCCGGGTCGGGAGCCAACGAATCAAGAATCATGAATCAAGAGCTACTTCCCGTTGATCAGCTCGTCAACGATCCAGCCCGCGCCGTGCACCTCCCGGGCGATCGTCAGCGCAAAGCCGATGTCCGTACTCAGCGCGCGGCCGGCACCCTCGCTATAGGCCCAGTCGCTGGCCATGGCCTCTTCGTTGCTGTCGAAGATCAAGCCAACGATCTCGAGCTGCCGGTTCAACGTGGCGCTCCCCGAGTTGCCGCCGGTGATGTCATTCGTGCTCACAAAATCCACCGGCATATTCGCAAACCGCTGGTTGAATGTGGAATCGCCAATCTTCCTTCGCCAGGCGAGAAGCGAGGCGGGCAGCTCGAAATCACCACTGTTGCCGCGCGCATGCGCCAGCGCGAACATGTCTGAGAATTTCGTCGTCAACGGTACGGGCTTGCCGTGCCTGTCGACGTACCCAGCGACCTTGCCGTAGGTGACCCGCAGGGTGAAGTTCGCGTCCGGGTACAGCGTCTTTCCTTTCCATTCGGCGAGTCCTCGAGCAAACTTCGAACGGTGCTGGAACAGCGTCTCGTTGAGCAGACGCGTCCTGGCGCGACGCTCCCGGATCGTCGGCATCAAGTCACGCGCGAACACGACCGCCGGGTCGGTGGATTGTTCGAATACGGCCGGAGGCGCCTCGAGAAGCGTCTTGCGAAAGTCCACACTGCCGACCTTGGACGAGCCGGCCAGCGCGCCCGCCAGCGCATGCGGATCCGACGTTCCGGCGCGCTTCACCAGCGATTGGACCGCAGGAATCCGACGGTCGGCAGGCAGCTTCAGCGCGCGCTCGAAGCCGAGTGCGAGCGCATCTTCCTCGAGGCCGACGATGAGCGGCTCGTCATCGAGAAGCGCCTGACGCAGGTCTTTCCAGAAACGCTCCTGGAACTGCGGGTCGCGCTCGCGATCGGATGACTTTGCCCTTTCCTGGGCGAATTCGTACAGGGTGGCCGCATAATTGACGACCGAAGCCTTTTGCAGCCAGTCGAGGGCCTCATCGAGATCCGCGTACGCCTCGACGGTCGTGGCGTAGAGCTTCCGATGCTCCTCGAACAGAGTCCGGTACTCCTTCTGGAGCTCCGGCCTGCCTTTCAGGAACTCCAGGAACTCGCGCTCGCGATTCTGCTGCTGCTTCGCGACGTCGTTCGTCTTGAGCGCCGCGAGCACATCCTGCATGTACTTCAGCGTGTTCGCCAGGCTGAAGATGCGTTCCTGCAGCAGCACCTGGTTCTCGGGCTTCGCCGCCGCGTGCTTGCGCAGCAGGGCCAGCTCGGTCTCGAGCTCCTGAATCTGTCTCGGCATGCCGCGGCTCGTGTTGTACACGGCCGACTCGCTGAGGCGGTATCTGTTCGTGTTGCCTGGATTCCCCGCGACAAACGTGACGTCGCCCTCTTTCACCCCCTTGAGCGTCACGCGCAGGTAATGCGCGGGGCGATACGGGACATTCGCCGCGTTGAACTCGCCGTGCGAGCCGTCCTTGCCGATGTACGCACGCAGAATCGAGATATCGGACACGTAGCGCGGGAAACGGAAGTTCATCTCGTCGCCGCCGAAGTAGCCGAGCTTCTTTTCAGGCGCGTAGACGAGCCGCACGTCGTTGAAGTCCTCATAGACGATCAGCAGCGAAAATGCGCCGCTATTGAAGTCAACAGCGGAGCAGGTGAAGCTGGCGCCTTTCTCCTGCTTGCATGCACGCTCGATCTCCCCGCGCTTCGTCTGACGCACCTGCTGAATCTGCGCCATCGACATCCCCGGCTTCACGTCGGCGTTCAGGTCCGCGGTCACGTCGCGGCTGCTGCGCTCGATCTGGACACGGAACCGGCGACATGGAAGCTCCTCGCCCATCGTGCGCGCCGTGAAGCCGCGCTCGATCAGGTTGTCCTCTTTGCCTTTCTGTTGTTCGGCAAGGGTTGACGTCCGGATGCAGTCGAGCGCCACATGATGATTCGTCAGGATCAGACCGTTCGGTGAGGCGAACGTCCCGGTGCCTCCAGACGAGATGCGGACCGGCGCGTTCTGCAGCCGTTCCAGGTCATGGGGCGTCAGCTTGACGCCGTATCGCTTCGCAATGGGATCGAGCGGCAATTGCGCGATCCGCCACATCCCTTCGTCGGCGGAAACCGTTGCGACAGCGACCGCCGCGAGGATGGCACACAAGGTTCGTGATCTCATGACGAACTCCTGAACAGATTTTAGCTGGAGAATCACGTCGCCTCACCGGCGGCCCGGCATCCTCACAAACCTGACCCGGCGCATTCTGTCGTTGGTGACGTCAAAGCCCGTCACCCGAGGTCCGTTTCGAACGAACTCAACCGTGTAATACCCGTTCCACTCAAACGTGTCCGAAGACAATCGCCACGCGAGGGTTGGGTCCGACGTGCCGGTGCGGAAGGAGAGTGCCGAGTTGGTCACTACCACGCGATAGCGGGCATCCACCTCTTCACTGTAGTACTCCCCCGCGTACGCCGCGAGCGCAGACGACGAACCCGCCGTAGCTTGGCGTGACAGCGTGCCGTCGAAGAGCGGTATCCCTTTGGGTGGGACCTCCTTCTCGACCGGCGCCAGCGCGCTGCCGAGATAGGCATCCGTGACTCCACGCGCCAGCAAGCTCGGATTCGCAGTTGCGGCATTGCACAGGACCGCAATCGCCAGCCCTCGTTCAGGGAAGCGGGCAACGTAACTCCGGTATCCCGCGTCCCCGCCGTCGTGTTCGACAAGGCGCGTGCCTCGATATTGACCGACCCCCACGCCGAAGCCGTATCTGGTCGTCTCGCCGTTGGTGAGACGAGCCGGTGTCTCCATCTGATCGAACAGCGTGCGGTCGCCGATGATCGGATGGTCGAAATTGGCCTCCCACTTCAGGAGATCGCCGACGGTCGTGAACAGATTCGTTGCGCCGTACACGTCGAAATTCGGGATGCTCACGTGCCATCCATCCGCCCGCCGTGCATACGCCGATGTGCGCCCCGGCACGAGCATCGTGTAGTCGTCGTGGAAGTGCGTGTTCGCCATCGCGAGCGGCTTGAAGACGTTCTCATCGGCGAAGTCGCGCAGCGATTTGCCGGCCACCCGCTTGACGATGACGGCGAGCAGGGTAAAGCCGGTATTGCTGTAGACGTGCTCCGCGCCAGGTGTGAAGTTGAGCGCCTTCTGCCGGGCCACGATGTCCATGACATCCGCTTCGGTAATCCGGTTCTCTTCGAAGCGCCCGCGCGAAAGTCCGATCAATTCCCACTGATCGCGCAGCCCGCTGGTGTGTGTCAGCAGGTGGCGGATGGTTATGGGTGTGCCGTAGTCGGGAATCTCTGTGATGTATTTCCTGATGTCATCGTCGAGCGACAGCTTTCCGTCCCGGGCGAGGAGCATCACGGCCATGGCCGTGAACTGCTTCGCCACCGACGCCACATGAAAGATCGACGATGGCCGAATTGGCGTGCCCGTCTCCAGGTTAGCCATCCCATAACCGTGTTCGTAGACCAGCGCACCGTTCCGACTCACGCCGACCGCGCAGCCGGGTCCTTTGGTGTCGCGCCAGGCCTCGAACACCCGATCGACCCGCGCCGTCACATCGGCAGCTCCCGCGCCTTGTTGCCGCGTCGAGACGATCTCTCCCAACAGCCACAGGACGACAGTGACCGACCAGATCGCGAACGCGCCTCTAATGACCGACCTGGCTGACGTCATTTCAGTTCTCCACGACACGTACCCTGTTTCCCGCTCGCGGCCTCGCATCTCGCGATGTGCCGTGGAATGAATCTTCTTCGAGTGACCATGCGAGTCCTGATACGTCGCGCCGTTTAACGTGCGGTCTCCGCCGCCGGGCTCACTCGACCGGCCCGCGCCTGACGCGGGCGCGGCACCTCGTAGTGCAGCTCCGCGAAACCAGTGCCGACGGCTCGCACTGATATCAAGCGGAGGGGCGGGCTGGTGATGGCCCGCGGCAACAGCGGCTTGCCGGCTCCCAGCGTAACGGAGCCGACCTGGACGAGGAGCTCGTCGAGCAGGCCGTGATCGTAGAACTGACCTGCCAGCGCCCCGCCACCGACGATCCAGACATTCCGGTTGCCAGCCGCGGCGACCATCGTCTCGTGCACCGGCCGGACGTCGCCGCGGACGAAGCGAATGTCCGCGCCGCGCACCGGCGGGAGCGTGCGGGAGGTGAACACCCAGGCCGGCACCTCGTACGGCCAGGGCTGCGACCGATCGGCGTCCGGGCCGACCACGTGCCGCAGCATCCACTCGTAGGTGGCCGATCCCATCGCGAGCGCGCCGACGTCGCGGATGAACGTCGGATAGCTTGTCGCTTCGAGCTCGCCGAGCGGGAAGAGCCACTCGAGCGAGTCGTCCAGGGTCGCGATGAACCCGTCCAGGCTGGCCGCGGTGTGGTAGAGGGTCTTCACGACGACTTATTGTGGCGGTTTGTACGCACCAAAGGGCGGTTCCGATGATAGTGGCACGAGTCCCTCGAGCCGCATGTACGTAACCACGTTGCCGTAGTGTTCGAACGCGTGTGCCGTATGAAATGCGAGCACTGTACCAGACTGACGATTCCTTTCATTGCACACCCCTCTGCGATCCCAACCGGTGTCCAGATTGTCGGCCCAGACGTCGAACTCGACCTGAGGCGCCGTTCCGACATGCTCCGGCGCGAGCGCTGTGTCGCGCCAGAGTGTAACTCACCGATCGAAGCGCCACCATCGCAACGACACTCGTGTGAGTGCCGCGAAGCAGCACGCGGGCCCCTGGCGCGAGTAGCGCGTTCCAGGCTACCAGCGCCCCAACGAATCCTTCCTTCACCCACGCATTCCTGGCGACGAGCGCTGCGCCGCCGCCCTGATGGACGTCGAGATTGCCCGTTCAGAGGTGCGGCCCGCCGTCGAGTCTCGGGCTCGTCTGCCAGTTGTCTCGCAGGGCACGCTGGCGCCACCAGGAAGGCAGCGGCATCATCAACAGACGACCAAGACCGATGACAAACGGTTCGTAGGACCGACGCAGCTCGATGAATCGCGCGTCATCGTCAGCGCTGCGCCCCGGCCGCAGACCGGCTTCTTCGATGTGCCGGCGAAGCAGTTCCAGGTCCTGCGCAGGCAGGCGATCGCCTGACAGATCGGGAGTCGCGCCGAGCACCTGTGAGAGATCCACCGCCGCGTGCCTCGCAATCGCGAAGGTGACCCGCGCCTGCCACGCCGGCAGGCCGTCGATGCCGACGACGACGAGCGCGGAGACGTCGAGCACGGTGGTGAGCGCCGACACCCACGACTGTCGTTGGTGTTGAGACCTGAAGAATGCCAGGAGCGGGTAAGAGATATGGCTCTCCAGGACCTCGGAGCACCAGTACTCCCAGTCCTTCAAGAACGGATCCAGTGCGCGCATTTCGTTGGCGCCTGCCAATCGCCGCAGGACTTCGCCGGCCGACGGCGGCGAACCCGCCCACGCGTCGAGCAACGTGAGGCGGACTTCACGCCGCGAGAATGACTGATACAGCACGGGAAAGTACGCGATCACGATCGCGAGGAACGCGAACCCCATTCCTGCTTCGGCGGTCGTCAGAAACCGCGCGACGGGAGCGACAGGATGCACGTCACCCAGGCCGAGCGTGAAAAACGTGGTACCGCTCATATAGAGGTCGTCAAGAAACGCGGCCTCGCCGGCAGGCGTCTGCAGCCGCGAGCCGGCGGCCCACTGGAGCACGGCAAAGCCCAGAATCAGCCCCAGGGCCCACACCAGCAGAAGGCCAAGGAGGGATAACGGGCCATAGATCGCGAGGAATCGTTCTCTACCGCTGTCGGACCCGAACGTGCGAGCGACCCGAGCCCAGGGGTTCCAGGTCGCTCGAAAATACAGTCGCGCCAGACGGAGGCGCCGTACGACGGTCCGCGGCAGGACAACGGTCTCGAATGCGTCCCAGAGAACGACGGCGATGAGCAGCAGTCCGACAAGGAATGCAAACGGGCGCACGATTCCCTCGCTCGGCAGGCGCCGACGGCCGCCGCCTCATGGATAAACGCCGCGCGGGCAGCGATGCCAGCGCGGCGGCGAGTGTCGCGCCACGCGGGATCACTAGCAACTGGGCCGCATCTAACCAGCCAAGGGGCTCTGCCCCTTGATATCTTCCACCCCAACGCGCCAAAAAACGCGCGTTGGGGACCCCGGACCGGGCAGAGCCCGTCGGCTGGTTAGACCAGCATCTTTTGGCGCGCTTCGCGCGCCTAGCCCGTTATGCGGTCGCACAGCGCGTACAAAATTCTCGTTCCGGGCCGCATAACGAGCTAAAGATGCGGCCTTACGTATGGAAAAGATGTGGCCTCCGTACACGGGATTAGCGACCCCTCGGCCGG
>DASYQV010000174.1:0-4211 GCA_036005125.1 Vicinamibacterales bacterium
CTGATTCCGCGCTTTCCCGTCGCCGGCCCGCGCGGCCGCGAGACGGTTGGCCATCGAGTAATTTCCCTCGTGGCACGCGTACTCGAAAATGTGCTCGGAGTTGCTCCTCATCGGGAACCTGACGGTCCAGGGCTTTGTCCACGTACGCGGGTCGTTCATCGTGTACTCATACTGAAGTCTGTCGGCACCGGTCCTGGTGAACCGCTCGACCAGACGGATGCTTTCAGGAGCAGTACTCGTACTGCCACCGGGCCCGACCTGGGAATCGCGGCGGAAGTTGGTCGTCTCCACCACGAGCGTGTCGCCGTCCCAACGACCGCGCGAATCGCCGACCCATAGCCTCACGCTCGAGGACAGATGCGGTCGGCCGTCGAGCGGAACGATTCGCGCCGAGTGGATCATCTCGTTGAAAATCACGACATGGCTGGCAGTCTGCAGGATCTGCACGTTGTTGTTGTACGCGCTCGGGTTCATCGGAGGTCCGGAATTGAAACCGATGATGCACCGGTCGGTGAGCGTCGCCTGTTCCGGTCCGTCGAGGGCCGCTCGTCCCCGGTCGAGCGCTCGAATGCTCGCGACGGTCTTCTGCGCTTCCGCGGTGAGGGGCGGAATCTTCCCGTCCGGCGGGTCGACGACGAGCGACGTGCGGTTGTCGGCGAGCTTCGAGCCGGCCGCGTACCACGTGTCGTCGTACGCTGATTCGAGCCTGCCTTCGGCGGATCCATCGCACTTGACGAAACGGCAGCCCCCGCTCGGGATGGTCTTCAGGAAAGTCTCTGTTTCGGCATCGGTCAGCACCGCCTTGTTTGCGAATTCAGGCGGTCGTTGGAGCGGCGTTGCCGACTCGAAGCTCCACACACCTTGCAGATCGGGGCGTCCATCCGATGTGCGCGGCACACCGCTCTTTGCCGCGGCCGCACGGCGCTCGGGTGCCGCACCGGTCTGCGCGGTCACGATGTGAGCCATGGTCACCGAACCGCCAACCAGGAGCGCAAGCGCGCACGACCTCGCGAACGTCAAATGGTGGCTCATACTGTTCACATCCTTACTGCTCGTTGAGTCCCGGACACGGGGCTCGGCTCAGGTCCTCGAGAGGCTCGACGCGCGCAGCGAAATCAGAAATCGAGCTGGCCTCCGAATTTCAGCATGCGCGCCCCCAGAATTGCCGATGGTCGCAACCAGCTTGGACCGTAGGTGAAGTTCTCGGTGAGAACGGCGCTCGCATTGAACAGATTGTATACGTCCGCCATCGCCTGCACACGAGCCCGTCCAATCCTGATGGCCTTGGTCAGCCGCAGATCGAGCTGGCTGATTCGATCCTCGAACGTGGTATTGGGAGCCATGAGCGCCACCGCGGCCAATCCCGCCACTCCAGCCGCCAGATTGCGGCCGAGCGACGGCGCGATCTCCGCGTTGCTGAAGATCCGGTTCGCGAAGATGGGAATTCCGGGCAGGTTCTGGTACGTGCCGCTTATCTGGAGCGCCCACCACGGCAGCGGGTAGCTCGCCGCGAGCTTGACCTGCGTCTGCGCCGACCACGGAAGAACGACGTGACAGAAATCGTCCGACGACAGCGAGCCGGTTCCACCACTCACCAGGAGCCCGATCTGCGGATTCGGGCGGACCACGGCACAGTTGTCCGTCACCGTTCGCCCTGTGCTGACCCCGCCGGTCAACAGTCCACCGCGGGCGTAGCGCATGTTCAGGGCCACGTCAACGCCGTCGTACCGCTCGTACTGTTTGCCGAAGTTCGACGCCTTCTGCACGACGTTCAGAACCTGGCCGAACTTCGAGGGGATCACGTCGTACAGCCCGCAGATCTGGCTTCCGCTCGCCGCTCCCAGCCGCGGATCGACCGGCGCGACGACGCAGTACTGGTCGAATTCGCCGGGCACGACGGCCTGGTTTGCGGTGGCGGTGAAGTTCCCGTGCCACGTGTGGGAATATCCGACGTTCAAAGCCATCCCGGGCCGGATCTCCTGTTGCACCGACACCGCGCTCTGCCACATGTACCGGCGATTGCCCCACCCGCGCAGCACATCGTCGGAATAGTTCGTCGACGGGATGGGCAGGCCGAGATTGACGTTCGAGAGCCGCCCGCACTCGCCGTTTGCCAGGGGATTGGTCAGGTCGCACTCCGGGACGTAGTTCGCGTTTGCGTCCGTCCACGTGCGTGTGGCGCCGGTGGCGATGCGCGCGGCCGGAGCGTTCGCGAGCGCAAGGGCGGCGGCCTCGGCGCCGACATACCTCCCCAGCGACGCCTTGATTGCCGTCTTGCTGTTGCCGAACAGATCGTAGGCAACTCCCAGCCGCGGAGAGATGTCGTTGAAAAGCGGGATATTGTCGGTCATCGGAAAAACGCGCGCGCCGACGAACAGGTTCGCCGGCTGCCGCTGGGCGGGCGCATATTCGCGAACGTGATCGTACCGGACGCCGAGATTGAGCGTCACCCGCCGCACGGTCCACTGATCCTGCGCGTAGATCCCGAGATCGGGCATCAGCCGGTATGTCACGTCGAACGGCGAAGCCCACTCCTGAATGGCGAACGGCACCCCTCGGTTGAACGTGAACCCGATCGGCCCGTAGGGTGTCTCGTTGATTTCCGTGTGGTTGAACCCCCAACCTTCCATCAGGTAGACGCCCGTCTTGAACGCGTGCGAGCCGGTGACGTACGACATCGAGAAGCGCTGGTTCGCCTGGTCGCGCCTCTGTCCCTCGCCCGCGTCGGTGGTGTTCATGGCCGGGATTGGCAAGAGACTGAGCGCGGTGGGTATGATGGCCGCCCTGGCGTTGTAGTTGACGCCTGTCGAGAGCTCGGTCACCGGGATATCGTCGCGCGCGACCCCGGACATCCGGAAGTTGTTCTGCTCGGCGCGCAGAATGGTGACGCCCGCCTCGAACAGGAGGCGACTCGTCGCGGGGAAGCTCCATGTGACCTGAGTGATGGCGTTCGGGTAATGCTGATCGGCCGCGGCCTCCGGCGCGCGGAACGGCCGATCGATCTCCCAGAACATCCTCGCCTCCTGCAGGCTCTCGAAGAAGGTCAGCTTGTGCTTCGCCGACGCCTGCCAGGTGAGACGGATGCTGCTGTCCCGGTGCGGGAGGTCGGTGAATGCCGGGCGGCTGAGATCGGGGACGCGGAAGAGAGAGTGGGGCGTTGCGCTGTAGTAAGTGCCCGGCACTGTGTTCTGCGTGCCCCACCAGCGGTGCGCGGTCAGGAACCACAGCCGATCCTTCTTGATCGGTCCGCCCAGCGCTCCGCCGATATCGTAGATCTGCTTCACTTTGGGCGACGTTGTCAGACCGCGTGCGCGCAGATCATCCGTCAGATTGCTTCCCTGCAGGCCCGACCCTGTACCGTTCCCGGCAATGGTGACTTTGAAGTCGTTGCCGCCGCTTTTCAACACGACGTTCATGTAGACGCCGCCAGTCTGATACTCGCTGCCGGCGCCGCTCGTCTGGATTGTCGTTTCCTCGACGGTGAGCTGGTTGATGAATTGTCCCTTGTTGGCGGCGGCTATCTCTCCGATCAGCGAGCTGAACGGCATGCCGTCGAGCGTCACACGGTTGTCCGCCGGACGATTGTTGTGGACGCTGAAATTGCCGGATCCCGGGAACTCGCCGCGGTTGCCGCCGACGTCCTGGTCGGCTGCGCTCGTGAAGGTGGCGCCGAGCGTGAGGGCGCCATAGCTTTGCAGCGACTTCAGCGTCGGCAGCGCATCCAGCGTCTCACGCGACAACACGTTCTGCGTGTGGACGTTCTGAATGTCGACGACCGGGCTCGCACCTGATACCGTGACGGTTTCCTGGACCGATCCCACGCTGAGCTCGGCATTCACCACCGCGGTGAACCCTGTCGTCAACTCGAGGTTTTCGCGTTTCAGCGTGCCGAAACCGGTCAGAGTAAAAGAAACGGTATAGATTCCCGGCCGGAGGTCCACGATCTTGTAGTTACCCTGCTGGTCCGTGACCGCGCTGCGAACCTTTTCAATCAAAGCGGGGCTCGCGGCCTCGACGGTGACGCCAGGCAGTACGGCGCCGGTCGGGTCTCTGACGACTCCGGCGATGCTGCCGGTCGTGACTGTCTGTGACCAGACGGCTTGCGGAATGAGAAGGCATCCTATTGCGACAACTGTGATGGCGATTCGGGAGACCATCGGCGAGCCTCCGATGCTGGATGTCTACGCGCTGGGATGTTGCGCCCTGTTCCG
>DASYQV010000175.1:0-4980 GCA_036005125.1 Vicinamibacterales bacterium
GAGCGATCTCCGCTCTCTCCGCGTAGACGGATCGTGTGCTTCGGCCGTCCGGATGATCTCGGGAGGCCGGACAGGTTATCTGTCTGGCAGCGTAAAGACGTACAGCGCGTTGCCGTTTTCAGGGTGATGGATGTCGGGCGCAATCGTTCGCGGCACCTGTCTCGGACTGCCGCCTCCCAGACCCGTCGGGACCGCGATGTACTGCTTGCCCGCGACGCTGAAGGAAATCGGGAATCCCTGAACGGACGTCCCGAGCCGCGTCTCCCACAGGATCTTGCCGGTCTTCACATCGAACGCGCGGAAATAGCGATCGAGATCGCCGACAAACGCCACGCCGCCGGCGGTGGACAGAACAGCCGTGAGGAACGGCGCGCGCTGCTGATAGTTCCAGACCTCGCGGAGGGTGTTGACGTCGTACGCGGCCAGCTTGCCGATGTTCCCGTTGCTGCCCGGCATTTCGAAAAAGCGCCGGTCCGCCGCGCTCCCGCCCGACCCTTCCTTCATCTCGACCCTGCGCCCGCGCATTTCCATGCAGCTCTGGCTGAGCGGAATAATGAGCAGCGAGCTCGCAGGGTTATAGCTCATCGCCTGCCAGTTGTGCCCTCCCTCGGTGCTGGGACACGCCTGCACCCACTGGTCGATCCGGACTTCCCTGATGTCGGGACGGTACGTGACGAGGCCGGTCTTCGGATCGATGCTGTCGTAGATATTCTGGAAGACCGTTTCCTTCTCGCCGATGAAATCCCCCGTCCTGCGATCCAGCTTCCAGAGAATGCCTGACTTGCCGACGGAGAACACCAGCTTGCGGCCGCCGGCATCGACGAGCACACGCTCGTAGACCTCGTCGAGATCGAGCGACTCGGCCGGAATGTGTTGGAAGTACCACGCGAGCGTTCCGGTGTCGGGCCGCAGCGCGACGGTGGAGCTCGTGTAGAGGACTTTGTCGTCGAACGAGGTTCCGCGACTCGGGGGCATCCACGGCTTGGCCTGCGCGACGCCCCAGTAGGTCAAATCGAGCTCGGGATCATAGCTGCCCGTGATCCACGTGTCGCCGCCGCCCCTCAGCAGGTTCGGCAGCTTTCCCCACGAGTCGCCGCCCGGCGTGCCCTCACGCGCTACCGTATGGAACTTCCAGAGCTGCCTGCCGGTGGCGGCATCGTAGGCGCTGATGTAGCACCCGTCTTCCTTGTACCTGTCGCACCCGCCAAGTCCCTGAAGGACTTTGCCCTTGACGACAATTGGTCCGCTCGTGTTCGCATATCCCTTCGCGTTGTCGCCAACCGACGTCTCCCAGACGAGCTTGCCCGTGCGCGCCTCGAACGCAATCATGCGTGCGTCGTTGGTGGCGAGAAAGAGCTTGTCCTCGTAGATCGCGATGCTTCGCGGGCCGTTCGTCGACGGCATCCCCAGACGATGCTCCCAAATCAGGTCGCCCTTGCGGGCGTCGAGCGCCTGCAGCATGTGACCTTGATTCACCAGATACATGATGCCGTCGTGCACGAGCGGCGTCGGCTGGTTCCGCCCCCCACCATCCGCCATCGTCCAGACCCAGGCCAACCGGAGATCCTTGACGTTGCCCGTCGTGATCTGCGAGAGGGGGCTGTCGCTCCACGCCTGATAATTCCGGCGAATCATCAGCCAGTCGCCGGGCGCCGGGTTCTTCAACATCTCATCGGTCACCGGAACGAAGTTCTTCACCTCGCCCGCGACCGTCAGCCCGCGCGGACCCTGCTGGCGCTGGCCTTGCCCCTGACCCTGCTGACGCGGAGATTCGGCGGCCGTTTGCGCCGCCGGCGCTCCCGTCTGCCCGGTCGCGATCGATCCGATTGCGACCGCGGTGGTGGGCGTCAGCGATTGCGGTCCCGCAGGCGCCCCGTTGACCTGAAGGATGTAGGCAACGATCGCAAGGTACGTCGCTTCACCCAGGGATCCCTGCGTGCCGGGCGGCATCGACAGACGAAGTCGATCGTAGAGATCCTTGGTCGAGAGCTCCCGCCATGCAGTGATGAAATTAGCGCCCGCGAGCGCGGGCGCTTCGCCGGAGCCGCGCAGGTCGGGCCGATGACAGCTCGAGCAGTTCGCCTCGTAGGCGTCGCGTCCGGCCTGAACCTGGGCGGCGGTGAACGGTCCCGGCACGCCCGGTTGGCGCTGGCCGGCAACCGGGGTCCCCGCCGCGCGTGCTGTGCGCGGTGGGGTGGAAGCCAGCACAACGCCGCACGCCGATATGAGGACAACAGCGAGGAGGCGCTCCGGTGTCGATCTGATCACGGGCGGCGTTCCTCGGCGAAGAACCAGCCCCACAGATTTCCATCGGGGGCTTTTTCACTATGAAGCTGCACGTACATTCGCGTCTTCCTGAGATTGTCGGCCTGCAGCGGCGTGAGCGTGACAGTGCCCGTAATGGTGCCGCTTGTCGCCTTCGTTGCGGTGAGATCGAAGATCGCCGGACCCCGGACGCCCGCCTGGCCCATGTGAACACGCGCGATGGTTGCTGGCGAGCGCAGCCCTTCGAAGTTGCCGGTAATCGAGAGCTTGGTGCCGGCCAGCTCCGCCGTCACCGAGCCGGAGCCGGCAACGGTGGCCTGCATGCTGGCATCGATGGGCACGGTGGACAACCGCGCCTTGAATTTCTGAACGCCCTGCGCACCGCCCGGGAGACCGAGCCACAGGAGCGCGGCTGCGCTCAACACAACGGTCACGCTTCCCCTGGTCGCCACGGGACGTTCTCCTTCCGATCGCGCGGATTCGCTGAGAAAAAGTGGTGGGATCCTATACGCTCCGCCGACGCCGGTCAACGACGTGGGGGCTCCGTCGACGCGTCTGTCGCATGCTTCCGAACCGTTGCGCGATACTCAACTCCGCACTCACGCTGAAAGCGGGCCTGATGCCACGCGGGCCCGCGGCGAGCCAGCGGTGAGTCCAGCAATTCAAGGTAACAGAAGCGTAAAGATTGCGTAAAAGTACCTTCGTTATACGTAGAGTCTTACAAAAAGGATTGACTGCTTGTTCGTCCTCGCACCATCATGCTTATCGGCTTTAGCAGGGTCATGTATGCCCATATCCTCCAGGTATCCCGCCGGTCGACAACTCGGCAGACCCCCAATCCGGGTTTCTCCGATACGGCTCCGAAGAGAACGGAGATTGGAGTGACGGCCACTCCATCTGCGGAATCGCCGCGCTCGCGATCATGCTTCGCCTTGCCGCGGTCATGCTTGCGCGCATCACCGTATCAGCCCGTTTACGACCTCGGCCTGTTCGAGCTCGACGGCAACGCGGTTGACGATCCAGCCGCTGCGGGCGCCGACTGGAGCACCGTGAACGTCGATGGAGGAGGTGCGCTCGGACCGGCGTGCACGCCGATCCCCCCGATCGGCATTTTCACGGGCGACGGATCGAAGGATTCCAGGACATCACGTCAGCGGCGATGCAGGGCACGCGGCAATCGCCGCTGATCGCTGATAACGCGCAATGCGGCCCAGTCTTCGCCGGCGGCGAGGTGTGCGCCGTCAGCAACCCGTAGCCGACCGCGTCCCCATGACCGTATACGCTTCGCCAGTTTCCTCGCCGAGACGCGCTCACCAACGACGAGCGAGCTATGGGTGTGATACGGCTTCGCGTCATGGGCGTCTGCGGCGATCGTCGCGGGGGCGGTGGCACTTCTGTGGGTTCCCGCTAGGAGCCGATGGCGAACGCACCGATACCTGATCACGTCGCTGGACCGGAAAGGAAGGCCAAACTGGGAGGCCGCCGGAGGGAACCTGAGGTGTCGTCATTGCCAGTCGGCGCGCGATCGAGCTCCCGCCGCTCCGCACCTGACCCTGGGTTCCGCCGCTCCGGCTCGCGTCACCAGGAGACGGTCGCGTTCCCGTCCGACGAAGGCGCGCCGCCCGGGCACGTGCCCCGGCGGTCGGACCCGGCACACCGGCCTGACAGCCCGTCCGATGCTGGCGCGCCGCAGGGAGACGGATGGGCGCCCGCCTGCTTGGGTTTTCTGCTCGTCGATTCCGCGGGCGCGGTGCTCTCCGCGAACGCTGAGGCGCTCCGCATCGTTCGTTATCCTGGAGCGCGTCAAGACCAAGCAGAACTGAAACAGATCGTGAAAAAGATCATCGACGCGCTGCTCGTTGCCGCTCCGAGCGTCTCACGTCCGGCCGAGTGGTTCACGCACCTCAAGTCCGGGACGCGGCGCTATAGGTGTCGGGCCATCCCCTTGGCGTTGCAGGAAGAAGGACACATGGCCATCCTGATCGAGCGGGCTGCCTCGAAGCCCCCCGCGCTCGCCGGCTTGTGCGACAAGCATCATCTGACATCTCGCGAGCGGGAAACGGTGAGGATGCTCGCGCGCGGCTTGACCAACAAGCAGATCGCGGCGCGGATGGGGGTCAGCGTGAACACCGTTAAGGCGTTCATCCGACTCGTCATGCTCAAGTTGGGCGTTACGACACGGGCGGGCATCCTCGGGCGTCTGGTCGAGGAGTGACGCTCCAATTGCCTGCGCATGGCTGAAACGACTAGACGACACGGATTAATCCTTCTGGGTAATGGCGGGGTTGCTTCGCGAGTCACTAGACTCGCGACATGGGGACAAGGGCTCTCACCGAATCCCCCCATGTGAGGAGGCAGCCGATGTCAAGGAAGAGCGTGTTGGCCGTGCTCGCTGTCGCCAGCGTCACCGCGATAGTGATCGCATCTAGCCCGCAGTTTCACGACAAGAACACCACCGTCCAGACTTTTGTCACCGACGTGAACAGCCCCAATTTCGGGAGTGTCACTGTATGTTTCAAGGCGTCGGGGCTGGACAGCACTGTAGACGTTGCGCCCGTCACGCTCGCTGCCGGTGCCGGCAGCAATGCCACAGCTCGGTGTAGGAACAACGGCGGGAACTGTCCCGAGGCAGCCAACAAGTTCGACATATCCGCGCTTTCCGTGACCGAGAATTTTCCGATACGGAATGGCCAGACCACCGGATGCATTACGCTC
>DASYQV010000176.1:0-42108 GCA_036005125.1 Vicinamibacterales bacterium
GATGGGGCCGACGCGGGCACCCGTCTCATCGACACGGTCACCTGCATTGTCAACGAACTGCAATCGCCGCCGCAGCGCGAAACGGAAATCCGCTGCCGCCCGCGTGGTGTCATGTCGATGCAGCGCTTCGTCCGCGTCCTGGCGCGACGCGACCTCGAAACGACGTCCATGGGCGAAGCGCCGTTGAAGCATCGCGGGGTGTATCTCGTCACCGGCGGCCTCGGCGGCCTCGGGTACCTGTTCGCGCGCCACCTCGCCGAGCGTTACCGCGCGCGGCTGGTCCTGAGCGGCCGTTCCGCGCTCGACCGGAAGGCCGAAGACAAGCTCGAACGGCTGCGCGCGCTCGGTGCCGAGGCGATCTACCTGCAGGCGTCCATCGCGGACCACGCCCAGGCGCACGGGCTGATCGAGCAGGCGAAGGCGCGGTTCGGCGCGCTGAACGGCGTGCTCCACTGCGCCGGCGTCAACGGCGACGCGTTGCTGATCCGGAAGAGCCGCGAGAGTTTCCGGCAGGTCCTGGCGCCGAAGGTGCAGGGCACGTGGCACCTGGACCGGCTGACCGCCGCCGAGCCGCTGGACCTGTTCGTGCTGTTCTCGTCGGGCGCCGGCACCTTCGGCAACGCCGGCCAGACCGATTACGCCTATGCGAACGCCTTCATGGACGCCTTCGCCGAGCACCGCGAGCGCGGGCGCGCACGGCACGAACGCTTCGGCCGGACATTGTCGATCGGCTGGCCGTACTGGCAGGAAGGCGGCATGCAGCTGTCGGCGGCCGACCTGCAGCGCACCGCGGATCGCACCGGCCTCTGCGCTCTGCCGACGGACATCGGCATCGACTATTGGGAGAAGCTGGTCCGCTCCGACCTGACGCGGGCGCTGGCGCTCTACGGCCATCCCGCGAAGATCGCGGCGCATTGCGGTCCGTCGATCGAGCCCCCGCCGTCCGCGATATCCACGCCGGAGCAGGGGGCGCTGGTCGATCGCGACACGCTGCTGGCGCTGACCGAGCGCTACCTGTGCGAGCTGGTCCACGCCGAGACGAAGATCCCCGTCGAGCGCATCGACATCGAGGAGCGTTTCGAGGCCTTCGGCTTCGACTCCATCATGATCGGCCGCTTCAATGGGGCGCTCGAACGCGACCTCGGCGAGCTTCCCAAGACGCTGATGTACGAGTTCGAGACCGTCGCCGAGCTCGCCGCCTATCTGTGCGACACGACGGCGCCCGCGTTGAGCCGCGTGCTCGCAGGCGGGAGCACGACGAGCGCCGCGCCCGCGGATGACGCACGGGAGCCTTCAGCGCTTGCCGCCGTCACGGACGTGCAGGCGCACGCGGAGCCGATCGCGATCATCGGCGTGCATGCCAGCTTCCCGCAGGCCGAAGGCCTGGAGGCGTTGTGGGAGCACCTGCGGTCCGGCCGGGATCTCATCCAGTTGGTCCCGGAGAGCCGCTGGAACCAGGCCGAGTTCTTCGATCCCGATCCGGAGGAGGCGGAACACGGCAAGATCTACTGCAAGTGGGGCGGCTTCATCGACGACTTCGACAAGTTCGATGCGCCGTTCTTCAACATCCCCGCGCACGAGGCCGACATCCTCGACCCGCAGGAGCGACGCTTCCTGCAGTCCGCATGGGCGGCGATCGAGGACGCCGGCTACACCCGCGAGCGCCTGAAGCAATGCCATCCGAAGGGCAAGAGCGCCGACGTCGGCGTTTTCGTGGGTGTCACGACGAATTCGTACCACCTGCTCGCACCCGAGGCCTGGCAGCGCGGCCAGATGATCACGCCGAGCGCGATGCCCTGGTCCATCGCGAACCGGGTGTCGTACGCCCTCGATCTCCAGGGACCGAGCCTGCCCGTTGACACCGCGTGCTCCTCCTCGCTCGTCGCGGTACATCTGGCGTGCGAAAGCCTGCGCCGGCGCGAATGCCAGGTCGCACTGGCCGGTGGCGTCAACCTGTACCTGCATCCCGCCAAATACCAGTCGTTCTGCCGGCGCCGCATGCTGGCGCTCGGCGACAGATGCCGCAGCTACGGCGATGGCGACGAGGGGTTCATCCCCGGCGAGGGCGTGGGCACGCTCGTGCTGAAGCCGCTCGGTCTCGCGGAGCGTGACGGTGATCCCATCTACGGCGTGATCCGCGGAAGCGCCTACGACCACAGCGGCCGTTCCAACGGCTATGCGACCCCGAACCCGAACGCGCAGGCGCATGTGATCGCGCAGGCGCTCGCGCAGGGCGGTGTCCCGGCCCGTTCCATCGGCTTCATCGAAGGACATGGCACCGGCACCCGGATGGGCGACAGCCTCGAGATCGCCGCGATCACGCAGGCGTTCTCGCGGCAGACGACGGACAAGCAGTTCTGCGCCATTGCCTCGCTGAAAGCCAACATCGGCCATGCCGAATCGGCGACCAGCATCGCCGGCATCGCCAAGATCCTGATGCAGTTCAAGCATCGGCAGATCGCACCCAGCATCCACGCCGACGTCGTGAATCCCGACATCGAGTTCGCGCGCTCGCCGTGCTTCCTGCAGACTCGTCTCGGCGCATGGGAGGCGCCCGAAGGCCAGCCGCGCCGCGCGCTGATCAATGCCTTCGGCGCGGGCGGGGTGAACGCCTGCGCGGTGCTCGAGGAATACGTGCCGGCGATGTCTGCCGCGTCGCACGGGCCGGGCGGCCGATGCCTGTTCGTCGTCTCCGCGATGAACCCCGAGCGGCTGCGTGAATACGTCTTACGCCACGTCGATCATCTGCAGCACCACCCGGATTGCGACATCGCCGCCCTGTGCCGCACCGTGCAGGTGGGTCGCGAGGCGATGCCGGAGCGGTTGGCGCTGCTTGTCGACGATGCCGTGCAGTTGCGCGAGGCGCTCGAACGCTGGCTCGACGCCAGCCCGCAGGGGGTCTCCGGACCGGCGCCGCTCTGGCACGGCAGCCTCGATCCGCGCGACGCGACGGGTCCGACAACGCGGCAACAGCGCGAGAAGATGCAGGCGCTGTGCGAGGCGCGCGACCTGGCCGGGCTCGCACGGTTCTGGACGCCGGGCGGGAGGGTCGAATGGCCACGCCTCCATGCCGGGGCGCCCGCCATCGCCGCCGGCGTACCCGGGTATCCGTTCGCGCGGGAACGGCATTGGGCGGTCGACCCGGGGTCCCCACGGCGCACACCTCCACCCCATCGCGCGGTGCGCGATGGGGACCCCGGGCCTGCGCCGTGGGGTGGAGGCCCGGGGCAGGCGGACCACAGGCCCGCGACGCCGACGTCGCGCCTGCATCCGCTGATCTCGTACAACGCCTCGACGCTGGAGCGGGTGCGCTTCGACGCCATGCTCGACCTCGACCAGTACTACTCGCGGGACCACAGGATCCAGGGACGTTCCGTGTTCCCCGGATCCGGCTTCATCGAAATGGCCTGCGTCGCGGCGACGATCGCCGGACAACGACGCGTGCAGCGGTTGAAGGACATCTTCTGGACACAGCCGCTCGTGCTCGCCGAGTCCTCCCGGAATCCCAGGATCCAGCTGCTGAACGCCGGCAAGGACGGCACGGGCTTCGTCGTGACGACGCTGGACGACGAGCAGGAAGAAGTCGTGCACTGCGAAGGCCGCGCGATCTTCCAGAATGGTCACGCTTCCGGACATTCGATGCCGCCGTCACTGCAGGAATGGCGGCAGCGGTGCCGCGATCGACGCGATGGCGCCTTCTACTACGAGCTCTTCCGGCGCATGGGGTTCGATTACGGCCCGTCGTTCCGGGTGATCGACGAGGTGGCGACGGGTGACGGCTGCGCCATGGCCCGGCTCGAGCTGCATGCTGGGCAGGCGCGGGATTTCGAGCAGTACGTTCTGCATCCGTGCCTGATCGACGGCGCATTGCAGACGGTGGTGGCGCTGCTGGCCTCGGGCGACCGTGGCGTGCCGCACCTGCCGTTCGCGATCGACGAGATCGAGAGCCTCGGCGGGCTGGCTCAGCGTTGCCACGTCCTCGCCGAGCGTGTGGGCGGCGCGCGCGATCCGCACACGGGCACCCTCCAGTTCAACATCGACATCGTGAGCGACAGCGGCGAGCCGCTCGTGAAGATCACCAACTTCTACGTCCGCGCCCAGCTGGCGCCGGACGTGGTGGTGAACCACGCGCGGGACGCCAGCGACCGGCTTTGCCTGGCGACGAGTGTATGAAGACGACGGCTTCAATGCACGCGAACCACAACTATCCCGTCGGCGAGTTCCGCTCGGTGTTCGACGGCCGGGAGCCGTTCCTCGCCGACCATGTCATTCAGGGACAGAAGATGCTGCCGGGCATGGCCTACCTCGAGATCGCCCGCGCCGCCGTCGCGGCGTCGATCCCGGTGGACGAGGAGGCCATGCTGGTGCTGAGCGACAGCGTCTTCGTCGACACGCTGACAGTCAAAGACAGCAGGACCGTGGTGACCCGAGTCTACCCCGGGGCGGCCGGCCAGTTCGGCGTCGAAGTGAGCACCGATCAGGGCGTGCATTTCCAGACCCGGGTGTCGGTGCAGAAGCGCTCCGAGTACCTCGCCGCCAGGAGCTACGGCGCCGAGCTGGACATCGCCGGGCTCCGCCGCACGTGCACGCTCCCGGGGCCGGGCAAGTCGGCGTTCTACCAGATCTTCAGGAATCGCGGCGTGGAGCTCGGTCCTTCGCATCGCGGCGTCGATGAGATCCTGCTGGACGGCAAGAACCAGGGGTTGGCGACGATCCGCCTGCCGGGTTCGTCCGCGCGTGGCATGGCGATGGACCCGGGCGCGCTCGACAGCATCATCCAGAGCGGCATCGCGCTGGTCGACAATCCGGAGGCCAATGTCGTGCCCTTTGCCGTCACCAGCACGCTGGTCGTCGACGATCTCGCCGACACGATGTACGTGCACATCCGGCAGCGTGCCGACGGGATGCATTACGTCGCCGCCGACGAGAACGGCAGGGTCCGCGTGATCATCGAGGGCTTCCAGACCCGCGAGATCGCCCTGAACGCGAAGCAGGATCGTCTGAGCTTCTACCGGCCGGTCTGGAAGACCATCACGCCGCCGCCCGTCGACGACCGTATCGTCCGCGTCGTAGAAGGCGGCGCGGAGGCCGGCGAGGATTACATCGAAACGACGAAGGCCGTGCTGTCGGCCGCGAAGGCGCTGGCCCGGGACAAGGGCACGCGCAGCCTCCTCGAGTTGCGCGCGCGGGAACGGAACGGGACCGCGCGTGGTCTCTGGGCCGCGCTGAAGACGCTCTCACTGGAGCAGCCGCACATCGACTTCCGGCTGAAGATCGGAAGCGAGCCCGTGACGCTGGACCATCAGGACGCGGATGCGGACATCGGCGGCGAGTTCGTGTGGAAGGACGGGCACACGGTACTGATCAGCGGCGGCCTCGGCGCGCTCGGCCTCCTGGTCGCCGGCGACATTGCCGCGCGCACCACGGGCAGCACGCTGATCCTGCTCGGACGGCGCACGCCGAACGCGGAGGACGCGACGCGGATGGACGCGCTCCGGCGTTCCGGCGCGGAAGTGGTGTATCGCCAGTGCGACGTCGCCAGGTTCGAGGACGTGGAGAAGGTCATCGCCGAACATCCCGGGATCCAGGTCGTCGTGCATGCGGCGGGTGTAATCGACGACGCGCTCGCGAGCCAGAAGACGGAAGAAGCCATCGAGAAGGTGCTCGCGCCGAAAGTGCTGGGCGTCGCCAACCTCGACCGGGCCACCGCGGCTTGTCCGATCGAGCTGTTCGTCGCTTTCTCGTCGGTCGCCGGCGCGCTCGGCAACGTCGGGCAGTTCGACTACGCCGCCGCGAACGGCTACATGGACGCCTACGTCGAGGATCGCGCCGCGCGCGTCCTCGCGGGCCACGCGCGCGGTCGCACGATCGGGATCAATTGGCCGCTGTGGGCGGAAGGGGCGATGCCGATCGACGCGGCGGGCCGCGAGCGTCTGGCCCGGAGCTACGCGATCAAGCCGCTGCCGACCGACGAAGGCCTGAAGGCCCTGCGCCTGGCGATCGCCTCACCGCATGGCCAGTTGCTGCCTCTTTACGGTCAGAAGCAGGCGCATGCCGCGCTGTTCGCGCCGCCGAAGGCCGCCGTGACGGAAGTCCGGCCGCGCCCGCCGGCGGTCGAGCTCGACAAGCTGCAGCGCGAGATCCTGCAGGAGATGCGCATGCAGGCGGCGCAGCACCTGAAGATGAAGCCGAACCAGATCAACGACACGGAGGATTGGATCAACTTCGGCTTCGACTCGATCCTCATCTCGAGCTTCGTGTCCCACCTGAACCACGTCTTCGACGTGAACCTGATGCCGACGGCGATGTTCGAGGCATCCAACCTGCTGCGTTTCAGCCGGTTCCTCGCCGAGAACCATGCCGAGGAGATGACGCGGAAACTGGCGCTGCGCGCGTCGACGGCGGCGGTCGCCCCGGCGAAGCCGGTGGCGCGTGAGCCCATCGCCGCCGCCGGCGAGGCCTCGGTCACGCAATTCGCGCGTAAGTTCCGCGAGGCCTACCGGAACCGCGCCCGCTATCGCGACGAAGACATCGCCGTGATCGGCATGAGTTGCCGGATCGCGGGTGCGAACACGCCCGACGAGTTCTGGCGGATGCTGGAGGGCGAGCGCGACATGATCCGCGAGATCCCGGCCGAGCGCTGGGACTGGCGGGACTATCCCGGCGTGAGCAAGTGGGGCTCCTTCATCGACGGCATCGACGAGTTCGATCCGCTGTTCTTCGGCATCTCGCCGGCCGAGGCGACGTACATGAGCCCGGAACAGCGGCTGATGATGCAGTCGGTCTGGGAGTGCGTCGAGGATGCGGGATACGGCGGCGATCGCCTGAAGGGCACCAACACCGGGATCTTCGTCGGCTGCGGTCCGAGCAGCTACACGAGCCTGATGGGCCATGTGCCGATCGAGGCGTATTCGGTGACGGGCAACGTGTCCTCGGTCGGCCCGAACCGCATCAGCTACTACATGGACTGGCACGGCCCCAGCAACCCGATCGACACCGCCTGCAGCAGCTCTCTGGTCGCGGTGCATCGAGCGATCGAGGCGATCCGTTCGGGCCATTGCGACGCGGCCGTCGTCGGCGGCGTCAACGCGCTGCTGGCCCCCGACGTGTACGTGAGCTTCACCAAGTCCGGCATGTTGTGTGAGGACGGCCGCTGCAAGACGTTCTCCGACAAGGCGAACGGATACGTGCGGGGCGAGGGCGTCGGCATGCTGATGCTCAAGCCGCTCGGGGCCGCGCGACGCGGACGCGACGACATCTATGCGGTGATCAAGGGCGCGGCCGAGAACCACGGCGGGCGCACGACCTCGCTCACGGCGCCGAACCCCAACGCGCAGGCGGCGGTGATCCGGCGTGCGGTGGCCGATGCGGGTATCGACTTCCGCCGCGTCGGCTACATCGAGTGCCACGGCACGGGTACGGCGCTGGGCGATCCGGTCGAGATCAGCGGCTTGAAAACGGTCGCGAAGGAGCTCCTCGACGCCGATGCCGCGGCCGGGAAGGAGGCGACCGACCCCTGCTATCTCGGCAGCATCAAGTCCAACATCGGGCACCTCGAATACGGCGCGGGCGTGGTCGGCCTGATGAAGGTGATCCTGCAGATCCGCCACAAGAGAATCGCGCGCAGCCTGCACTGCGACACGATCAGCCCGCTCATCGATCTCACGCGCACGCGGTACCGGATCGCGCAGCAGGCCTGCGATTGGGACGTCGTGCCCGGCCAGACCCGCATCGGTGGCGTCAGCAGCTTCGGCTTCGGCGGCGCGAATGCGCACGTCATCGTCGAGGAATACCTCGAACGCGACACCGGCGGCGCGGCCGATGCCACGGAAACCCCCCAGTTGCTGGTGTTCTCCGCGCGGACTGCCGACAGCTTGTACGCGACCCTCGGGGCGTACCCGGAGCTCCTGTCGAGGACCGACCGAAGCCCCGTGACGCTGAAGCGGATCGCCTACACGCTGCAGGTCGGCCGGAGCGAGATGCAGGAGCGGGTCGCGTTCGTCGCCCGCTCCATCGACGAGTGGAGCGGGCTCGTCGAAGGACTGCTGGCCGCGAAGGACGACTTCTATCACCGGAAGGTGTTCCGCGGCTCGGTCAAGGGCGGCACGGGCGCCGCGCTCGATCTCGGCGACACGCAGGCGGGGCAGGAATTCATGCGCCGCCTCGTCGAGACCGGCGAGCTCGAGAAGATCGCCGAGTTGTGGGTCAAGGGCGCGAAGTTGGACTGGCAGCTGCTGCGCCCCTAGCGGCTTCGTAGGCCGCAACTCTAGTTGCGGCACGCGCCGGGTCTGAAGACCCGGCCTACGTCTGTGGAGAAAAAGAATGAGAGCAGTTGGCATTGAAGCGATGAACGTCTTCGCGGGCACGGCCTTCCTGGACGTGAGGAAACTGGCGGAGCATCGCCGGCTCGACACGACGCGGTTCGAGAACCTTCTGATGAAGGAGAAGACCGTGGCGTTGCCGTACGAAGACCCGATCACGTTCGCGATCAACGCCGCCAAGCCCATCATCGACGCGCTCCGCCCCGAGGAGCGGGACCGCATCGAGATGGTCATCACCTGCACCGAGTCGGCCTTCGACTTCGGCAAGTCGATGAGCACCTATTGCCATTCCCTGCTGGGCCTCAACCGCAACTGCCGCCTGTTCGAGATCAAGAACGCCTGCTACTCGGGTGCCGCCGGCATCCAGATGGCCGTGAACTTCGTGCTGTCCCAGGCCTCGCCCGGCGCGAAGGCGCTGGTGATCGCGACCGACATCTCGCGCTTCATGGTGGAGGAGAGCGGCGACGCGCTCACCGCCGACTGGTCGTTCGCCGAGCCGAGCAGCGGCTCCGGCGCGGTGGCGATGCTGATCAGCGAACAGCCGTACATCTTCCAGGTCGACGTCGGTGCCAACGGTTATTACGGCTATGAGGTCATGGACACCTGCCGGCCGACGGCCGACGGCGACGCGGGCGACTCCGACCTGTCCCTGTTGTCCTACCTCGACTGCTGCGAGAATGCATTTCTCGAGTACGCGAAGCGGGTCCCCGACGTCGATTTCACCAGCACGTTCACCTACCTGGCCTACCACTGTCCCTTCGGCGGCATGGTCAAGGGCGCGCACCGCAACATGATGCGAAAGGTCGCCCGCTTGAAACCGCAGGAGATCGAGGACGACTTCCAGCGCCGCGTGACACCGGGCATGGTCTACTGCCAGCGCGTCGCCAACATCATGGGCGCGACCATGGCGCTCGCGATCGCCAGCACGATCGACCATGGCGATTTCGAGAGCCCGCGCCGCATCGGCGCGTTCTCCTACGGCTCCGGCTGCTGCTCCGAGTTCTTCAGCGGGGTCGTGCGCAAGGAAGGGCAGGAGCGCCTCCGGAAGATGCGGATCAAGGAACACCTCGATCGTCGTACCGAGCTGACGATGGACGAGTACGAGCGTCTGCTGGTCGGGAACAACGCCGTCAAGTTCGGCACGCGCAACGTCACGCTCGACGCCGACTTCATTGCCCGCGCCCGCACCACGATCGGCAAGCCCGTCATGCTCCTGAAGCAGATCAAGGAATTCCACCGCGAATACGAGTGGGTGGGCTGATGAGTCTCCAGAACTACGCGACCGTCCGCCTCCGCTTCGATGACGAGATCGCCTACCTGCAGATCCATCGACCCGACGCGAACAATGCGATCAACGACCGCCTGATCGCGGAATTCGGGTCGGCACTCGAGCTCTGCGACGCGCGGGCGAAGATCGTCGTCGTCGAGGGGCTGCCCGACGTCTTCTGTTTCGGCGCGGACTTCGCCGAGCTGCAGAAGAGCTTCGATGTGGCCGGCGCCCTCCGGCAGGACCCGAAACCGACGTACGACCTGTGGCGGCGGCTCGCGACCGGACCCTACGTGTCGATCGCGCACGTGCGGGGCAAGGCCAATGCCGGCGGGGTCGGCTTTGTCGCGGCCTGCGACATCGTCCTCGCCAACGCAGCGGCGGTGTTCAGCCTGTCGGAGCTGCTCTTCGGCCTGATACCCGCCTGCGTGCTGCCGTTCCTGATCCGGCGCATCGGGTCCGCGAAGGCCAACTCCATGACGTTGATGACGCAGCCGGTCCCGGTGCAGCTGGCACACCAGTGGGGCCTGGTCGACGCCTTCGAGGAGAACAGCGACAACCTGCTGCGCAAGATCCTCCTGCGCCTCCGCAGGATCGACAAGGCGGGCATCGCCCGCTACAAACGCTACATGGCGTCGATCGAAGGGTCGATCGACGCCGTCGAGTCCCGGGCGATCGCCGCGAACATCGAGGTCTTCTCCGACGTGGAGAACCTGCGGAAGATCTCCCGTTACGTGAAGACCGGGCAATTCCCGTGGGAGGGCGCCGAGGGCGCGGCGTGACCGCCGTGAGTGCCGTGAACGATGCCGTGGAGCTCCGTTTCGTCGACCGGCACGTCCTGCAGATCAGGATGCAGGATCGGTCCAGCAAGAACACCTTTTCCGGGGCCCTGACAGAGGGGCTGATGGACGCGTTCGCGCAGGTGGAGCGCGAGCCCGAGTGCAGGGTCGTCATCCTCACCGGATACGACAACTATTTCGCGAGCGGCGGCACGCAGGAACAGTTGCTGAAGCTTTCGGCCGGCCGGGGTGCGTTCACCGACCGCGCCCTTTACAGCCTCCCGCTGCTGTGCCCGGTGCCGGTGATCTCGGCGATGCAGGGGCATGGCATCGGCGGCGGCTTCGTGCTGGGCGTGTTCGCGGACCTGGTGGTACTCGCCCGCGAGAGCATCTACACCACGAACTTCATGCGTTACGGCTTCACGCCAGGCATGGGGGCGACGTTCATTCTCCCGCAGAAGCTCGGCATCGCGCTGGCGACGGAGATGATGCTCACGGCCGACAACTACCGGGGCGAGGAGCTCCACCAGCGCGGCATTCCGTTCCCGGTGGTCCCGCGCGAGAAGGTCATGGCCCACGCGCTCGAGCTCGCAAGAGCGCTGGCCGATAAGCCGCGCGTCTCGCTCGTCGCGCTCAAGGCCCACCTGACGACCCACCTCCGCGACGGCTTGCCAGGAATGGTCGCGCAGGAGGTCGCCATGCACGCGGTCACCTTCGCGCAGCCGGAAGTGAAAGCCAGGATCGCCACGTTGTTCGGATTGTGAGCGGTGCCATGAACCTGCCACGCTCTGAAGCCGAGCCGATCGTCGTCACCGGCATCGGGATCACGTCCGCGATCGGGCAGGGACGTCGCGCCTTCATCGACGCCCTGCTCGGAGGCGAGCACCGCTTCGCCGTGATGCGGCGACCGGGCCGGCAGGCGCCGGGCGCCAACGGCAGCGATTCCACGTCGTTCATCGGCGCCGAGATCGACCGGCTCGTCCTGCCGGCGGCGATTCCCGCTTCGAAGCTGCGCAATGCCTCGTGGTCCGCGCAAGTGGCGCTCGCGACGCTGAACGAAGCGTGGGAGGACGCCGGGCTGGCCGGCGTGGACCCGGACCGGATCGGCCTCGTCGTCGGCGGCTCCAACGTGCAGCAACGCGAGATCGCGCAGACCATGCTGAAGTACCGCGACCGGGTCGAGTTCCTGCGCCCCACGTATGCGATGTCGTTCATGGACACCGACCTGTGCGGACTCTGGAGCGAGACGTTCGGCATCCGGGGGCTCGCGATCACCGTCGGCGGCGCCTCGGCGAGCGGCCAGCTGGCGGCGATCCAGGCGGCCGAGGCGGTGCGGTCGGGACGCGTGGACGCGTGCATCGCGCTCGGCGCGCTGATGGACCTGTCGTACTTCGAATGCCAGGCCTTCCGCTCCCTCGGCGCGATGGGGTCGGATCATTTCGCGGAACGTCCTGACCTCGCCTGTCGCCCTTTCGATCAGGACCATGACGGCTTCATTTTCGGCGAGGCCTGCGGCGCCATCGTGGTCCAGCGCGCCGGGAGCGTGGCGTCGGTCGCACGTCGCTGCGCCACGCTCTCGGGCTGGGCGCTGGCGTGGGACGCGAACCGCAATCCGAACCCTTCCCTGCAAGGCGAGACGACGGTGATCAGGCGCGCATTGGCAATGGCCGGACTGGCGGCGGACGAGATCGATTACGTCAATCCCCACGGCACGGCGTCGCGGGTCGGCGACGAGACGGAGCTCGCCGCGTTGCGCGCCTGCGGTCTCGAACACGCGCACATCAACACGACCAAGTCGCTGGTCGGGCACGGGCTCAGTGCCGCCGGCATCGTCGAGTTGATCGCGGTCATGCTGCAGATGGAGGCGGGACGGTTGCATCCGTCCCGCAATCTGGATCAGCCCATCGACCCGGGCTTCCGGTGGGTCGGCGCGGACCCCGTCGACCATGTCGTCGATCGCGCGCTCAACATGAGCTTGGGCTTCGGCGGGATCAACACGGCAGTATGCCTGGAGCGCTGCTGACGCGGGAGATTCACGTTGCCGTAGGCCGCATCTTCAGATGCGGCCCGCGGGGTCTGAAGACCCGGCCTACGAGGGCAACTCAAGTGAAGACACTATCAGGAGGACCTCGATGAAGACTTATGTGTTTCCCGGACAAGGCTCGCAGGCCCGCGGCATGGGTGGCGGCCTGTTCGACGAATTTCCGGACCTGACCGGGAAGGCCGACAAGCTCCTCGGGTATTCGATCAAGGAGCTGTGCCTGAACGATCCCAACCTGGAACTCGGCAAGACGCAGTTCACCCAGCCCGCGCTCTACGTGGTGAACGCGCTTTCGTACTACAAGCGGATGCGCGACAGCGGCGAGACCCCGGATTTCCTCGCCGGCCACAGCTTGGGCGAGTTCAACGCCCTGCTGGCGGCCGGATGCTTCGATTTCGAGACCGGCCTGAAGCTGGTCAAGAAGCGCGGCGAGCTGATGAGCCAGGCGACCGAGGGCGCGATGGCCGCCATCGTCAACGCGACGCGCGAGAAGATCGAATCGGTGCTGAAGGAGAACGGGTTCGACCAGGTCGAGATCGCCAATGTCAACACGCCCCAGCAGGTCGTCATTTCCGGCCCGGTCGCCGACATCGCGGCCTGCCAGAACGTCTTCCAGTTCGACAACGCGATGTACATCCCGCTGAACACCAGCGGCGCGTTCCATTCGCGGTTGATGATCCCGTCGCAGGAGAGGTTCGAGATCTACCTGAAGAGGCGAAAGCTCTCGGACCCGAAGGTCCCGGTGATCGCGAACCTGACCGCGAGGCCGTATCCGGAAGGCGCGATCGTCGAGTACCTGTCGAAGCAGATCCGCAGCACGGTGCTGTGGAGCGACACGATCCAGCACCTGATGTCGCTCTCCGACACGATGGAGTTCGTCGAGATCGGCCATGGCGACGTCCTCACCAAGATGACAGCGAAGATCCGACAGCACACCGCGAAGGCCGCGACGCAGGCCTCGGCACCGGCAGGGGTCGCGAAAGTGGACGCCAGGCCCGACGCGGCGACCGGCAGGGCCGGTGTAGCCGCAACGTCCGGCGATCGCTTCGCGCTCGCCGAGCAGAAGGTCGCGGCATGGAACACGCGCCATCGCGTCGGCACGAAGGCCAAATCGCTCGTGGCGGACTACGGCGACCTGACCACCCGGACCTCGGCGATGGTGTTGTTCGGCCATCGCGCGGCCGTTTACATGGAGGGCTACAACGGGTATTTCGACCTCGACGAGATCGCGGCGGTGTGATCGGGCCAAGTGTGCGCGTCGCCACACGGAGGAAGAGAGTGGAACGATTGTTCGAAACCGGTCAGCAGGTGCTTGTCTCGCAGCCGTTCAGCCGGATGCTCGGCACCGAGCTGTGCGAGTTGTCCGAAGGGTACGCCGAACTGTCTCTGCGGATCCGCGAGGAGTTCAAGCAGAGCTACGGTTTCGTTCACGGCGGGGTCGTCAGCTATCTGGCCGACAACTGCCTGACGTTCGCCGGCGCGACCGTGCTCGGCAACTGCGTGACCTCCGAGTTCAAGATCAATTACGTGATGCCGACCATCGGCGACAGGATGGTCGCGAAGTCCACGGTGCTGTCCTTCGCGTTGCGGCAGGCGGTGTGCGAGTGCAAGGTCTACGTCGCGCGCGGCCAGCAGTCCATGCTGGTCGCGGTCGCGCAGGGCACGATCGTCAAGATCGACACCGACGTCAGGACGGTGGCATGAGGGCGATCGTCACCCACGAGTACGGTTCGCTCGACGTCCTGCAGCTGGAGGACGTGGACAAGCCCGTGCCGCGTGCGGACGAACTGCTCGTCCGGGTGCGTGCCGCGTCGGTGAACGCCGCCGATGGCCTCCTGATGCACGGCTGGCCCTACCCGATGCGATCGCAGATCGGCTGGAAACGCCCGAGGATCAAGGGGCTGGGGCTCGACTTCGCCGGCGTCGTCGAGGCGGTCGGCGACGCCGTGACGGCCTTCCGTCCGGGCGACGCGGTTTTCGGCGAGCTCGCGCAGGACTATGCCGGCGCCACGCGCGCGTTCGCCGAATACATCTGCGTCGCGGCGTCGAGTGTCGTCAGGAAGCCCGAGGCCGTCTCCTTCACCGAGGCCGCCGCGGTCCCGCTGGCGGGGTGCACGGCCCTCTACGCCGTGCGCGATTACGGCCGGGTGCGTCCCGGCCAGCATGTCCTGATCAACGGTGCCGGCGGCGGGGTCGGGACATATGCCGTGCAGCTCGCGAAACATTTCGGCGCCACGGTCACCGGCGTGTGCAGCGATCGCAAGGCGGGCACGGTGCGCGACAGCGGCGCCGATCGTGTGATCGATTACCGACAGCACGACTTCACGACCGATGCCATGCAGTACGACGCGATCGTGGACATCGCGAGCAGCCAGGGCCTGCTGCGTTGCCGGCGCGTGCTCGCGCCGCGCGGGCGCTTCGTGTGGGTGGGAGGACCCGCGTCCGGTCCATGGCTCGGCCCGCTGCGACCCGCGTTGAACGTGTTGCTGATGTCGCTCGTGAGCCGCCGGCAACGATGGCTGCTCGTCGCGAAATCATCATCGGCGGAGGACGTGGCGGTGCTCGCGGGGTTGCTGGCCGACGGGTCGCTGCGCCCGTCATCGATCGGTGCTACCCGCTCGAGCGTGCCGCCGACGCGATCCGCCACCTGCAAGATGGCCGCGCATGCGGCAAGGTCGTGATCGAAATCTGACAGGCGCCATCGGTACGTAGGGCCGAACGTCAGTTCGGCCTTCGCGATGGCGGATCTGAAGATCCGCCCTACTCCTACTCAATAAGCATCAAGATGGATCACGATACCTTATAGGCACGGACCGAGGCCTATCTCAAATCACTCATCTGCGAAGCCGCGGATAAGGCCCTCGCATTCGACGCAGAAACACCGTTCGGCGAGCTCGGGGTCGATTCGTTTCTCGTATTGAAGATCCTGAAGCGCCTGGAGCAGGATTTCGGCGTCCTTCCCAAAACCCTGCTGTTCGAGAACTTCAACGTCCGCGACCTCGCCCGGTATTTCGTCAGGACACATCCGGACGACCTCACCCGCAAGTTCCCGGACGCGTCCCCGGAGGGGACTGTCGACAAGGAGCGAGGAGGGGCTTTGCCCCGACGAGCGACAACGAGCGAGGAGGGTTCTGCCCGACGAGCGGAAGAGGCTGCCCCGCCGCTCGTGTCGATCGCGCATCTCGACCGGTATCCTCGGCTGAAGCAGCGCCGGCTCGAGATCTTCCACCGTTACAAGAACGAATCCTCGGTCTCTCGCGGCACGAGCACGATCGCGCCGTTGCTGTTCTTCGGCGACGGGCCGCGCGGCTATTTCAACTGCGCGAAGGGGCGTGGAATCCTGCTCGCCTACGGTTACACCGGCCCGGAAGAGGATTTCCTGCCGCTCGCGGAACAGCTCTATCGCCATTGCAACCGGAACGACCTGCAATTCAACCTGTTCGCCGAGAAGCGCCTGCCCGCACTCTGCGGCACGACCTTCTCGGCGACGCCGTTCGGCGTGATACAGCGCATCGTCGACCTGCAGAACTTCACGCTCGACGGCGGGCCGAAGCGGCGGCTGCGTTATCAGATCTCGAAGTTCCAGAACGCCGGCGTGTGCCGTACGGAGGAGTACCGGTGCGGCTGCGATCCCGCGAAAGCCGAGGCGATCGCCGCGATCATCGATCAATGGTGCGCCAGCCGCACCATGGTCAACCCGCTGATCCACGTCGTGAAGGACGAGATCCTCGCCGGCACGCTCGACCGCGAGCACCGCGTGTTCCTGACCTACGTCGACGACGTGATGCAGAACGCGATCCTGATCTCGCCGATGGTGGGCGAGGGCGCGGGCGCGGGATATCTGATGGACCTCGAGTTCTACGGCCCGCGCATGCCGCTTGGCGGTCTCGAGTACGCGATCGTCAACATCATCGACGTCCTGCGCGCCGAAGGCTGCGACGTCTTCAGCCTCGGCGGCACCTACGGCTGCAAGCTAAGCGATTCGCCGGACGCGGATCCGCAGATCGAGAAGATCCTGGACGACCTGCGCACGCAGAACATCTTCAACGACGCGGGCAACCTGCAGTTCAAGAACAAGTTCCGCCCCGAGAGCCGGGACATCTTCCTCTGCCGTGCGGTGGATGCCGGCAAGGCGGACAACGTCCTCGACATCATCCTCATGATCGCCGACCCGAAGGCCTCTCAGGCCGACGACACCGGCGCGGACGACACGCGGACCTCCGCGTCGTCGACGACACCGGTCGTCGCCCACGACGGTTCGCCGGCTGCGCCGGCGATGGCACCGACGATCGCGCCGGCGCGCACCGCCCAGGGCCTTGGACCGCGCTGGCAGGCGCTGGCGGATGCCGGGTTCAATCCGCTGAACCTCTCGGCCGACCACGTCGACTTCGATCTCAAGACCGACTCCTGGGCGCAGCTGCGCCTGCCGGCCATCGACAAGCAGATGGCGAACCTCATCGCGCAGATCCAGAAGCCGGTCGACATCCAGGCCAGCCTGCACCAGGTCTTCCCGTTCGCCCATTTCACGCTCACCGAATCGGGGCGGGCGGCGGAAGATCTTTTCTGCAAGGCGTGGGAACACAAGGGCCGCGTGCCGCAGAACCTCCTGTTCCCGAGCACGATCCTGCACCAGATCGACAAGGGCTTCTCTCCCCGGGAAGTGCCGGTCGCGACGGTGTTCGACCTGAATGCCGACGACCCGTACAAGGGCAACCTCGACCTGCAGGCTCTGCAGGCCGAGATCGACGCACACCGGGCGGCCATCGGGTACGTCTGCATCGAGCTGGCCGACAATGCCGCGGGCGGCGGCGCGGTGTCGCTGCCGCACCTGAAGCAGGTCAAGTCCCTGCTGGGGGAGCACCGCATCCCGCTGGTGCTCGACGCCACCCGCGTGCTCGAGAACGCCCTCGTCATCCTCGAGCACGACGCCGAATGGCGCCCCGGCGGTCCGCTGCCGGCGGACCGCAAAACCAGCGCTGGCCGGTCGCGGTCGCTAGCGACCACGACACCGCTCTGGCCCGTCGCCGAAGCGCTGCTGTCGCAGGCCGATGCGGTCATCGCCAGCCTGGGCAAGGATTTCTGCGTCGACAAGGGTGGCCTGATCGCGACCAACGACCGGGCGCTGCACGACAGGCTGCAGGCGCTGCAGCGGGGCAGCGGCAGGGCCCTGGACGCGATCGATCGGAAATGCATCGCGCTCTCGCTCCAGAACCGCATCTTCATCGAGACGCAGATGCGGCGGCGCGTCGAGTCCGTGCGCGCCCTGTGGCGACGCCTCGTCGATGCGCGCGTCCCGGTCGCGCGCCCGGCGAACGCCCATTGCGTGCTGATCGACGTCAAGCGGATCCCCGAGTTCCGCCACCTCGCCTCGCCGGTGGCGTCGTTCCTCGCCTGGCTCTACCTCGCCACCGGGGTGCGCGGCGGCGCCCACAGCGTCGGCATGCAGAAGGACACCTCGCTCAACGGGCTGATCCGGCTGGCGATCCCGATCGGGATGAAAAGCGACGATGTCCGTGCGTTCGGCGACCGGCTCGTGGCGGCCTTCGCCGACAGGCGCGACATCCCGGACCTCGTTGCCGCCGACCGGGCAGGGGAGCGCCCGGGCGATCTCAACGCGAAATACAGGCTGGGCCGGCTCCTGATGGCATCAGCACCCATGGCCGCGACCGAGCCACCGGCTTCCGGACCGAGCGCCGCGGGCGCCCCCGTGCCCTCGGCCGTGGAGAGCGCCGCCGTCGCTGAGCGGAAGACGCACCGCGTGCCGGAGAAAGACATCGAGATCGCCATCGTCGGCATGGCAGCGCGATTCCCGCAGGCCACGAACGCGGAAGAGCTATGGGAGAACCTCGCACAGGGACGCGACTGCATCACCGAGATCCCGCCGTCGCGCTATTCCCGCAGGCGCAACCGCAAGGCGCTCGGCAAGTACCGTGGCGGGTTCATCGACGATATCGACCGTTTCGACTCGCTCTTCTTCAACATCTCGCCCCGTGAGGCCGAGACGCTGGACCCGCAGGAGCGCCTGTTCCTCGAAGTCGCGTGGGAAGCGCTGGAGGACGCAGGCTACTACCCGGAAGCCTTCCAGAGCGAGGAGTTCGGGGCCCGCCAGATCGGCGTGTACGTCGGCGCGGTGTGGACGACGTACCAGCTGGTCGGCGCGGAGGAGCGCCTCGCCGGCAACATGGCGATCGCGAACTCGTTCCTGTGGAGCATCGCGAACCGCGTCTCCTATTTCATGAACTTCACCGGTCCGAGCCTCGCGGTCGACACCGCGTGCTCGGCCAGCCTCACCGCGATCCACCTCGCCTGCGAAGCCATCCGGCGCGGCGAGTGCGCCGCCGCCATCGTCGGCGGCGTGAACCTCGATGTGCACCAGTGCAAGCAGGAAATCACCGTTGCCGGCGGGCTCCTGTCCGAGGAAGGGCTCTGCCGGGCGTTCGGCCGTGGCGCGAGCGGTTACGTGCCGGGTGAAGGCGTCGGTGCCCTGCTGCTGAAGCCGCTGCGTCAGGCGCAACAGGACCGCGACAACATCTACGCCGTCATCAAGGGTTCCGCGATCAGTCATGGCGGCCGCAACAGCGGATACGCGGTGCCGAATTCGAAGGCGCAGTGTGACGTCATCACGACCGCGCTGACGAAGGCGGGCGTGGAGGCGCGCAGCATCGGCTACATCGAAGCGCACGGCACCGGCACCGAGCTCGGCGATCCCATCGAGATCGCCGGCCTGAACCAGGCCTTCGAGCGGGACAACGTCGCGCTGCGCAGCTGCGCGATCGGCTCGATCAAGACCAACATCGGCCATCTTGAGGCGGCGGCCGGGATCGCGGGCGTGTGCAAGACGCTCCTGCAGATGCGGCATCGCACGCTCGTGCCGTCGCTGCATTCCGCGCAGCTCAACGAATTCATCGACTTCGCGCATTCGCCCTTCGTCGTCCAGCAGCAGCTCGAGCCCTGGCCGCCGAAGGAAATCGACGGCGTGGTCCAGCCCCTGCGTGCCGGGGTCAGCTCCTTCGGCGCCGGTGGCTCGAACGCCCACATCATCCTCGAAGCGGCGGCAATAAGCGCCTCCGTTTCCGATGGCGCCGCGATCGAACTCGCCCCCCGGATCTTCCCGCTGTCCGCGCGCAACGAAGAGCAGTTGCGCCAGGCGGCGATGCGGCTCAAGTCCTTCATCGAGAAACATCGCGGCTCGCCGTCTTTCCCGGATCTCGACGAGATCGCTTTCACGTTGCAGGTCGGACGCAAGTCCTTCGACCACCGCATCGCCATCATCGCCGACGGCTTCGAGCCGCTGCTCGACAAGCTGCAGCTCTTCATCGGCGATACGCGCGACGACGGCATCCTCGTCGGCCATGTGAAGAACGCCGAGGGCATCACCAAGCGGCTGAACCGCAAGGAAAAGGACGCGTTGGTCGACCTGCTGGCGAAGTCGCGCGACCCGTTCAAGCTCGCGCAACTGTGGACCGACGGCCTGGTGTCCGATTGGCAGGGCCTGCAGACGCAGGAGCGCGGCCGGCGCGTTTCGCTGCCGACCTATCCCTTCGCCGACAAGCGCCATTGGCTCGAACCCGCGACGGGGACGGGCTTCGTGCCGCTTTTCGCCGGTCTTGCGGCACAGGCGGGCCTGCACCCGCTGATCGACACCAACGAATCGACGTTCGAGCGCCAGGTGTTCCGGAAGGTCTTCACCGACCGGGAGTTCTTCATCTACGACCACCTGGTCTCCGGCATCCCGACGCTTCCCGGCGTCGCCTATCTCGATTTCGTGCGCAAGGCGGGAGAAATCGCCGCCCAACGCAAGGTCAGGAAGATCCGGAACATCCTCTGGGTCAGCCCGCTGACGGTCGAGAACGGCGTTCCGAACGAGGTCTTCGTCGAGCTGAAGCCGGCCGGCGATGCCGTGCAGTTCGAGGTCTATAGCGAACGCGGGGCCGCGCCGAAGCAGCTGTATTGCCAGGGCAAGCTGTACTACGCCGGCGCGTCGGAGGACGCCCCGGAGGACGAATACATCGACATCGAGGCGATCCGCGCACGCTGCGAGAAGGTCATCGACGGGGCGCGCGCCTATCCGCTGTTCAAGACGCTGGGTCTCGACCTCGGTCCGACCTTCCAGGCCCTGGAGGAGGTCTACCGGAACCCGCAACACGGCTTCGAGGTGTTGGGTGCCCTGAAGATCCCGGCGCAGGACGACCTGAGCTTCGACGAATTCATCCTGCACCCGTCGCTGGTCGATGCCTCGTTCCAGGCCGCGATGGGCGCGCGGCTCGCCGGCACTGCCGGCGAGATGTTCGTGCCGTATTCGCTCGGCGAAGTCGAGATCCTGCACCCCCTCACCCCGGTCTGCTACAGCTACGTGACCGAGGCCAGGGACGACAAAAAGACCGCGTCGAGCCTGTCCAAGATGAACGTGCTCATCGTCGACGAGCACGGCAAGGTGCTGGTCCGGGTGCGCGACTCGGTCGGCGTGCCGCTGCTCGATGTGCACGAGAAGCAGGGGCAGGGCGTCTTCTCGAAGGCCCCGGCCGCCGCCGACAGCGCCACCGCATTCCCGACCCTCTACTACGGCACCGAATGGCAGTCGGCGAGGATCGACGCCTCGCGCCCCGCCGCCGCGCCACGCGGCACCATCGTGCTGTTCGCGCCCGATGCCGCGAGCCATGAGGCGTACCGGGCCGCGCTGGCGGCGCGTGGCGACGACAAGACCGTGCCGGTCGCGGTCTATCCGGGCGAGGCGTACGAGCGGATCGACGCGCACAGCTATCGCGTCGCCGCCGGCAGCCTCGACGACTTCGACAAGCTGCTGTCCTCGCTGCGCGAGTCGCATGCGACCCCGCTGCAGGTCTGCTTCGCATGGTCGGCCCTGCCCGCCGACGCAGACGACGCCGTCCCGGCCGAAGTGCGGATCACGCGGGCGCTCGACCACGGCGCCTTTGCCTTCCTGCACCTGTGCCAGGCGATCATCGGCCAGAAATGCGAGAGCGATGTCCGCCTGCATTACCTGTACTTCAGCACGCCGGAGAAGTCGCAGCCGCACAACGACGCGATCCAGGGTTTCGCGACGATCCTGCGCGCGGAATCGCCGCGGCTCGCGTGCAAGGTCATCGAGCTCGTGCAGCTCCGGCCGGCGTTCGATGCGGCGGTGGCCGACGCGCTCGCCGGCGAATTCGACGATGACACGAAGGCGCTCGCCGTCCGCTACCGCGACGGCCGGCGCTTCGTGCGCCGGATCGAGGCCTGCCCGACGCCCGCGCCGGCGCTCGAACACGCGCCGATCCGGCAGCGCGGCGCCTATGTCATCCCCGGCGGCGCGGGCGGCCTGGGCCTGATCTTCGCCGACCATCTGGCGCGGCGATTCCAGGCGCGCCTGCTGCTGAGCGGTCGCCGCGTGCTCGACGGCGACGCACAGGCGGCAATGGAAGCGATGCGAGCGACCGGCGCCGAGGTGCAGTACGTGCAGGCCGACGTCTCGAAGCGCGAGGACGTCGACCGGCTGGTGCGGGCCTGCCGGGACGCCTACGGCGCCGTGCACGGCATCATCCACAGCGCCGGCGTCCTGCGCGATTCGTACATCCGCAACAAGACGCGGGACGAGATGCAGGCGGTATTCGCGCCCAAGATCCTCGGCACGGTGCTGCTCGACGAGGCCACGCGCGACGATGCGCTGGACTTCTTCGTGACCTTCTCGTCGCTCGCCGCGCTCGCGGGCAACGCGGGGCAGAGCGATTACTCGTTTGCGAACCACTTCATGGACGCCTTCGCCGCCGAGCGCAACGCGCGGGCGCATCGCGGCTTCCGCCACGGCCGGGCGCTGAGTCTCAACTGGTCGATCTGGGCCGAGGGCGGTATGCGGCTCGACGAGCAGACGGCGCTGTTCTTCGAACGCAACCTCGGCATCAAACCGCTCGAGCGTGAGGTCGGCATCGAAGCGTTCCTGCTCGGCCTGCAGAGCGAACGGTCGCATCTCGCCGTGCTGCAAGGCGTGAAGGAGAAGGTCGAGCGCGCGTGGGGTATCGGCCCGGCCGAGGCCGCGACCCCGGCCGCCGCAGCCGTCAAGGAAGTCACGACGACCGTCTCCGGGTCGGCAGCTCCGGCGGCCGCAGTGGACGCCGACGCGTTGACGCTCGCGGTGCAGGATGGCCTGTCGCGCATCGTCATGGACTTCCTCAAGCTCGACGCCGCCGATATCGACCTCGATGCGATCCTGCTCGAGCTCGGCTTCGACTCGATCGGCCTGACGTCCTTCAGCAACCTCGTCAACGAGAAGTACGGCCTGGACATCACGCCGGTCGTGTTCTTCGAGTATCCCAACATCCGCGAGATCGCCCGACATCTGGCGAAGGAGCACGGCGAGACCGTCCGTCGCGTGCACGGGCAGGCGGCGAAGTTGTCGACATCGACACCGGCGCCGGCCACAGCCAGGCCGGGAGTGCCGGCGTCGGACCAGACGCCCATCGCCTTCAAGAAGAAGCCCGCCATCGTCGACGCGCCGTATCCGCCGGCGGTTGGCCGCAGCAGCTTCGCGCCGGGACGCCGCTTCATCGAGCGGCCGATCGCGATTGTCGGCATGAGCGGCGTGATGCCGCAGGCGGACACGCTCGACGAGTTCTGGGAGAAGCTCGCCAAGGCCGAGAACAATATGGTCACGCTCGTCCCAAAAGATCGCTGGGATTGGGAGGAGTACTACGGCAGCCCCATGGCGGAGAAGAACAAGACCCTGTCGAAGTGGGGCGGTTTCATGCGTGAGGTCGACAAGTTCGATCCTCTGTTCTGGGGAATCTCGCCGCGCGAGGCGGAGATGATGGACCCGCAGCAGCGCATCTTCCTGGAGACGGTGTGGGGCGCCATCGAGGACTCAGGCCACAAGGTCTCGGACTTCGCGGGTACCCGGACGGGCCTGTTCGTCGGCGCGGCGACGCGCGATTACATCGACCTGATGGCCGGCAAGCACGTCGACCTCGACGGCTATTCCGCCTCGGGCACCTCGCACGCGGTCCTCGTCAACCGCGTGTCGTTCCTGCTCGACCTGCACGGGCCGAGCGCGCCGCTGGACACGGCCTGTTCGAGCTCGCTCGTGGCGCTGCACCGCGCGATCGAGTCGATCCATACCGGCAGCTGCGACATGGCCATCGTCGGCGGGGTGCAGGTCATGCTGACGCCGGCGGGTCATATCTCCTTCGGCGCGGCGGGCATGCTCGCCGCCGACGGCAAGTGCAAGACCTTCGACGCCCGTGCGAACGGCTACGTGCGCGGCGAGGGCTCCGGCGCGATCCTGATCCGGCCGCTGGAGGACGCGCTCGCCGACGGCGACCACGTCTACGCCGTTATCCGCTCGACCGCCGAGAACCACGGCGGCAAGGCGACGATGTTGACCGCGCCGAACCCCAACGCGCAAGCCGACCTTCTGGTCGAAGCCTACGAGAAGGCCGAGATCGACCCGCGCACCGTCGGTTACCTCGAGTGTCACGGCACCGGCACCAGCCTCGGCGATCCGATCGAGATCCAGGCCATGAAGAAGGCCTTCTCGGACCTCTACCGGAAGCACCAGCTGCCGACGCCGGGCAAGCCCCACATCGGCCTCACGTCGGTCAAGACCAACATCGGCCACCTCGAGACCGCGGCCGGCATCGCCGGCATCCTGAAGGTGCTGCTGTCGATTCAGCACAAGCAGATCCCGGCGCTGCTGCATTTCGAGAAACTGAACCCGTACATCAACCTCGATAACACGCCCTTCTATCCCGTCGAGCAGACCCGCCATTGGGAAGCGGCCGTCGACGACGAGGGCCGACCGCGGCCGCGCCGGGCCGGCATCAGCTCCTTCGGCTTCGGCGGCGCGAACGTGCACGTCGTGCTCGAAGAGTACGCCGACGAGGAAAGCCAGTCGCGCGCCAGCCCGGCCGGCCCCCACCTGATCCTGCTGTCGGCCAAGACGGGGGACCGCCTGCGCGCGAACGCGAGGCGCCTGCTCGAATACCTCGGGAAGGATCCCGACGCCTATCTGGCCGATGTCGCGTACACACTGCAGATCGGCCGCGACGTGATGTCGGAGCGCCTGGGCCTCATTGTCGGCACGAGCACGGAGCTGGTCGAACGCCTGCAGGCATTCGTCGACGGCGACGCCGCCAGGGCCGGTGCGCGGCAGGGCAGCGTCCGCCGCAAGTCGGACATCCGCATCACGGACGACGAGACCATAGAGCGGTGGCTGCGAGACCGGGACCTGCCGGCGCTGCTCGACGTCTGGCTGAAGGGGCAGGAGCCCGCCTGGAAGTCGCTGTACGCCGGCTACACGATGCGCCGCTGCGCCCTGCCGACGTATGCCTTCGCCCGCGAGCGCTACTGGTTCAGCATCGATCCCGCGAAACAGAAGGCGCTGTCGGCCACGCAGGCCAACGTGCATCCGCTGTTGCATCGCAATGTCTCGGGCTTCGACAAGCTTTCCTTCGTCTCCGATCCGGACGGGATCGAGAAGGCCGTGCGTGGTCTGTGCGTCAGGCCGGAAGACGGTCTGCCGGAGCTGCTGCCGGTCGAGATGGTGCGATTGGCGATACGCCAGTCTACCGCCGGGCGCTCGCGCCGCCCCGTGATCGAGCTCCGCTCCCTCGCCTGGCCCGGCGAGGCCTCCGCGCGGCTCGGAGGCGGTATCGCGGTCGACGTTCATCCGACGGGAGACGGGACGTTCGATTTCGAAGTCCTCGGTACCGGCCCGGAGGGCGACGCCGAGGCCGCCCCGGTACTCTGCGAAGGCGCCGGCCGTTATGAAGCCATGGAGGATACGGGCCGCATCGAGGTGTCGGAGCTGAGAAAGCTGTTCCGCGCGGGACATCGCGACGCCGACGCGTTCTACGACGTCTTGCGCGACGCTGGCATGGAGCGCGAGCGCCTGCCGCGAGGCGTCATCGCCAGCCACCGCGGCGACGGCCAGCTGCTGCTCGAGTTCCGGTTGCCCGACGGCTCCGCCGACGAGCTGCAGCCGTTCTCGCTGCTCTCGTTCGCCCACCTCGCATGCCTGGGGCTGATGGCAGAGCGGGGCGTGCCCGCACCCTCGGCAACGATCGCCTCGCTCGATCGCGTGGTCTTCGCCGCGAACGCGAGCGGGCAGGGCGTCGTCTGGGCACGCCCGGCGCGCGGCGGCCACCAGCAGAATGGCGTGCCGGGCATCGACGTCGACGTCATCGACGCGGAAGGTCGCGTCATGGTCAAGATCAAGGGGCTGCACATTCGCTATCCGGCCCATCTGGACGCGCACCCGATGCGCGCCAAGGAATTCGAAACCCTGCTGGACGCCCTCTACGCCGCATCCCCGTCCGACGACGGAACCGCGCCGCGATGCGTGAGCCTCGAGTTCCTGGACATGTTGGACGAAATCTACGAGGCGCGTCCCTAAATGAAGACCCCACTCCTGACGTTGCTCTTCGCCTTCGGGATCGCGTTCGGTGCGCGCGCGCAGGCGCCGGACGCGCAACGTGCCGTCGACGGGAATGCGGCGAAGAAGAATGCAGTCGACGGGCATGTGGTCGAGCGAGACCTGCTCGACGGCATTGCCGTCGACGCGCCCCTGGACACGCACGCGACGAAAGAGAGCCCCCTGCCGGCTACGAGCGCGTCCGAGGAGGCGAAGCCGCAGCCCGACGTCCCCGTCACGTCTCCCGACATGACGGAGGGCCGCCGCTTCGCGGAATGGCTGAAGCCGCTCCGCGTCAGCCTGAAGCACGAGGGGTCGTACAAATTCGCGTCGCCGACACGGCTCGTCAACAACCGGTCATCGGTGCAGGTGGAGTACGCGAAACTCCTCGTGCCTGGCCTGTACCTGCGCCTCGACACCAAGCTCAACCTGCACTTGCAGGACGACCACCGCGCGAAGGCGAAAGACAAGGATCTCTTCCTCGAGCTGCTCCCGCGCGAGACGTACCTGCAAACCAGCTTTGGGAACACCAGCTTCCGGCTCGGCTACCAGATCCTGCCGTGGGGCGTGTCCGAGGCCGGCGCGATCACCGACGAGATCAGCCCGCGCAACACGTCGGAATTCTTCTTCGTCTCGCTGGAGGAGTCGCGGATCGGGCAGCCGATGCTGACGGTGGATCAGTTCAGCCATTCCGGCCAGTGGACCGGCTTCTTCGTGCCCCGTCCGTCCTACAACAAGTATCCGGACAGGAAGTCGGAGTACGACATTCCCGGCGCGTTCGACGCGCCCGAGCCCGCGCGGCGCTGGGGCGATCCGGCCGATTTCGAATACGGGCTCCGCTGGCAGCGCACGTTCGGCAAGAGCGACCTCAGCCTGATGACGGCCTCGCTCATCGACAACGACTACGTCGTCCGCAAGCAGCGCTTCTCGATGTACGGACTGACCGCGAACATCGCGAAGGAGAACCTGCTGTTCAGGGCCGAGGCCGCGTTGAAGAAGCCGAAGGCGCTGTTCGCCCGGTCCACGGACGGCAACGGGACGACTATCGTCGAGAGCGACCAGTTCGACGCCTCGCTCGGGTTCGATTATTCGCCGGGCGGCCGCTCACTGGTGTACAGCGCCGAGGTCGTCTGGAACCACCTGCTCGACTGGCAGCACAACATCCTCGGGCGAGTGAAGAACGAATACGCGCTCGTCGGCAGGGTCAGCAATCGTCTCCTGAACGACGACCTGACTCTGACGTGGTTGACGATCTACCACCAGACCTACCAGAGCATCCAGAGCAAGTTCCTGAGTTCGTACCGGCTCAACGACAACTCATCGGTCCATTTCGAAGTCTTCTACCCGCTCGAGCGGGACAAGCGCAGCGGCTCGTGGCCGTATCGAGACGAGAAGCAATTCGTGGTCAGGTACCAGTACCAATTCTAACGATCGGCGGATGGACATGGCCATGCAGATCACAATTGAAGATGTGTCAAGAAAGATCCTGTCGAAGGAAGTTGACAAGCAGGAAGCGATGCGGTTGTTCCAGTCGCTGGACGAGGAGGCCCAGGCGCAGGTGCTCGCGATCATCCGGCCGTCCGGTGGCGTGCCGTCCGCGATCGACCGCAACGGCAAGCGCATGTCCGCCGACGACCGTCCGCTCAAGACGGTCGACCAGCGCGAGCTGACCGACGACCACCGGGCGTACATCTCCGCGCTCGTGGAGAAGTACGACCGGTTCGTGTCGAAATCCAAGGCGAACGTCCTCAAGAACCAGTTCCATTTCGTCGACCAGCGCCGCGCCTTCCACCTGATCAAGGACCTGAAGAAACTCCATTTCCAGATCACGTACACCAGGGCCGAGGGCGCGTACGTCCACGACGCCGATGGCAACAAGTACATCGACATCTCCGGCGACATGGGCGTGAACCTGTTCGGGCACCGGCCGCCGTTCCTGATCGACGCGATCAAGCACAGCCTCGACCAGGGCATCCCGCTCGTCGGCTATTCCGAGATAATCTTCGAGGCGTGCCGGCTGTTCTGCGAGATCACCGGCCACGACCGGGCGCTCTTCACGCAGTCGGGCACGGAGGCGGTGATGTTCGCGGTGCGGATCGCGCGCGCGGCGACGGGTCGGAAGAAGATCGCGCTGTTTGACGGCGCCTTCCACGGCCTCTCCGACGCGGTGGCGGCGACGAAGGATCTCAACGGCAACAGCTTCCCGGTGGCGCCCGGCATACTCCAGGAGTTCGCCGACCAGATCATCGTCCTCGACTACGGCGACATGGCCTCGCTCGACGCCATCGAGGCGCAGGCGGACTTCATCGCGGCCGTGCTCGTGGAACCGGTGCAGTCGCGCCATCCGTACAAACAGCCCGTCGAGTTTCTCAAGGCGCTCCGCCAGCTGACGATCGAGAAGAGCATCCCGTTGATCCTCGACGAGATGATCACCGGCTTCCGCGTCTGCCCACGGGGTGCGCAGGGTCGGTTCGGCATCCAGGCCGACATCGCGACCTACGGCAAGATCCCCGGCGGCGGCCTGCCGACCGGCGTCATCGCCGGCTCGGCGAAGTACATGGACCTCGTCGACGGCGGCACCTGGCAGTTCGACGACGACAGCATGCCGAGCGCGAAGCGCACGGGCATGGCGGGCACGCATTCCCAGAACCCGCTCAAGGTGGCCGCCGCCCTCGCCGTGCTCGGCGAGATCAAGCAGCGTTGCGGCGACACGCGCTCGTCCTGCGAGAACTGCACGTGCTTCCAGAAGACGCTCAACGAGAAGACGACGCGGCTCGCAGGAACGCTCAACGCCTTCTTCCGCGACGAGCGCCTGCCCGTCGTCATCGACACGTTCGGCTCGCTCTTCCGCTTCCGTTTCGTCGACAGCTACTGGGGCGTGACCGAGGCGCTGTTCTTCATCCTGCTGCGGATGGCGGGCGTCGAGACGAACATTCAGGGCAACTGCTTCCTGACCACAGCCCACAGCGAGGAGAACCTCGAGAAGGTGATCGCCGCCGTGAAGGGGAGCATGCGCAACCTGAAGCAGGGCGGGTTCTTCCGCGAGCCCGAAGAGGAGCCCACAGCGGCGTTCGCGGGACTGCCGGCACGTCTCGTCGCGCCGAGCAACGGCCGGAACGGGAGCGCGTCGTCGCGCACGGACACGGAGCGCCTGAAGGCGCTGCTCTCCGCCGATATCAAGTTGGCAGAAGACTCGGGAGTTTGAGCGGACAACGGGTTAGGCATTCCGAGGGAACAGTTCCCCGCGACCTACGCCTTCGCACTCGCCAACGAGAAGCGCCCGCACGCAATACAAGCCCCGTAAAGATCAATTTGTGATGTGTGATTGATTTCCGATCCGCCGATCAGAATCACAAATCATCAATCGCAAATCACAAAGGCGATCGACACCTTCGTCGTCAGGGCGAAGCACGGAACACCGCACCGGTCGACCCGGGATGGAACAGGTTCCCGGCCAAGCCCGCCGTGTGCGTCGAGGTCGATGCCGACCATCTGTCCGTGGTCGGCAAGGCCAGCGAGCAGATCGCCGGGATATTCCGGTGACCGGATTCACGGAAGCGTAGTCATCTTCACAAACAGGAGGCCAGTGTATGGCTGCTCGAGATCGCGTCGTGAATTGCTTGACGCAGCATTTCGGGGGCGTCCCCGATGCGTTGCGCAAGAGGCGGTGGCTAGTGGGCGTAGCAATCCTGGGATTCCTCGCGCTATGCGTGTACGGCCTGGGCAAGTTGCGCATGGACATGACCATCGAGGGATTTTTCGACAAGGCGGACCCGACCCTCGTCGCCTTCCACCAGTACCATGCCGAATTCGGCAGCGAGGACGCCCTGTACATCATCTACAAGCCGAAGGATGGCGATGTCTTCTCGCACGCGTCGCTCGAGGCCGTACGCGGCATCCAGAACGAGCTGATCCACTTCAAGGCGCGGCTCAAGCCCGAGGAGAAGTCGGCCCTCGAGCACATCGTCAAGGTCAACACGCTGGTGAACGCCCCCGTGCTGACCGTCGAGGGCGACACGCTGGTGGCGAAGCCGCTGGTGGGCAGCAAGGTACCCACGTCCGCCGAGGAGCTCGCCGCGCTCCGGTCGACCGCCGAGGCCGAGAAGCAGTTCCCCCTGCAGTTCTTCTCGCGCGACCACAAGTACGGCGGCATCTACATCGAGACGGACTTCGGTGCGATCCCGGTCGAGCCGAAGGCGGTGTCCGACAACGTCGCGCCGTCGATGAACCCGCCGACGGTCGCGGCCGGGAAGGAGGCCCCGGTCGAATTCAAGCCGACCGACATGGCCGACTACTACAACCTGTTCGAGGAGATCAAGAAGATCCTCAACAAGCCGGAATACGCGCAGCACCTCGAGTACTACGCGGTCGGCAACACGGCGGCCGCCGAGCACGACATGAAGATGGCCGAGGAGATGGGCAATCTCTACATGGCCGCGCTCGGGATCATGATCGCCCTGCTGTGGTTCCTGTTCCGGTCGCCTTCCGCGGTCGCCTGGTCGATCCTGATCGTCATCCTCAGCACCGTGTTCACGCTCGGCGTGGCGGGCCTCACCGGCCTCAGCGTCACCGGCTTGCTGATCCTCACCGTGCTGCTGATCCTGACCGTCGGCATCGCCGACTCGGTGCACCTGCTGACCGGCTATACGCACCTGCGCGCGCACAACCTCGACCATCGGGAGGCGCTGCGCCGCGTCTACACGTTCAGTGGCGTCGCCCTCCTGCTGACCGGCTTGACGAACATGGTCGGCACGATGGCGCTGAACATCACGCCGGTCGTCCCGATCCAGAACTTCGCGATCATGTCGACGCTCGGCATCGTGTTCGCGCTGTTCCTGACGATCTACCTCCTGCCGCTCCTCCTCGATGCCTGGTCGACGGTGCCGAAGAATCCCAAGCCGGCGAAGGCCGCCCGGAAACCGCGCTTCAACGTCATGCCGGCGATCACGGCGGTTCTGGACAAGATCGTCCCCATCGTCGAGAAGCGCCCGGTCGCCTTCATCGTCCCGTTCATGCTGCTGTTCGCCTTCTGCGTCTACGGGGCGACGAAGGTGACGGTGGACACGCAGATCCTCGACCAGTATCCGAAGGATTCGACCTTCACCAAGAGCGTGCAGGTCGCCGACGAGCACATGATGGGCGCCTACAGCATGGTGCTGTACCTCAACTTCAAGGAGGATTTCGCCCTGCAAGATCCCGAGGTCCTGAAGGAGATGGAGAAGCTCCAGCACACGTTCGAGACCAAGTACAAGAAGTACGTGGTCATGACCGGCTCGCTCGTCGACGTGGTGAAGGACGCGAACCAGAAGCTGAACGACGGCGCCCGCGAGAACTACCGGATACCGGGGACGCGTGAGGTCCTGGCCCAGACCCTGTTCCTGTTCAACAGCGCCAACCCGAGCGAACGCCAGCGGCTGGTGGACGACAACTACCGCAAGGCAAACATCAAGATCGCGCTGCACAACTACGGCTCTTACGAGTACTCCCGCGTGTTCGCGCAGATGCGTGCCGACATCGACGAGACGATGGCCCGGCTGAAGGCGAAGTATCCGGAAACGAGCGTCTCGATCACCGGCATCTTCGCGCTGGCGAACCATGCCGCGCAGTACATCACGGAGAACGAGGCGATCAGCTTCGGCGTCGCGGTCGCGATCGTGAGCGTGATCCTGCTCCTGGTGTTCGGCTCGTTCACGGTCGGCCTGATCGCGCTGCTGCCCAACCTGATCCCGGCCTTCCTGACGCTCGGCCTGCTCGGGTTGTTCGACATGTCGCTCGACTTCTACACGATGATGCTGGCGCCGATCATCATCGGCATCTCGATCGACGACACCGTGCATTTCATCTCCCAATACCAGCGGCAGCTCGCGGAGGATCGCGACGTGGGCGCGGCGTTGCGGCGCACGATGTCGGAGGCCGGACTGGGCACCGTGTTCACCGCGCTGATCCTCGGCCTCGGCTTCGGGGTCCTGGCTATCGCTTCGGCGGCCGGCACGGCGAACATGGGCAGGTTCGGCGCGCTCGCCATCTTCATGGGCCTGCTGACCGACCTGTTCCTGCTTCCGGCACTGCTGCTGACCTTCCAGCAGAACGTCAAGTACGCGCCTGCGGCCGCCGAGCCGGCGCACGTCGCCGTGGAGGAGCAGGGGGCGGCGTGAGGGCAACACGACACACAGAACGAGAAGATCGGCAACGGCATGCAGCTGTACCTGACGGCACGCGTCGGGTACCACGTCCGCCTGTTGGACCGCCTGTTCCCTCGAGCCTTCGATCGCGTTCAACTGCTGGCCGAGCGTCGTCTATAGCCATCGTGCGGCTCGAACCCGTGCCGTCGCGCCATCTCCAAAGAAGCCGATGGAATGCCTCAAGGCCCTCGCCGGCGCTCCGGCGCAAGAACCGGAAGCGCGACGCTTCGCAACGAAACTGAGCGCGTGACGGTGCTGCTGTCGGCCGACCTCGAGTTGGCAGAAGAATCGGGAGTTTGAAATGATCGCGCTCGCGCAACCGACACTTCTGGATACGATCGCCGCAACGGTGGCGTCCACGTTGAAGATCCCGCTCGACAGGCTGGACGTCGACGCGGATTTCGATTCCTTCGGCATGGACTCGATCATCGCGATCGAGCTGATGACGAACCTGAGCAAGCAGCTCAAGATCTCGATCACGCCGGCGCAGTTGACGGCCGTCCACTCGATCCGCGAGCTGGCGGCCGCCATCGGCGCGGCGGCGAGCGAAGCGCCTCCCGCGCCCGCGCCCGAGGTCCCGCCGGTCCCCACCGTGCGCCCGGTGCCCGCGCCGGCGGCGAAGGCACCCGCGACGAGCACAGCCGCGCGAGCCGTCGCACCGCGTCGGCGTCCCGAGCCTCGCCGCGGCGGCGTGGCGTCGCTCGCGCGCATCCTGCGGTTCGTCGAGAAAGAATACGGCCTCGATCTGCGCGGCGAGCGGTTCTCCTCCAAGGAGGCGTTGATCGACTACCTCGTCGAGCATCATGCCGACGGGCTGTCGCACTACTACGGGCTGTCCGGCGCCGAAGAGCACGACGCCGCGCCTGTCGAGGTGCGGTCGGACACGGCGCCGGCCCGGTCCCGGGACATCGCGGTCGTCGGCATGGCCTGTGAGTTCGCGGATGCGAAGACGCCCGACGCGCTGTGGCGCAATCTCGTCGACGAGCGCTCGTCGATCCGGCCGATCGACAGCGATCGCTGGCGTCGCCACGGCGGCGACGCTGCAGGTTCGAAGCCGCGCTGGGGCGCGCTCATCGAGGACGTCGACCGTTTCGACCCGGCGTTCTTCGGCCTGAGCGAGGACGAGGCGAAGCTCTGCGACCCGCAGGAACGACTGGTGATGCAGGCGATCTACCACGCGCTGCAGCATGCCGGTCTTCGCGCCGACAAGCTGCGCGGGTCGCGCACGTCGCTGTTCCTCGGGTACGAGTACGCCGAGTACGAGCACTACCTGCGCCGGAATCTCCACCGCATCCCGTCCGCGCCGGTCTTCAGCTCGTCAAGCCCGATCTACTACCTCGCGAACCGCATTTCCTTCGTATACGACTTCAAGGGCCCGAGCGAGGTCGTTAACGCCAGTTGCGCCTCGTCCGCCCTGGCGATCCACCGCGCCTGCCAGGCCTTGGCGCACGGCGAGTGCGACCTGGCCATCTGCGGCGGCGTTTCGCTGAACCTCTTCGCCGACGACTACGCGGCCATCGCGCACTACGGCCTTCTGTCGCCGGACGGGAGCTGCGGCGTCTTCGACGACAACGCCAATGGCTTCACGCGCGGCGAAGGCCTCGGCCTGCTGGTGCTCAAGCGGATGGATGATGCCGAGCGCGACAACAACCGGATCTTCGCCCGGCTCGCGGCGACGCACCAGAACAACAGGGGACGCGCGAGCTTCATCTCCGAGATCAAGCACGAAGCGATCACGCAGGTCATTGCCGAGTGCTACGAGACGCACGACATCGCACCGGACAGCGTGCGCTACATCGAAGTCGACGGATACGCCACGAAATGGGGCGATTCGTTCGAGTTCGAAGGCATCAAGAACGCCTTCCACTCCGGCGCCGCCGGCGAAAAGTACTGTGCGCTCGGCAGCATCAAGGGGAACATCGGCCACGTCGAACCGGCCAGCGGCGTGGCGAGCGCGATCAAAATCGCGCTCTCACTGCATCACAAGCGCTTTCCCGCCACCATCACCAAGAAGACGCTCAACAGCTTCATCGACATCGAGGCCAAGTCGCATCCGTTGTACATCGCCGATCGCCCGCTCGCATTCGAAGATCTGCGCCGCGGAGACGAGCCGATACGCGCGGGTCTCAATTCCTTCTCCGACAGCGGTGTGAACGTGCACCTGCTGTTCGAGGAATACCGCACGAACCGCGGTCGCGCCAGCCAAGGGCAGGGCGGTCCACAGCTGTTCGTGTTCTCCGCGCGGACGCGGGAATCGCTGGTGGATTATCTGGGCCGATACGCCGACCATCTGCGTGCGCCGGGGTCCGCAGTCGCTCTGGAGGACCTGGCGTACACCCTGCAGATGGCCACGGAGCCCATGGAACAGCGGCTTGCGATCGTCGCGGCCAGCCAGAAGGAACTGCTGGAATCGCTGACGCGCGCGACGAAGCTGCTTGCGGACGACAGGTCGGCCGAGGGCAGCGGCTCGATCTTCACCGGCGGCCTGCAGCGCCGGGACGGCAGCCGGATCTTCGACGTAATCAAATCCCAGATCGGCGAGGAACGACTGCTCGAAAACCTCCGCGACCGGCACTTGAAGGACGTCGCGCTGCTGTGGACCAGTGGAATCGACATGCCATGGGACCGGTATTGGCGCGATGTCGTGCTGACGCGTCGCAGGAATTCCGAGGCGGCACCGCAGCTGCTCGATATTCCGCCGTACCCGTTCGCGAAGAAGCGGTACTGGTTCGACCTCGAGAGAGAGGATGGCGCACACCCCCATGAAGAGGCGCCACCACCCGCGAGGCCAGGCAAGGTGAAGGGCGAAGGCCGCGAAACGCCGACGATCCTGCGCGGATGGCGATTCTCCGGCTCACCGGGTGATGTCGAGCGCTCGGAAGCGCTCGACACGGAAGACAAGATCCGACTCTTCCTCCTCCAGGAAACGGCCTGTCTGCTGCAGGTGCCGCGCGAGGATATCGACGTCGGCCGGAATTTCCTTCAGCTCGGGTTCGATTCGGTCGCGATGGCTATGCTCGTCCGGCAGCTCATCGAGTTGCTGGACGAGAACATCTCCCCGAGCGTCGTGTTCAGCCATCCGGACATCGAAAGTCTCGGTCGCCATCTGGCCGAGAAGTACCGGGACACGATCGATCGGATACACGTCGTAGCGACCGCCGATGCCGGTGCGTCCGATGCCGTGGAGTCCGCACGCGCGAAGCCGCGGCACACACCGACGAAGAGCGACCTCGAAACCTGGTTCGTCAGCCGGGAGGCAGCCAGCGGCCTGCTCGTGCCGATGCAAACCAATGCCTCCGGAACGCCGGTCTTCGCCGTCCCCGGTGCCGACGGCAGCGTCCTGTCGCTGCAGACGCTGAGCCGCGCCATGGATGGCGTGCGGCCGATGTTTGCGTTCCAGGCGGTCGGCCTGGACGGCACGCGCGGACCCCTCGGTTCCGTGAGTGAGAACGCCGACGCCAACATCGCGGCCCTCGCGGCGATGCGCGATGCCCGTCGGCTGAGCCTGCTCGGTTACTCGAACGGCGCCGTCGTCGCATTCGAGATGGCGCGCAAGCTGCTCAAGAAGAGCGTCGCGGTCGAACGGCTCGTGCTGGTGGATTGCCGCTGCCCGGCATTCTCCACGCGCCATCTGACGGACGAGATTTCCGAGGCGTTCGTCAATGTGATCCATGCGCTCGGCGGCGAGCAGCAGCTGGACATCGACGAGTTCCGCCAGGTGCCCGAGCAGAATCGCGCGGACTATCTTTACGAGCTCGTCAGGCGGAACGGGTTCGAGACGCCGAAGGAGCATTTCATGCTCGCCTACCGGCTTTCGCTCGCCAACGAGACAGCCTGCCGGAGGTATCGTCCGCGGAAACTCCCGAAGGCCTGCGAAACGGTCGTCGTCCGCGCAACGCGGAGCAACGGCGACGTCGCCGCCGACCTCGGATGGAACAGGTTTCTGGTCAAGCCTGCCGCCTGCATCGAGATCGACGCGGATCACTTGTCCGTCGTGGGCGCCGAGGGGAGTGCGGCGATCGCGAAGATTTTCCAGTAACGTCGCTGCCGTGCGGCTCGTCGTCCTGAGCCGCTCCCGGATCGCATCGCCTTTACCTGAGGTTCAACAAGCGGGTTTTCTGCAGGCGGGACGCCATGCCCCGGCAGCGTAGTCAGGAGCGCGCCGATCATCATCGGCATCTCCATTGACGAAACCGTGCATTTCATCTCGCATTACAAAGATCGACAGGTCGTGACTACCCCCAAACCCGACGATTCGTTCGATTCCATCATCATCGGCTCCGGTACGGCCGGGGCCACGCTCGCGCGCCAGTTGAGCGCCAGCGGACGGACGGTGCTGCTGCTCGAGCGCGGCAAGTACCGCCCGCTCAAGGAGACCGTCTGGACCCTGGCCTCGATGTTCGATGAGGTCAAGGTCGCGGACAAGCTCAAGGACGCGCGGGTGTTTACCGCCGGCGGCTCCAGCGCCATGTATCTCGCCGTGATGGACGAACCCCCGATCGACGAATTTCGCGCCCTCGGCATCGATCTGGGCGCCGAGTACGACGAGGCCCGGCGCGAACTGCCGCTCGGCGAAATGCGGGACGAGTTGCTGAGTCCCCAGGCGCACCGGTTGAAGGAGGCCGCCCTCGCGGCCGGCTACGACTGGAAGAAGAAGCTGATGCTGATCGACCAGTCGATGTGCGACGGCGGCTATTGCTACGAGGCGAAATGGAAGGCCCTGAGCTACGTCGATGAGGCGGTGCGTCTTGGCGCGAGGTTGCAGTGCCAGGCCCGGGTCGAGCGTGTGCTGATCGAGAACGGCCGTGCGGTCGGCGTCGAATGCCGGATCGCGGGTTCGCCGTTCGGCGGCCAGCCGACGCGCTTCCATGCCAGGAAGATCATCGTCTCGGCGGGCTCGCTCGCGACGCCCCTCATCCTGCGCAACAGCGGCTTGGCGGATGTCGCCACGAAGGGATATTACGTGGACCCCAGTTCAATCATGTTCGGCCGCATTCCCGGTCTACGGGGTCGCGACGGTTTCGCGGGCGCGTTCGGGACGACGCTGGACGACGGTACCAAGTTGCTCGATGCCAACGCCCACAAGCTGCCTTTCTACATGTTCATGATCCAGTTCCTGCATCCGATGCGCGTGTTTTCCTATGCCGAGCATGTCGGCATCATGGTGAAGGCGCACGACGCCGTCGGAGGCTCCCTCTCCGCGGACGGGCACTACCACAAAGAGCTGGATCCCGCGGTCTTCGAAAAGCTCAAGCGCGGCGAGGACGCGGCGCGCCGCATCCTGGAACATGCGGGAGCGACGCGAATCTTCAAGAGCCCGCTGATGACAGGCGGGACCTTCGGCACTCTGCGGGTCGGGGACGACGTGGACGTGAGGCTGGAAACCCGCATCGACGATCTGCATGTCTGCGACGGCTCGTTGATTCCGGAGAACGGAAGGGTGGCGCCGACGCTGACGCTGATCTGCCTGGCGAAATACCTCGCCAGGACCCTGACGAAACAATCGAACGCCTACCGCGAAGAACCGCGCCCGGAAGAAGCGCGCATCCGCTGAACAATCCACCCTTCAAACCGAAAGGAAGAGACCATGAGCACAATTCACGCTCTGAACCAAAAGGAAGAGACCGCGACCGCAATCCACCCTTTGAACCGGAAGGAAGAGACCATCGCCCCCCATTCAGTCAACACTGCCCCGAAGAAGGCGAAGTCCCCGCTCTGGAAGAAACTTTATGTCGCATTCACGCTGCTCGTGCTCGCCGGGATCGCCGCTGACACGATCTGGAAGGCATCGGGATCCGCCGAATGGAAGCTCGCCAAGGACGTGGACGGCGTGAAGGTATACACGCTGAAAGTCCCCGGCGACAGGTTGATCAAGACGAAAACGGTGATGGAAGGCGAATACACGCTGAGTCAACTCGCGGCGCCACACATCATTGATCATAATTTGGAAACTTGTAAGAAATGGATTCCCAATTGCATCGCTGTCACGCCCATAAAAGACTTTGATCCGGTAACGCGCTCCAGCGTGGACATGTGGAGGCTGGATTTCCCATCTCCGCTCTCGGATCGAGAGCTGCTGATCAGCACCATTGTTTCGCAAGACAAAGCAAGCAAGGCCGTGGCGCTTGACGCTGTTGTGTTGCCCAATGTCTTGCCGCACAACGACGGTATTGTCCGGGTTGAACAGATGCACAACCGTTGGAAGTTCACGCCGAATCGGAACGGGAAGGTCGAGGTCGAACTGATCCAGGATACCAATTTCGGCGGGTCGTTTCCGTACTTCCTGATGAACATGGTGATTGCTGATGAGAGTCACGCCTTCTTCCGCGACGAATTGAGAGAGATTCTGAAAGAGGAAAAATACGTCAACGCCAAGTTCGAGTTCATCGACGACATCCGCTGACGGCGCTCTGCCGGCGATAAAGCGGTTGCGATGCGTTATCTCCCGATCCCGGGCACGAGCCGCAGGACATCGCCGTCTATCGCCTTGACGCAGTTCCGAAGCGCTGGCCCGCTCCTCGCGCTGTCGTGAGGACCTGGCGTTCCAACCCACCTGCACACCTGCCAGGATTAGTTCCCCAATTGCGTCGAATTCACCCGCATCGTGAATTTCGGCCCGGTCACAGGCTACGATCTCGACATGTGGCGCCTTTACTTCCCGTTCCTGTTCGACGATCGCGAACTGCTGATCAGCACGATCGTCTCGCAGGATGCCAAGACGAAGGCGGTAGGTCTCGACATGGCGTCGCCGAACAGGGGCCTCACAACAAGGGCAGGGTCCGCTTCCAGCGCATGCACAACCGTTGGCAGTTCACGCCGCTGGCGGACGGCAAGGTCGAGGTCGTTTCCCGGCGCGGGCCTCCTAGTTAGTTAGAGATCGCCCGCAACCTGGCGGGCGATCGGCGGGTCCTTCGGATCACCGACATCGTCTGGGCGCATCCCGTGAGCTTCCGGAGGGGTCTGCAGGACCTTTGGATCGTGCTTGTACCCGTCAACGGGCGCGTCGACCACGCGATCTCGTCGCTGGACGAAGAAAGCCAGACGGTCGTCTATTCCGAAGGGTGGCTCGAGCTTCTCGCGGGTTGAATGAAGGACAACATGTACCTGGATTTCGCCGACAAGGAATCGTTCGCCGCCTACCGCTTGCGGAGTGGGCGAGACGCGACGATGGTGTTCTCCTTCCGCTAGGAATCGAGTCGGTCGACGTGTGCGCAGGTGGCGTCCTTGTCGACGTGGAGAAGCTCGCGCGCCATCGAGGCCGGGACGTCACGCGGTTCGCGAACCTCATGAAGGAAAAAGTCGGCGGCGCTGCCCTACGAGGACCCCATCACCTTCGGCGTGAACGCCGCCCGGCCCCTCGTCTCCAGGAAGCGCAGCTCGTTCTCCGGAACAGTTCTCCCGGCCGGGCAGCCACGTTGAGAACGCCGCGGCGATGCCCTTCGAACCGAACGCGGACACAGGCGTGGGCGACCGGGGCAGCCAGCCCCTCGATGTTCGTCGACATGCGCGCGCACCGGGTGGTGTTCCGCGCCTCCATTCGGTGCCCGCTCCTGAACACTCCTGCGCAGAGATACTCGGTCAGGCACGAGGTTGCGATCTCACTGAGCTGATCGAGGCTTTCTTAGCCGTTGATTTGCGCGGCGACGTCCGCGGGGATCGCGAGCTCCTGTCCCGTTTTTCAAGCGCCTCGCTGATCACCCGCACCCTCTTTTCATGGGCAGAGCGCATCGTCTCCAGATCGTGCTGGGCCATCTCGTCGAGTGGCGTCCTAGACAGGACGTCGATGGCGCTCTCCGCGAGATCCCCGGCTGATCTGGGATCGGGAGCGCCGCCAGGCTCAGTTTTCGGACATTGGGTCACAACATCGCTTCGCAGGTAGTCATGATATTTCATCATACTACTATGCCGAAAGCCAAAGTCGCTCTGACGCTCGATGCGGAACTGTTGAGCCAACTCGACGCCCTAGTGGCTCAACGAATGTTTCGCAATCGTAGCCAAGCGGTGGAAGCGGCGCTTGCGGACAAGCTGCAACGCCTGGCGCGAACACGTCTCGCCCGTGAAAGCGCGAAGTTGAATCCTGCAGAGGAGCAGCGCCTTGCCGAAGAGTCCGTGATCGATGCTCTCGACGCATGGCCAGAATACTGAGAGGCGAAGTCCGGTGGGCCGACCTCAGTCCTGTGCGCGGTCACGAGCAAGTCGGGCAACGCCTGGTCCTCATTCTCAGCCATGACACTCGCTTACGAGGTTGATGACGTCGAGGGGCTGCGTAAGCGACTCCACTCGGCGGGCTATCAAAACTCGACGCCCCCAAACAACCCCTATCGGAAGCGCGTCTACTTCTACGACCCTGATGGTAACGATTGGGAGTTTGTCCAGTATCTGACAGACGATCCGGCGAAGCGAAACGATTACGCGTTGCCCGACAAATGACATCGAGCGAAGTGGCCCAACACCGAATGGAGCCGTCGCGCCAAATGACCCGTGCCATCATGTCGGTACGGCGCGCGGCTCATTCGGAGCGTTATGCGGCAACTTCAAGTCGCTCCAACAAGAATCGGTTTCGTGAGGACGAAAATGAATGCACCATCACGCCATTTACTTCTGGCCGTACTATTCACCCTTGGCGGCTCATCCGTTTTCGCCCAGACCCCCGACGCGCGCCTCGAAACGGCCATCGGACACATCGTTCCGGCGATCACGGCAATACGACATCAAATCCATCAACATCCGGAATTGTCGAACCGCGAGTTCCAGACCGCCGAATTGGTCGCCGCGCACCTCCGCTCGCTCGGTTTGGACGTCCAGACCAAGATCGCGCACACGGGGGTTGTCGGGGTTCTAAAGGGTGGACGTCCCGGCCCGGTTGTCGCCGTACGCGCCGACATGGACGCGCTGCCTGTCATCGAAGACACTCCCTACCCGTTCCGATCCACCGTGCGAACGACTTACAGCGGGCAGGAAGTCGGCGTCATGCACGCCTGCGGTCATGACGTTCACACGGCCGTTATGCTTGGCGTGGCGTCGGTCCTGGCGTCCGTCCGTGACCAAGTGCAGGGCACCGTGATGTTTATCTTCCAACCAGCAGAAGAAGGTGCACCTTCCGGGGAAGAAGGAGGGGCGCAGCTCATGCTCAAGGAGGGACTGTTCCAAGATCTGCATCCGAGCGCAGTATTCGGGCTGCACTCGAATGCTGACATACCTGTGGGGAAGATCGGCTACGCGCCCGGCGCGACGAATGCCTCGTCCGACGCGTTCAACATCACTCTAATGGGTAGGTCGGCGCATGCGCCATTTCCACAATTGAGCGTTGACCCCGTGGTGATGGCCGCACAAGCCGTGCTGGCGCTTCAAACGATTCGATCACGCAACCTCTCACCTTTTGAGCCAAGCGTCATTACGGTAGCGGAGATTCACGGCGGAGTGCGGAACAACATCATCCCGGAGGACGTGCGGCTTGGGGGAACTGTCCGGTTGTTTAGCGCTCAGGCGCAGGATGAGGTCGAGCGGCGGATGGGGCAGATCCTGGGCGGCATAGCACAGGCGGCGGGCGGATCGTACAAACTCGAGTACTCGCGCGGATATCCTTCATCAGTCAACAATACTGCGCTCGTCGAGCGAACGCTTCCAGCGATCGAGCGCAGCGTGGGAAAAGAGAACGTTCAGCGAGGCGCGCCGTCGATGGCAGCTGACGATTTTGCCTACTTCGCGGAGGAGGTTCCGGCATTTTTCTTTCGTCTCGGGACCGTCAAACCGGGCACGACCTCTGGCAACAACCACACGCCGACGTTCATGGCCGACGACGGCGCTATACCGGTCGGGATTCGGGTGATGGTGAACGTCCTTCTCGATTACCTCCGCAGCGCCGCATAACCGGCGACTGCACCCGACGGCCACGCGATCCTGTATGGCCGCGGGTGAGTCGCGATCGTTGGGCCGACACGAATTCCGGAAGGATCATCAACGATAATCGCGGCGGCACAGCGCGCAGGTCGGACACATAGGAGCGGTGTAGGGCGGACTGCCCGGTCCGACCACGGGCAACCAACGACCGCGGATGAGCGTAGAATGCTGCTGTGAAGATCGAGGAACTTGAGGCGGCAGCTCTGAGGCTTGACCCGA